>CAYZVU010000011.1:0-20107 GCA_964482075.1 Candidatus Woesearchaeota archaeon | reverse complement strand
GTTTCCATCTCTGAATCTGAAATATCGTCAAAAGACAAATCATCTATTTCATCAAAAGATTGATTGATTATTATTTCCTCACCCATTTTATGGAAGACGAAAAATTAGTTTTTAAGATTAAGCGTGGTGGTTTGTTAAATTCTTTTAAAATCAATCAAACATTTCGCCCAAAGGATTTTCAAAATCTGAATTAATTTCTTCTATCTTTTTTTTCTTGGCATCATCCATTTCTTCAATTTGTTCTTCTATATCCTCTCTTAATTCTGCAAAGGGGTCCCCATGATGTTCGAGGTAGGTTTTTTTTAACCAGATGTAAATTTCGTCAAAGTGGTCTTCTTGGTGCATCCAAACTTTTTGTTGATTTTCTAAATGTAATAAAGAACCAAATGAAATTATTTGTTCCTCTCTTTCTTTTCCAATAAAATCACTAAAGCTGACTTTTTTTTCATCTTGGTTTTTATTAAAATGCCCTCTTAAATTTGAATAGATTTCTTGAATTTTATTTTTAATGTTGAATTTTTTCTTTGGTAAAGAAATTCCTGTTTCTCTTAATGCATTTCTGTTGATAATTTCTTTTTTGATTCTTCTGTTTTCTGTTGAGATTGCTTTGTTCAATGCCTCCATTAATTCTTTTAGTGTTACTTTTTTGAATCTTGGCATTGGGCTTCTTGGGACAAGTTCAGGTATTTGCTCATCAAGTTCAATTCTTTTTAGTTGATATTTTTTGTCTTCTTTTTTCCCGAATAAAATATCATCAATGCTTTTGATGTAATCATTTAATAAAATTTCTGATTTTATTCTTAGCAAAAGTGATGCTGCTAAAAGGACTTTGCTTGAGACAAAGAAATCGTCTTCTTCTAGTTGTTCTATTTTTATAATGTATTTTTCAGTTAGAATTATTATGTCGATGTCCCAGGGATTTAGTTGTTCTGTGTTAATTAGATCGTAGATTATTTCTTGCCAGCCCAAATCTCTGTTAAAAAGTAAGTCGTGGATTTGTTCTTGCTTCGGGGATGCCTCTTTTTCCATATTAATATATGATTAAGATGTTTTTAAATTCATTGTAGTTACTAAATATCCTTATGTAGTGCCTATGGATTATGTGTAGTGCCTAATAGATTATGTGTAGTTACTAAATGATTTATTTATAAAATTTTGTAATCATTTTTTAATTTAATTGCACGGGAGAGGAGTCCCATTGTCTTACTACTTTATCATAATTCTCTCCTGTCATTTTTTAAGGGTAACATCACCGAAAGGTTTAAATAGTTGAATATGTTCCATATATTATCACCTCTTTTTCCCCAGGAGAGGCTTCAGGTCTACTCTTTTGTTGTCTTGGAGAATCTCCTAGGGTTATATTCATTTTACTTATGTAAAACTGGCTTATTAACATAAATTGTTGCCAGACTAATATTCAAAATATTCTCTTCAATTAATTACTATGTTAAAATTTATAAACCTAATTAATTAAAAAATAATATGACAAATAGAAATTCATATCTAATTAATTTAGACTTATTAAATAATTTACCTGCCAGTCATCCTGGAGGGGCGAGGAGACTATATAATTCTGTGCAGAGATGTGGCCATGGGGCGACCAATGAAGGACTTTTGGCGGCATATAAAAAACAAAAAGAAAGGGTGCTAAATGGGGGGAAAATTCTTGGGGGAAGAAGCTTTGGGGCTAAAAGTATTTTACTTGCAGAAGATTATCTGAAAGAAATAAAATTAATCGGTACGCAGGAATTTCGAAAACTTCTTGAATCAAAAGTTGATGTGACTAGTAGAAAAATTCTTGGAAAATAATTATTTTTTCTCTTTGCCTGTAGTAGGGACTTTTTCCTTAGGTTCTTCAACAACTTTCTTCCCTTCAAATTCAGAATAATGACATTTCCCACAATAAACTCTTCCCTTTGCTTGCATTAAAAAAACACCTGGTCCACATCTAGGGCAGGTTCTTTGTCTTGTGATTTTATCGCCGTCAATTTTATACTTAGTATATTTTTTACTTGTAGGTTTATTCTTATGTTTCTTTTTCCCTTTTTTATTTGCTTTTGCTGCCATTTTAATTTGATCCCTCTTTAACTTCTTCTACTTCAGGAGCTTTAACTTCTTCTGCTGGCTTTTCTTCCTCAACTGGCTTTTCTGCAGCAGCCTTTTCTTCTGCAGCAGCTTTATCAGCAGCTTCTTTTTCTTTTCTTGCCTCAGTTTCTGCCTTTATTCTATCATCAATTAATTTCTTTTCAGCTTCTCTTTGTTTCTTAGTTTTAACTTCTGTTCTTTCTTTATCTGCGAATGAATCATAAACATTTGCTGAAACTGAGAAAATTTGTGAACCAAACTTCCCCTTGATTCCTCTAATCACAATTGCATTTGATTCTGATTTGAAATTGTCTGCGATCCATTTTTCAACGTCTTCGTTGCTTGGGCTAATTTTTGCTTTCACGTCTAGGGTTATTTCTTTTCTATTAAACAAATCATTTCTTTTGTCTTCGATTATTTTAAATTCCATAGTTACCTTGTCTTGATGGCGTATTCGCCTTTTTCTTTTAGATTTAATTTTTGCGCGATTTCAGATTTTTCAGGATTTATAATATGAACTCTTCCCTTGAAGTTTTCAGTTTCTTCTTTAGAATCGCATTTAGGACATTTTGATCCTTCGTATATTTTACTGCAAACTTTGCAGGCTTTTGCTTTTGCCATTTTATTTCTTTCCCCCTTTACCTTTACCCTTTACTGCTCTTTCTTCAGCCTTCAAAGTTTTTTCATCTGCTTTTTGTTTTTTGATTGCGTCTTCTTTAATCCAGTCTAATTTCCCTAATCCTGGTTGCCTCATTGTTAACCCGATTTTTGGGTCATCTCCTTTATGGCTAATTGCTACGATTCGTGCAAGACAAATGTCTCCGGCCTTTAATGCTCTTTTCGAGTTTTTACCCATTAAAGAATCTGCTTTACTGAAGCTAACATAATCGTCCATTGTTTGCCCTATGTGGATCATTCCTCTCATTACGCCCATACTGATGAATGCACCGAATGAAGTTATTTCTGAGATTGTTCCGTAGGCCAGTTCGTGTAATTCTGGCCTCCAGACTAATAATTTGAATCGTGATTTGTAATAGGCTGCTCCATCTCCTGGGATTAGAACTCCTTCCCCAACTTCTAAAACTTCAATAATACAAACTACTTTTCCTAATTCTCTGTCGTAATAATCTGCGTAGGTTTCTCGTAGTTGTTTGTCTACAGCATCAGCAGTAGGTAAGCCAAATAGTTTTGGGGCTACTCTTACATGGTCTTCAACTTCAGTTAGATAAAACATAGTGAAAATTAAAGCAAAAATCGGTTTTTAAAGGTTATCATATAATTTCTAGTTGCTTTTTTTCCCTAATAACCATCTTTTTGTTTTTCAGCTTCTTCTTTAATTCAGAATCAAGTGTTGCGACGATTAGTTTTGGGTTTTTATCTGCATATTGAACAATTAATTTGTCTACATGTTTTTTTCCTAGGTCGGGGGAAGTGAAAATCTTTTTACTTTTTTTGATTAATTTTAAAGATATTTCTGCAAGTTCTCTGTGTTTTAGTTTTTTGTTTTTTCTTACAGAGACTCTTTCTAATTCTTCAATAACTTGTTTTGGAATTATAATTTTAAATCCTTGGAGCTGAAGCTCTTCCATAAAATCTATTTTCTGTTTTATACAAGTCATGATGAAATTTGTATCTAGTAGGACATTCATATATTGATAAGAATATCAACCTTTAAATAATCTTTTTTATTTGTTTAATTATGCAAGAGGGAGATAATATTCTGAGGATTTTTAAGGAAACTAAGAATGCAATTGAGCAAAGTGATTCTTCTAAGTTGAGGGATTTAAGTGATCAGACAATTAATACTGCTTCGAGAACTCATGATCCGGACAATATTGCTACTGCTGTTATTATTTATGCTATGAGTAAAATTATTGAGCGTGCGGAATATAAAAAGAATATTGGATGGAAAAAGTTTTATTCTTCGGTTTTACTTTCTTTTGATGGAATTATTTTTGCGTTGGAGAAAAAAGATGAAACTAAATTGAGGAAGAATTTGCAGAAAATTCGAAGTTCTATAAAAGGTCTTTCAGGGGATTTGAAAAAATATATTCAGGATGTTTTTATGAAAGCGCAAATTAACAAAGCTTCTAAGATTTATGAACATGGTATTTCTATGGAAACGACAGCCTCGCTGTTGGGGATTACAATGTATGATTTGGCAGGATATGCTGGGGCTAAACATGAGAGTGAACCTTCTAAAAAAATGACTGTTGTGAAGAGAATTAAAATGGCTGAGAGGATGTTTGGATGAAGCCTCGATTAGGACTTAAATCATATAATATTTCTTATAAAGGAGAAGATAAAATTAATTTTGATAATTGGGAAATTTTAATCACAGACCCCAAAATTGGGTTTAATGCCCCAAGATTAAAAAAATTTGGAAAAAAATTTCCTAAAGGAAGCTTAAGTGCGCACACAAGGGTAAACAGACTTTTTACTGAAAAAGAAAAAGATGCGCTTTTGCTCGAGATTCACACTCTAAAGGCAGAAATTCTAGCTTGCAAATATATCGGGATAAAAGATTTTATAGTTCATCTCAAAGATGGGAAATTAAATAAAAAAGAAGAAAAAGAATTTTCAGAGTTAATAAAATTTGCAATTAAAAGAGGGGTCAATATAATTCCCGAGATGAATTGTTTTTTTAATGGGAGAAATTTTTTATATAATTTATCTAGATTTCCTAAACTTAAAGTTAATTTAGATATTGGGCATCTAAATACTGCTATTAAAAGCAAAACTCTTGGAATGCCATTGGGAGAATTTATTTCTGGGATAAAGGACAAAATCGTTTATCTTCACATACATAATAATAACGGGCTGAAAGATGAACATAAATCCTTAGATAAGGGAACTCTGGATTGGAAATCTATTTTAGATTTAATCAATTTTAAAAAAATTCGAAGAATAATAATTGAATGTCGTACTTCTGAGGACATAAAAAAAACAAAAAAACTTTTGGAGGATTATTTGAGGGGAAAATGAGATATAAAAAAATAGTATCAAAACTTAAAACAAATAAGTCAAGAGATTATTTGTGGAAAAGAATGAACACCCCTGAGAAAATAATGGAAATAGAATCTTTCAAAAAATTTAAAATTCAAAAAATATCTGAAAATAATTATCAAGTCACAACTTCAAAAAGATTTTTCTTCCTAACATTCATTCCAAAATCTGGAATAAATTTAACATTCATAAATCTTGGCGATGATTCTTCATTCGCATGGTTTGAGATAATTGGAGAAAAAAATTGCACAATTGCCCACGGGAATTCCGTAAGAGTAGATAATGATAAAGGGAAATGGTATAAAGAAAATTTTAATAGTGCAAAAAAACATATGCTGGACGAGTTGAAGGAGATTGCAAAATGAAAGTAATAATATTCGACGCAAGTTCAATAATAACTTTATCTATGAATGGGCTTTTGCCAGAATTTAGAAAACTTAAGGAAATTTTTAATGGACATTTTATTATTCCTCAAGAAGTTAAGCATGAAATTGTTGACAAGCCTTTGAAAATAAAAAGATTTGAATTGGAAGCTATGCGAGCAGATCAGTTGCTGAAAGATGGTATTTTGGAAATGCCTTCTGCTCTTGGGATTAAAGATTCAGAAATTTCTAAGAAAACAAAAGAGATTTTCGATTTAGCTAATTCAACATTTATTGGAAGCAAAAGGCCAATTCATTTAATTGATTCTGGAGAATGTGGAGCATTAGCTTTAAGTGAAATTTTAAATAAAAAAGGTGTTGAGAATTTAATTGCAGTTGATGAGAGGACGACTCGTTCGTTGATTGAGGACCCTGAAGATATGAGGAAATTTCTTGAGAAAAAACTGCATACCAAGATTGTTCCTAAGAAGACAAACTATGATTTCTTTAAGCAATTTAAAATAATTCGTTCAGCAGAGTTAATTTATATTGCACATAAAAAAGGTCTTGTAAGATTGAAAAATAAAAATGTTTTAGATGCCTTGCTTTATGCTTTGAAATTCAAGGGATGTTCTATTTCTCATGAGGAAATTAGTGAAATGAAAAAGTTGAAATGAAAATTATATCTTCTCCCTTAAGTCTTTAAAATCCCCAAAAGCCTGATAAATTTCTTTATAATCTTCTCTCAGTTGATCATATAATTTTTCTAAATTTTTAAAATAAATTATTCGTCCATCTCTCTTACAAAATTCCTCTGGAACTGCAGATCGCAATCTAGGAGGGACATTAAAGGCATCGACTATCGCAGAGTCTCTCCAGCAAGTTGATATTGATTTATCTTCCTCTATTGGGTCAAAGTCTCCCTTATAATTCCATTCCTTATTCTCCGTAGCTACTCTTGGCAAATATGGCCTTGCTAATTCTAATCCATTTTGGTAGGGTATGCTATTTCTAAAAATATCTCTTCCCGCACTAGCCACAGTATCTAAAAGAAAATCTTGAGTTACATATGCCTTCCTATCTAATAAATCAGAAAGGAAATTCGCCACGATTATTCTTTGATTTTCTCTTTCTGCCAAATTTCCTTTTCTTTGCATAGTCCCAACTTCAAGAGGGCTAAATCCCCAAGTTTCTCTTAATTTAGCTCCTTCTCTCCAATCTTCCATTTGTTTTTCGCTGATAGTCATTTTTATTCTCGGTGTTTAATTACGAAGTAGTAACCATAGTTATATTTATTAAGTTTATTATGGCATATTTTTACAAAAGATAACTTTTTAAACTAAAAAGGTTATAATATTATGAAATGGACAATCTAGACAATAAAATATTATATGAAATCTCAGAAAATGCAGATGAATCTCGGAAAAAAATAGCTAAAAAATTAAGAGTTTCTCGAGAGGTTTTAGACTATCGAATTAAAAAATTAGAGAAAGAAGGGATTATAATTGGATATCAAGCTAGGGTAAATATTTCTAATTTTATTTATGGGGGGTATATAATGTTAATTCAATCTGTGGGCATTACCTCTGAAAAAGAGAAGACTCTTTTTTCTAAAATTAAATCCAATAAAAATGTTCAATATTTTGGGAAGATGGGAGGCGAATATGATTTTATAGTTGGGTTTACAGTTAAAATCTTAAAAGAACTTTCAGAAACAATAGATTATATTAATAATTCTTTTGGGAAAAATAAAATTTCATTTACACTCTTAACTATGACAAATGAATTAAAAGATTCTTTTAAGGATCTTTTTTCTAATTCAAAAAATAAAAATTCTATAAGAAGCATGCCTGAAACAGAGGACAAAGTAAAGCTAGACAAAATTGATAAGATTATTCTCTCTAGGCTTTCAAAGAAAAGTAATATTCCGAGTTGGGAGATTGCAGAAAAAGTTGGGATTAGTGATGTTTCTATAAGGAAGAGAATAAAAAAACTAATAGATCAAAAGATAATTTTGGGCTTTAGGACTATGATTAATCTCTCTAAAATAAATTATTCTAATTATTTTGTCACCTTGAAAGTGAATTCTTCTGGGGATAAAAAAAATAGTGAACTTAAAAATTTTCTTATTTCTGAAAAGAATCTAACTTATGCTACAAGGATTGTCGGGGAATATGATTATATTTTAACTCTTGTTGAGCCAGACAATAAGGCGCTAAATGAATTTCTTTCTAGATTAAAGAATAACTTTTCAGACCAGATAATAAAAATAAATCTTTTTCCGTTATTTGAAATGATTTATCATACTCAACTTGCAGAAGGTGTTTTAAATTAGAGGTATAAACTCGATAAACTTAAAAATCCCCTCTTTCTAATAATTCTATGGGTGTATAGTTTAACGGTAAAATAGCCGGCTCCAGACCGGCAGCTCCGGGTTCGACTCCCGATACGCCCATTTATTAATTAGAATCCTCAATTCTCCCTTCAAGTCCGTGTTTAGAATTTTTATTTTTTTTAACAATCTTCTTGCCTAATCGATAAGGGGGTTCAATAAAGTAAGCCCCAGTTGATTTTCCTTTTTTAAATAATTGATATCCTCTCCAACCACAATAAACCAATCCCCTTGTGCCATCTATAAGTAATCCTGTGGATACAGGCCCCCCAAAAATGGCATCAGACCAGCCAAAATCCCCATCTGCAATTGCATATCTTAAAATTTTTGCCACCCCTCCAAGTTTTATTAAACTGCTCGTCGTGTCTACAGCAATAGAAATTTTAGTGAATCTGTGTTTATTTAACCCAAATTTTTCTTCAATTTTATTCTGAACATCACCTGGCAAGAGATATCCTAGGACATACCCCCCAGGAAAACTTCTCAAAACTTTCGGATGCTGAAGAGTATAATTAATTAATTGCTGCTTCTTCTTCCCAGAATATTCTTTTACTTTTTGCTTCTTGGCCATACCGCCTTCTATTATTGATTTTAAAAATTTTCTCATTTAAAACCCCAAAAAACAAATCTTTTAAACATTCCTACAGAACATTTAAAAAATACTTTTCAAAAGTTAGTTAATGGAAAGAAAAAAAGATTATGAAAAACCATAACCAAAAAGATTATGTAAGCTCCTGTCAAAACCATATGGGGCTCTTCTGGAGGAGGATGGATCTCAAGGGAATTGTTTATCTTGTGAGGGGACTAAAGAGTATGCGGAGAGAAATGAATTAACTTGTTATAATCCAAGACAAAGAGTAGATGAAGTTGTTTAGGCGCAAACTTTATAAATACAAATGAATTACGTTTCATATGAAAAAATGTCAATATGAAACATATCATCGGTTCTTTAGTAATTTGGCGAATCCTTTGAAAGTTAGTATTATTCTTTCGCTTCGTGAGAAACAACAAAGTGTGACTGAGTTAAAAGATGGAATTAAAGCTGAGCAGAGTAAAATTTCTCATGCGCTTTCGGCTTTGAAAAAGTGCAATATTGTTCAATCTACGCAAAAAGGCAAACAAAGAATTTATTCTTTGAATAAAACAACGATTTTGCCTATGTTGAAACTTATAGATAAACATGCTTCAACACAGTGTCATGGATGTCCTTATATAAAATGAAAATACGAAAAGCAACAAAAAAAGATTTGAAAGAACTCGCAGAATTATTTTTAGAAGAATCATCAAAAAAACCATATTTTCAGGGCTATACCTTAAAAACAGCAAGAGATAGAGTAAATGATATGCTTGCAAATGGAACTATTTATCCTATTACCATAAATAAAAAAATTGTGGGGTTTATTGCAATAGCTGCTGAAGGCAAAAAGGATATTTATATTGACGAATTTTGGATAAATAAAAAATCTCAAGGAAAAGGTTTTGGGAAAAGCTTATTAAAATTTATTGAAGATAAGTATAAGAAAAAAGGCACAAAAACTATAAGCGTTATGACTAGTAAAAATGCGGGAGCATTTAAATTTTATAAAAAATTAAAATACAAGGTAAATGATAAGCAAGTAATTCTTACAAAAAAACTAAAATGAAACCAACATATTTAGACAATGCTGCAACAACAAAAGTTGATGAAAAAGTTCTAAAGGTAATGTTGCCGTATTTTTCAGAGAAATATGGGAATGCGTCGTCTTTGCATTTGGCGGGAGAGGAATCTCGGAGGGCCATTGAAGAATCTCGTGAGATTGTTGCGAAGTCTATTGGGGCAAAGTATAAGGAATTAATATTTACTGGGAGTGGGACTGAATCTAATAACTTTGCGTTGAAGGGTTTGTTTTTTCAGAATTATCCTAAGAAGAATCACATTATAACTTCTAAAATTGAGCATGATTGTGTTTTGAATACTTGCAAATGGCTTAAGACTCTTGGTGCAGAGATTACTTATTTAGATGTTGACTCTGAGGGGTTTGTTGATTTGGCGCAGTTGAAGGATTCGATTACTGAGAAGACGTTTTTGGTTTCTATAATTCATGGAAATAATGAAGTTGGGACTATCCAGGATTTGGATGCTATTTCAAAAATTTGTAGGGAGAAGAAAGTTTTGTTTCATACAGATGCGTGCCAGTCGTTTACAAAAGTTGGGATAAATGTTAAGAAGCAGGGAATAGATTTGATGACAATTAATGCGCATAAGATTCATGGGCCAAAAGGTGTTGGGGCGTTGTATATTAAAGAGGGTGTTAGAATTTCTCCGTTGCTTCATGGCGGGGGTCAGGAATTTAAGGCGAGAAGCTCAACTGAAAATGTTGCAGGGATTGTGGGCTTTGCAAAGTCGGTGAAAATTGCTAGTGGAAGAGATGTAAAAAATATGTTTAAATTGAGAGATTATTTTATAGAGGAATTATTGAAAATAGATAATGTGAAGTTGAACGGGGCTGAGGGGATGGATAGATTGTGTAATAATATCAATGTTTCATTTCATAATATTGAAGGCGAATCTATTGGGAGTTTTTTGAATGCGAAGCAGATTTTTACTTCAACCGGCTCGGCATGTTCGTCGAGGTCTCTTGAACCAAGTCATGTTTTGCAGGCATTGGGGTTGAGCCCATTTGATTCAAATAGTTCTGTTCGAATTAGTATTAGTAAATATACAACTAAAGGGGAAGTTGATTTTGCATTACAAGAAATTAAAAAAACAGTTGAGAAATTGAGAAAGATTTCTCCGTTGGTAAGATGAAATTAAAATCAGGGAGGTTAAAATGAAAATAACAAAGGAAACAAAAATTGGAGAATTAATTAGTGAAAAGCCTAAGGCTGCTGAATTACTTATGGAATCTGGGATGGGTTGTGTTGGATGTCCGTGTGCACAAATGGAAACTTTAGAAGAAGGTTGTAAAGGTCATGGGATGAATGATGAAGATGTTGATGTGCTGGTTAAAGCGTTGGGAGAAATGAAATGAGAGCTATTGCAAAATGCCCGAAATGTAAAAAGATAATTGAAGAAAATTGCGAGGCATGTATTGAAGATGGCACAAGTCTTCATAATTGTGGAGGAGAATTAAAAACAGTTAAAGTGAAATACAAAAAATTTGCAGAAACTGAGAAGGAGTTAGAGATAAAATGAAATTAACAAAAAAACAAGCACAAAAAATATGTCAAGGTTACAATCTTGGAGGATTAGAATCGTTTAAATTAATTAAGGGAGGACTCTGCAATTATAATTTTATTTTATCTACAAATAAAGGGAAATTTATTGCAAGAATTCTTGGGAGAAAATTAGATGATTGGAAAATGGATAAGATTAAGATGGAATTTAAAGTATTGAATTTTTTAAGAAAAAATAAATTTCCTTATGAAACTCCTAAGCCATTAAAAAATAAAGATAAAAAATTTATTTCCAAAATTGGAGAAAAAGGATTCTGGGTATATGAAATGATTCCGGGGGAATCTTTGGAAAAAACAGATAAAAACAAAATAAAGGAAATATCAAAAGCACTAGCAATATATCATAAAACTATCAAAAAATTAGGTAAAAAATTTAATGAAGAAAAGAATTCCCGAAATTGGGTTTATGAAGGATTCTCTAAAATAGAAAAATCTAAAATTAAGAATAAAGTAAACACCTTGGCTAAAAAAAATGTTAAATTTCTTAAAAAGATTCTTGATAAAATTTCTGAGAATAAATTTGAAGAAAATATATTAATTAACCATAGAGATTTTGGAATTAATAATGTCTTGTTTTTGGGTAATAAATTAACTGGAATAATAGATTTTGATAATCTGGAAATGAGGCCAAGAATCAATGATGTTGCTACAGGCATTAAATATATCTGTCTTGAGAGGGGCAAATTTGATAAAGAAAAAATGAATTTATTTTTAAAAACCTATGAAAAATATAATAAATTAACTAAAAAAGAAAAAGAAATGATTCCATATCAAATTCTCCAAGACTCCTGTACTGCTTTTAGATGGATGTATGATGAAATGAAAAAAAATTCAAACCAGAGGTATTCTCATCTCCAGTATAAATTAAAAGAAATCGCAGAAATAATTAAATCATTTAATTTAAAATTTTAAAATGGTCCTAGAATCCCCCTACTCTAAAAAACTTATGAAGCATTTTACGAATCCCAAGTTTGTTAAAATAATTAAAAATCCTGATGGGGTTGGGGAAATTGGGAATATTAAATGTGGGGACATCATGCGGTTGGAGATAAAGATTAAAGGGAATACCATAAAGGATTTGGGTTTTCAAACATTTGGATGTCCTGCGGCTGTTGCGAGTTCAGATGTTGTTTGTGAGTTGGCGAAAGGAAAAACAATTGAAGAAGCTAAGAAAATAACTAAAGATGACATTGTTAAGGAACTTGGAGGAATGCCAAAGATTAAAGTACATTGCTCTGTTTTGGGGATTGAGGCTTTGAAGAAAGCTATAGGAGATTATGAAAATGGAAAATAATAAAGTAGGATATTTGATTATGGGAATTGCGGTTGTAATGTTAATTATGGTTGTTATGTTTAATTCTGTGATTAAAGACAATCTGGATTTAACTTGTACTCACGGAGACTCTTGCCAAATGTATGATAACTTAAATATTCAAACAATAATAAGTTATATTTTAATTGCGATTATATTTATTATAGGAGTGGTGATAATGTTTACAAAACCAAAGGAAAAGATAATTGTTAAACATAAGACAAAGATAATAACTGAAAAGAAGAAACCGTTGGATTTATCTAAGCTTGACGAAAACGAGAAAAAAGTTATTGGATTGTTGCAGGATGAAAATGGAGGGATGTTTCAAAAAACATTGATGGAGAAAATGGAAATTGGAAAAGTTGGAATGACTCGATTGTTGGACAAATTAGAGGCAAAACAATTTATCGAGAGGAAGCGGAGAGGGATGAATAATTTTGTTGTGTTGAGAAATTAAACTATTTATTCTTACACATTTTATGACCAAATTTTCCAATTAAACCTATTATAAGAAAAATAAAACCTAATGGCCATACCGCAGGATTTGGATAAATAATCAATCCCATTATAATCCATATTGCTCCGAGAGTTAAAAAAATATTGTAGGTCTTTTGTTTATCCATTTTATTTATTTAATGATTAATTGTTTAATAAACCTTATTATGCTAAATAAAATACTCGTTTCAAAACTTATAGCCTAAGTAACCAATTACTCCAAACCAATTATAATAAACATTTTTCTTATTTGATTAATTAAAATGGAGGTAAAAACAAATGAAAACATTAGCGATTTTAGCACTTGTCATGGGAGTGGTTCTTATAGCGAGCTTTGCGCTTGCAACAGCTGTAAACACAGACACAGAGGATTCTTCTCAAGTTAGTTCTGAATCTTCTTTAGCACCATCCTGCTCTGGCGGTTGTTCTGCTCAAAATTCATGCGGAAGTTCTACTTGCGGAGTTGAAAAAACTGGTTCATGTGGATGTGGGAGATAGCATAACTTTATAATTTATTTTTTTTATTATTAAATTTGGGAAAATCAGGCTCATAATAACTTTTAAATACTTGAGCACACTTAGTATATTATGGATTACTCAACGCTTATGGGGCCTGAAGACAGAGGACCAATGGATAAGAGAAAAGGATACATTCAAGAGATTTCTGACGAAGAAGATTAATTTTATAAACTATTTTCTTTTCTTTGACTTATGGCTGAAGAAGTTGAAAAAAAGAGAAACCCATTAGTAGGAATTTTAAGGGAAGAATGGAAACATTTAGGGAAACTTAAAAAAAGATTTATTCTCTATATGTTTCTTTTTGTTATTGCTGGTATAATTGGATTAGCAACACCTCTTTTAATTGGACTTATATTTAACTCTATTCAAAATAATATTTCCTCGATGGCAGAACTAAAAAGATTAATTTTATTAATAGTTTCTTTGCTTGCAATTCAAATTGTTTTTTGGCTATTTCACGGGACAGGAAGATTAATGGAGTCTCTTACAGGATTTTCGGTATACAGATCTTACAAAAACAAAAAGATACATCAAGTTCTTCAACTCCCAATTAAATGGCACAAAGATAATCATTCAGGGGATACAATAGATAAAATAAACAGAGCTGGAGAGTCTGTTAGATCATTCTCAGAATATTACACATTTGAAATTGTTTATACGGCGGTAAATATTTTTGGTTCACTTGCAGTTTTGTTCTTTTTTAATTTATATATTGCAATTTTTGCATTAGTCTTTTCTCTAATTATAATTATAATTATTATGGCCGTGGATAGGAAATTAATTAAATATTATAAGGAGATGAATAAATATAGTAATAAACTTGGGGCCGCAGTATTTGATTATATTAGCAATATTATAACTGTTGTTACACTTAGACTAAGGAAAACAGTTGAAAAAAGAATTGATGAAAAAATTCTCGATGTTTATCCTACTCATAAAAAAGCAACAATATTAAATGAATTGAAATGGGCTATTGGGAGTGTCGCACTCACATTTATGACTGTTGTGGCATTAAGTTATTATTCTTACACATCATTTATAGCGACAGGAACAATCATGATTGGGACACTTTATATTTTATATGGATATCTTCAAAGAGTAGGGGATACTTTCTTTCAGTTTGCATCAATGTATGGAGGTTTAGTAAAACATAATGCAAGAATTATGGGGGCAGAACCAATAGAAAAGGCATTTGAAGAATTAAGAGAAAAAGAAAAGATAAAAGATAAAATTCCAAAAGATTGGAAATCCATGGAAATAAAAAATTTGAATTTTAGTTATAATACTGAAAAAGGGGCAAGACACTTAGAGAAAGTAAATATTAAATTTCATAGAGGACAAAAAATTGCCCTTGTTGGAGAAAGTGGTTCTGGGAAAAGTACAGTTTTAGCTCTTTTGAGAGGACTTTACGATCCACATGAAGGGGAACTTTATCTTGAAGGTGAAAAAATTAAAAATGGATTAAAACAAATAAAAGAGAAAATAACCTTAATCCCTCAAGAGCCAGAAATTTTCAACAGCACGCTGAAATATAATATAACAATGGATTTGCATACTAAAAAAGATGAAGTTAAAAAAGCAGTTAAAATGGCGCAGTTTTCAAGTGTTGTTAAAAGATTAAAAAAAGGCTTGAACACAAATGTTTCAGAAAAGGGGGTTTCTCTTTCAGGAGGAGAAAAACAGAGGCTAGCTCTTGCAAGAGGTTTATTGGCTGCACAAGAAAGTGATATTCTTTTGCTAGATGAACCCACAAGCAGTGTTGATAGTATGAATGAATTAAAAATTCATGAAAATATTTTTAGAGAATTTAAGAAAAAAACAATTTTCTCGTCAATCCATCGGCTTCACTTGTTAGGAAGATTTGATTATATTTATTTATTTGAAAATGGAAAAGTGGTGGGGGAAGGGACATTTAATGAACTTAAGAAGAATATTAAATTTCGAAGGATGATTCAAAAATATAAAATGACTGAAGAGAAAGATAAGATTTGCGGGGTAAAGTAAAATGAAAATTGAAAAGCAAATTGAAAAAACTCTAAAAGAAATTAAGTTAAAGAAATCAGATAAAATTTTAGTTGCTTTATCTGGAGGAAAAGATTCAACAACAACTGCCTATGTTCTTCATAAATTAGGATATTCTCTAAAAGGATTTCATATTGATTTAAAAATTGGAAAATATAGCAATGATTGTTTGGAGAAAGTTAAGAAGTTATGTAAAGATTTGAAAATCAAACTTTATGTTTATGATATGAAAAAAGAAATGGGTTCTGGCATGTGTTTTCTTCGTTCAGGGATTCAAGCAAAAAGTGGAAAATCAAAATTGAAAAATTGTGCAATTTGTGGTGTAATAAAAAAATGGATTATGAATAAGCAAGCAAGAAAATTAAAAGCAAAATATATTGCGACAGGTCATAACTTAGATGATGAAGCTCAAACTTTTTTAATGAATATTATGAAAGGCTCTCCAAAACTTTCTGCAAATCTCGGACCAATAACAGATAATATTTTAGATAAAAAGTTTGTTCAAAGGATTAAACCTCTTTTTTATGTTCTTGAAAATGATATAAGAAAGTTTTCAAAAAAACTAAAACTTCCAGTTATTTATGAAAAATGCCCGTGTGGTTTAGATTCTTATAGAATTCAAGTTAGAAAATTTTTAAACACTTTGCCTGAAAATGATAAAATAAATATTTTAAAGAACTTTAATAAGACACTTCCAAAAATTCAAAAGAAAAAAGATTCAACAGTAAAATATTGTGAAATTTGCCAAGAACCCTCAAGAAATAAGATTTGCAAGAAGTGTAACCTGACAATGGTTCTAAAAGTTTAAATAGTAAATTATTTTGATTCTTCTAGATTGTACCAATTATTGTAACAAAAGACATAAGGGGTACAAGATATTGTACATTATTAATTAAAATGGAATGCCCATATTGTATAAACACAAAGTCAAAGGTGACTAATAAACGCGCTTCACCAACCGGGATTAGGAGGAGAAGAGAGTGTTTGAAATGTAAAAAGAGATTTACTACCTATGAAACAGTTAGTAGAGAAGATATTTACATTATAAAAAAAGACAAATCAAGGGAACCTTTTGATGGGGAAAAGCTAAGAACAGGTATTTTGAGAGCATTTGAAAAAAGGCCCATATCAAAAGAAAAAATTGATCAATTGATCAGAGAAATTGAAGAACTAATAAGAAAAAAAGGTCAGAAGGAAATTAAAAGTGAGATAATAGGTGAAATGGCAATAAAAAAAATAAAAAAAATAGATAATGTGGCATATATTAGATTTGCATCTGTTTATAGAGATTTTCAAAATATTAAAGATTTTAAAAAAGAAATAAAAGAATTAAAATGATAAATAAAGTTAGAAAAAGAGATGGAAGTGTTGTCCCGTTTAATGGAGAAAAGGTAGCTGATGCGATTTGGAAAGCAGTTAAAGCAGTTGGTGGGACAGATAAAGAAAAACCAAAATATCTTGCAGCATTAGTTATAAAAGAATTAGAAAAAACATTTGGAGAGAAAAATATTCCAACTGTTGAAGAGGTTCAAGATTTGGTAGAAAAAACATTGATTGAAGAAGGCCATGCGAAAGTTTCCAAAACATATATTCTTTATAGGAGAAGCCACGAAGAATTAAGAAATGTTAAGGGCTTGTTTGATACTATTGAAGCTGTTGATGATTATATTGGTTTAAATGATTGGATGGTAAAAGAGAATTCAAATAAAAGTTTTTCTTTGCAAGGGTTGAATAATTATATTGCGACAAAAATAATTAGTAATTATTGGCTGAGGAGAATTTACCCAGAGGCAATAAGAAAAACTCATGAAGGCGGGGATCTTCATATTCATGATCTAGATACATTGGGTGCTTATTGTGTTGGATGGGATTTAAAGGATTTGCTAGTAACAGGATTTAGAGGGGTTCCTGGGAAAGTTGTATGCAAAGCTCCAAAACATTTGAGAACAGCATTAGGTCAAGCAGTGAATTTCTTTTATACACTTCAAGGAGAAACAGCAGGCGCACAAGCATTTTCTAATTTTGATACTTTACTTGCTCCTTTTATCAGGCAGGATGATTTAAGTTACAAAGAAGTTAAACAACATATTCAAGAATTTTTATTTAATATGGCTGTTCCCACAAGGGTCGGATTTCAAACACCCTTCACAAATATTACTTTAGATTTAAAGGTGCCAAAATATATGTTGGATGAGCCAGTTATTATTGGTGGAGTTCCTCAAAAAGAAACTTACAAAGAATTTCAAAAAGAAATGGATATGTTTAATAGAGCACTTGCAGAAGGGATGACTGAAGGCGACGCTGATGGGCGTGTTTTTACTTTCCCAATTCCAACATATAATATAACAAAAGATTTTGAATGGAATAACCCAAATTACGAAGCTATCTGGGAGATGACTGCAAAATATGGTATTCCTTATTTTTCTAATTTTATTAATTCGGATATGAAGCCAGAAGATTCTAGATCTATGTGTTGTAGATTACGATTAGATCAAACAGAATTGAGAAAAAGAGGAGGAGGTTTATTTGGGGCAAATCCTTTAACTGGTTCTATTGGGGTTGTAACTATTAACTTGCCTAGATTGGGTTTTACTTCTGTTGATGAGGCAAATTATTTTGAAAAACTTGGAAGATTAATGGAGCTTGCAAAAGAAAGTTTGGAAATAAAAAGAAAAGCTCTTGAAAGATTTACTAATCTTGGGCTTTATCCTTATTCTAAATTTTATTTAAGATTAGTCCATCAAAGATTTGGAGAATGTTGGAAAAATCATTTTGCGACAATTGGACTTTTGGGAATGAATGAATCAATTATGAATTTTATGCCAGGGGAAGATATGACAACCGAAAGAGGAAAGGAATTTGCAATTAAAGTTTTGGATTTTATGAGAGAGAAGCTGGAAGAATATCAAACAGAAACTGGAAACATTTACAATCTTGAGGCGACTCCTGGAGAGGGGACAGCATATAGATTTGCAAGAATGGATAAAGCTCATTTTGGAAGAATAATTGTTGCAAATGAAAAGTCTGTTAGAAATAATAGTGCAAAACCATATTATACAAATTCTACACAGTTGCCAGTAGGTCATACTTCTGATTTATTTGAAGCACTTGAATTGCAAGATCCTGCTCAGACAAAATATACAGGGGGAACTGTCTTCCATGGCTTTGTTGGAGAAAGAATGCAAAAAGAAGGGGCAAAGCTATTAGTAAAAAAAATTGCAGAAAAGTTTCACTTGCCTTATTTTACAATTACACCTACATTTTCAATATGTCCTAAACATGGTTACTTGTCCGGGGAACATAAATATTGCCCGAAGTGTGATCAGGAAAATGGGCACAATGAAGAATGTAAAATAGAACAGACGATTTCATCGACTGTAAATTAAAAGGAGGAAATTAAGATGACAGAAATTAAAAGAACAAAATGTGAGGTATGGTCGAGAATTGTGGGCTACATAAGACCTATCCAACAATGGAATGAAGGTAAAAGATGCGAATGGGATGACAGAAAAACTTTTGACCTTTAGGAGCAATTATGAAAATATCTGATTTACAAAAAGTAACTTTGATTGATTATCCGGGCAAAATAGCTTGCACTATATTTTTATTTGGTTGTAATTTTCGGTGCGGGTTTTGTCACAACAAAGGGCTTGTAATCAAAGCTGATAGGGAAGAAATTTCTCAAGAGGATGTCTTAAAGTTTTTAGAGAAGAGAAAAAAATATCTTGGGGGGGTTTGTATTACAGGGGGAGAACCCCTGATGACTTTGAAGGAAGATTTTTTAAGAAAAATAAAAAAATTAAATTATTCTATTAAAATAGATACTAACGGAAGCTTCCCTGGGAAATTAAAAGAATTTATTGTTATGGGGCTTGTTGATTATGTTGCGATGGACATTAAGGCTAGTGGAGAAAAATATTCTGAAGTTGTTAATGCTGAGGTTGAATTAGGGGATATAGAAAAATCAATAAAAATAATTTCTTTGTTTGGGAAATATGAATTTCGTACAACGATTCTCGAAGAGATTCATATAGAGGAAGAGGTTTTGAAAATGGCGAAGTGGTTAAATCAAATTGTTGGGGAGAAGCCTAAAAAGTTTGTTCTTCAAGGGTTTAAAGTTCAGGGAGAATTACTTGATGCTGAATTTCAATTAAAAAAAGATACTTCTGAAGAATATTTGATTCGGTTGAAAAATTTAGTTGAAGATTATTTTGAGGAAGTTGAGATTAGGGTTTAGGGAAGATTAAATTACTCAAAACTAACTTTGTTAAGTTTTTCGTCTTGGAGAAAATTGTTAATTAAAAAGTACTTCGTGTAAGAATTAATCCTAATATTAAAATAGTAAGAATGAACGCTATTCCAATCCCCCAACGAACCCATTTTATCCAAGGATGATTTTTCTCCCCAATTCTTAAAGTAATTAAATAAATAACAAAAAATGTTCCAAAAATTAAAAGCGGCGGAGTTGTGATGGGCATATTTTATTTAAATAATTAGAATATAAAAAACTTTACAAAGAAATAAGTAACAGAATATCGATTTATCAAATATAAATACAAATGAGGCTTTTAGTAATTCTATGCTGAAATTCTCGGCGAACCTCGAATCTTACACAAGAATTCTATCAACGCGATCTTCTTTCGCGGCCTTAATTGTCTCGTTTTGCGGATGGCTTCGAGCTTAGATGCATTCAGCTCT
>CAYZVU010000010.1:0-20618 GCA_964482075.1 Candidatus Woesearchaeota archaeon | reverse complement strand
TAAACTAGGTAAAGTAATTGTTTCAACAATACCTTTAATCATAGTAGATACAAGTTCGTTAGCAACAGCAAAAGCTTGTTCAATTGGCAACTGTCCAGCAATATCAACAAGTCTATTATTATCTAAAACAATACACGTGTCAGTCATGTCTCTAAGTTCTTGTAACCCGAATTCAGCTTTGTCAATTCTTGCTCGTTCAGATTCAAAAGGCATTGTCACAACACCAATAACTACTGCGCCAGCTTCTTTAGCAATTTGCGCAACAACAGGTGCTGAACCAGTTCCAGTTCCTCCACCTAAACCTGCTAAAACAAAAACCATATCTGCATTTCCAACAGCTTTCTTTAAATCAACTAATGCTTCTCTAGCTGCTTCCTTCCCAATTCTAGGTTTTCCACCAGCACCAAGGCCACGAGTCAATTCTTTTCCAATAAGAATTTTATCATCTGCTTTAGTTACACTTAGATGAAGAGCATCTGTATTTATTCCATAAATAGAAGCCCCATTAATTCCCTTGTTAAAAAGCCATGTTACCATATTAGAACCGCATCCACCACATCCAACAACCTTAATGTTTGCCTTCCCAGCTCGTAATTCATCAAAGTTAATACTATGTGATTCAACATTGCCTATCGCTTCTTTTGCAAAATCTAATACCATATTTTGTTTACCTCATTTAATTGTTCACTTTTCTACGAAAAGTTTTTATAGTTGACATATTTCCAACTAATACCTTAGAAAAAAAGAGGAGAGGAAAACTCCACCCCCTCGTATCATAAAACCAACTCGACATCAATTATTATGATAAAAAAATAAGCTCTTCGAAGTTTATATATATTATGTTAGTAAAACATAAAGATTATTTTATAGATTTACGCAACTTTTCAATCCTATCCCAACTTTTTTCAAGATTTCTATTACATCTTTTAACAATTAATTCTAAAAATCTATCATTAACTAAAATTTTTTGATTTTCAATAATTAAAAACTCAGTTTTTTCACTTCCATTTAATTCAACAATAATATTTTTTTCAAGACTTATAATCCCTGCTTTTTTACATCCTGCTTTTTGAACTTTTTTCAAAAACTCTTTCGCATCATCTAATGTTTTGCACGCAACATGAAGAATAAAAGGTTCAAATTTAAATTTAATTAATTTTTTATTTTTAACAACAATTTTATCTAAACTATTTTTTAATTCATTTAATTTTATTTTATTATGATAAACTTCTAAGAATAAATTGCTTTGTTTCTTATCAGAATCAATCATAATTATTATTCTTCCAGAACAGGAGGATGTTGTGTAATAATTTTCTGAAGAATTTATTTCATTACAAAATTTAGCAATTTTTTCATCCCAATCTCCCTTCGATGATTTATCTTTCTTTGATAAAATTGATTCTTTTCTTTGAAGAAAAGGGGATTTCATTTCCTCAGAGCTCCCAAAATATTCTCCTTAAACTTACCCAAATCTTTAGCCATAATAGATGCTCCAGAAGCTTTTTTGTGCCCACCAGCAATTGCATTTTCTAAACCAGCAATTCCTTTTTTCAAAAGAGAATTCATATCCGCACCATCTAGTTGATTTCTTGCACTTATTTTAACAAGACCATTCTTTTGTTCCATATATCCCATCAATGTTTTGCCTTTTATTTTTTCACTAGAAATTATATTCAAAATTATTGCTCTTCCATACTTCGGGGTAAGTTCATAAAAATAAATTTCTTTATCAGGAAAATATTCACTTTTTTCTTCAAAATTTTCAACCCAATAATCAATTTCTTCTTTTACTTTTTCATAATATTTTTCTATAAATTTCCAATCAGAATTTAAAATTGCCCGATAAATTTTGCCTTTATCTGCGTGAAAATAATATAATGAATAAGCCAGTTTATCTGCAATTTTTCCAACACTTGTCTTGAAAGGAGTTTCTAAATTAAAATCAGGATAATTTTCCTTGATAAAATCAAATTGTTCCTTGTGGAGGAAAGTATAATCTGCAACAATTGCTGTGCAAGCAAGCCATTTCCATTTTTCCTCATCAATAAGCCCTCCCCCCAAATCATAAATTATATTGGTAGCACATATGCCACTATCTGTTTTAATAATATTTTTCCCTTCTAAATTTTCTTCTATAGGGTGATGGTCAATTAAAAAAACATCAAACTCTTTTTTAGTTTCATAAAACCCTTCGATATCAACAGTATCTACAGCCAAATCTGTGAGAAATACTTTGGTTATTTTTTTCTCTTTTAAGATGGGGATTATTTTTTTCATCATATCTTTTTTAATATCTAAAAATTCAATAAATTCTAAATTCAGTTTTTTTGATTCCAAAATCTTTTCAAGGAAAATTCCAGAAGCAATACCATCCAAATCTGTGTGAGTTAAAATACAAACTTTATCTTCTGGCTTAATTAAATCTACAAATTCAAAAAATTCTTTTTTAGAGCCTAATAAAAATTTCATTCTTTAATCAAAATTTCACATTTAATTCCTTCTTCTTCACAAAGTTCCTTAAATTCTTGTGCATCTTCTTCACTTCCAACAATACTTCCATAATGCATTGGAATAACCATATGGGGTTTAATAAATTCTGCAGCCTCAACAGCCTCTTCTACACTCATGGTAAATCTTCCTCCAATCGGAAGCATCGCAATAACTTTTTTATTATGCCCTGTCAATTTCTGCATCTCAGGAATTTTATCTGTATCTCCTGCATGATAAATTAACAAATCATTTATCTTAATTAAATAGCCAACCCATTCTTCATCTTTATCATGAAACGGCTTATCTATATTATATGCTGGCAAAGTAGAAATTTTAGTATTTCCAAAATTAAATTCTTGATTTGGCTCAACAACTTGCATCTCAACAGGCGTCTCAAATTTTGTAATTTTACTCTGGCAATCTGCAGTTATAATAATTTTTGTCCCTTCCTGAATAATTTTCTGAATATCTGCAACACTGCAATGATCATAATGGCTGTGCGTTATCAAAATCAAATCTGCCTTTTCAGAAGTTTCTTTAATATTATATGGATCAATATAGATTATCTTGCCCTTAGTAGAAATCTCCGAAGGAGATTTATCAGGATACGCCTGTGGCGGGGAGTTCTTAATTAAAAATCCCGAATGTCCCAACCATTTAATCTCAATTCCGTCAATTTCCATATTTAGGCTAAAGGAAATTTATTTATAAGCATTTTGCATTAAAAATTCATGAAATCAGACAAAATAACTAAAGAAAAATTAAGTAAGTATTTTGGAATCACAGAAAAGGCACTTAAAATTGCAAAAAAATCTGTAATTAAGGGAAAGCAAAAATACGCAAAAGAAATATTTGATATGGTTGAAAATTATCTTTCAGACGCAAGGCACTTTGAAAAAAACCAGGATTTTATCAACGCATTCGCAGCAATAAATTACGCTCACGGTTGGCTCGACGCAGGAGTTCGATTAGATGTTTTTGATGTTAAAGATGATAAATTGTTTACAATAAAATAATCCAATACAAAATCATCCCAATAAACATACCCGCAGTAATAAAAGGCATCGCAGGATAAAACTTTTTCTTATCCCCTTTAATCATTAAGAAGGCTAGCCCAGCCAAAGCTCCAAAAATAACAAACAAGGATGGGATAATAGAACCAAAAACTTTCATCATAACCCCCGCAGTAATAATAGGGAAAATAACATCTCCTCCTCCAAGAATTGCAACATTAACTTTCATACTTTTTTTCTTTAATTGTTTTTTAGTCAAAGTTTTTTTCCAGTTTTTAATTTTCTTCCTCATCGCCTTAGAAGTATAAGGAATAAAAAATCCAGAAAAAACATTCAATTTATTAATTTGATATTTTGCCATTTTTTGCATAATCCCCGAATGCCACACAGCCCACGCATCGTAAATTGATATAATAATTAGTAAAATAATAATTGTCCACAAATTAAAAATCCCAACAAATACCGCTGCAATACCTGGATAAATCAAAAGCTCTGTCCCATTATGTAATAAAAAATTCTTTCTATATATTTTAAACCACGCAAGAGGAATTGCTACAACTAAAAGAATAATCTGAGAATACGCAAACTTCGGAATAATCGCATTAAAAGCAAGGCCCAATGCAAGAGCCACAACAAAAAAGAACCAAGCTTTTAAAATAAAATCAATTTTAAAATGAGTTAAAAGAAAAATAATACCAATTGCAAAAACAAAAGCAATAATTACTGAAGGCAAAAAAGATGTATAAAAATCTGTTTCCTTTTCTACTTGAGGAGTATCCATTCCATACGGAAGAGGGTTTTCTTCTTGCAAATAATGATTTACAACATAAAGACCAATAAACTGCGTCACTAAAAACATAACAAGTAAAATTAAAGTTATCGAAGTTTTGTGCTTCATTTGATAATAAATATATATAGCTTAATAAATGTTTTTTATCACAATAATCCTTATAAACCATTTTTATATTTCTTTTAAATGGTATTTAATCAAATTAAATCAGCATTTCATTATATTGCTTTCGCAGCAGTGGCAATTCCTGTAGCGCTCTTTTCTGCTTCAAATGCTAACGCAGGGAACACTAATTTTGAGAGTGAAGGAGAGCTATTTATTCAAGGTGGTTCTGCTACCCCAACACAAGAGATAGATAATTATGAGAATACCTCTAAGAAGTCTTATGCGGGGAGTCCTTGGATTAGATCTGGGATAGAAGCAATGGTTGTTATACCTGTTGGGAAAAGTAGCTTTGATGGGTTTGCAAATACTGGAGCATCTTTTGGGCATACTTCTTTTACTACAAGAAAGGAAGGGGAATATGGGGTAATAGATAGGTCAAAAATATATTTTAATCCAGGGGTTGCATTTAGTGGCGACAAAGAAAAGTCTTTTACTTTTGGGGCAGGACCTAGTTTTGAAGCCGGTGGGCTTGATTTCCAAAGAAATCTTGTGGCTGATTCAAAGGCAGATGATGTCCCTATAGATGGAGCTGGCGCAGATTTAAATAACACTTATACTGGGGCACATGCCATTGCCTCTGTGAACTCTGCTTTATCATTATCTGGAGAGATAGCAGGGGGATTTGGAGTTATAAATTACCCAATGAGTGATGATGCTAGTGGGAATAAAGGATGGGCTGGGTTTGAACTCGCTTTTCGTAGATCCAAAGGAGGAGATTCCTTAAATATTTCAGGAAATTATTCTTCAAGTTCATCTCGTTCTAATGATGGTCAATTGAGAATTAAAAACGGGATTAGTGAAGTTGCCATGAATTATTTTTTTGGAGAAAATGATGTTGGGATAGGGGTAGGATATACTCATGAAGAAATGGAAATTATAAATGACCCTGATGGAGAGGCAAATCGTATGTCAATGGCACTTGGGAATGATACTGTCTCTGCTGGGATCAGAACAAGATTTAGTATGCAATAATTAAATTAATTAATTCTAAATAAATTTTTTTCAATAAAAAGTTTTTTAAACTACAATTATCTTCCAAAATTACCCTAAGGGAAAAGAGTTCTGATAAAAATATAAAATGACAGATCAAATTAAAGAAGAAGTAAATCCATTATATGCAGCAGTTATTGCCTTGTACTCTAAGAAATTAGAGGAATCTTTAGGAAATACCGATTATATGAAAAAAGTTTTAAGTCTTGTAGATTCTTCTGTAGCAAATAAATTAGAAAGGGTATTATCTGCAGAAATTCAAAGTTCAGTTAAATCTCGTCTTGAAGAGGAAAATTACCCTAAGGAGTTGGTAGAAGAAGTTTTAGAAATTATGTCTAAAGAAATAAAGGAGAATTTTGCCGATAAAAGTTATATCCCAAGGTTCTTTAAAGAAGGGCCAGTCCAAAAAGTTTCTAAGGAATCAATGATTTCTATGCTGGAAAAATATAGAGGCAATGTTTCTAGAATTAGTAAGCAGATTGGAATTAATAGGGTTACCACTTATGCTTGGATGAAAGATTATCAACTAGATCCAAAAGAATTTAGAGAAAAAAAATAATTATCGCAACCTCAAAGTTTCCAAAGTACGAGGAACATTTGTCTCAACATGATTCAACTTATACAAGGCAGAAGCTAAATCTAAACATTTTGAAACTTCCCCGTGATTGATTATAATTCTTTTTGGACGAGGATTCATATTATTAAAAAAACTAAGAATTTCATTTCGACCAGCATGCGGAGATAATCCGGGTAATAACTCAACACGCATTTTAACCTCAATAGTTCTCTTTGTATTTTCATCTTCAACTTCAACAAACTTTTCACCATCCTGAAGTTTTCTACCTAAAGAACCAGGACCCTGATAACAACTCATAATCATTAAATTATCTGGGTTCTCTGCAAAATTCTTAAAATATTCTACTGACGCCCCGCCAGTAAGCATACCAGAAGTTGCAATAACAATACATGGTCCACCTTGAATAACTTGTTGTCTTTCATGATGAGAACCTACTCTTGAAAAAACTTCTGAAATAAAAGGATTTTTATCTTGAAATATTTCTGACCGAACATTCGAACCTAAAAAATCAGGGTAAGCAGTATGAATAGCATTAATATCCCAAATCATACCATCAACATACATTGGAATATTTGGCAACTCTCCAGTTCGAATTGCTTCCTCAACTCTCAATAAAGTTTCCTGTGCATGACCAAGACCTAATTCTGGGATTAAAACTTTTCCACCCTTTTTAATAGTTTCACGAACCATATTTAAAAAAGTCTCTTCTGTATCTTTCCTTGGAGGGAGAACATCATTTCTCGAACCATAAGTTGATTCAGTAACAATTGATTCAACACGAGGGAACCTTGAAACAGCAGGATCAAGCAAACGAGTTTTAGCATACTTATAATCCCCAGTGTAAATAAAATTATGAAAACCATTCCCAATATTTAAATGAGTAATCGCAGAACCCAAAACATGCCCTGCATTATAAAAAGTCAAACGAATATCTGGAGTGATATCTGTAACTTCATTATAATTTAAGCAAATACTATGTTTAACCATTTCTTTAATATCAACAGAAGAAAAAAGAGGCTTCGCAGCTTGTTTATACGCAACTCCAATAAAATCAAGTGCAAGTAAGGCAGCAATATCCCTCGTCGGTGGAGTCATATAAACTGGTCCTTTATACCCCATTTTATATAAATAAGGAAGTAGCCCAGTATGATCTAAATGTGCATGACTAATTATCACAGCATCTATTTGAGATATGTCAAATCCAGGAACATTAAAATAAGGAAATTTATCTTGCCCTTTTGAAGCAACATCAACTCCGCAATCTAAAAGAACATTTGAATTAGGAGTTTGTAATAATAAACAACTTCTTCCAACTTGCCTTCCTGCTCCAAGAAAAGTCAGACGAACCCAAACTTCTGCTTTTTCAGGATTCCAATTTTTGTAAATTTTTTGCCCAATGCTATTTAAAAATTTTCTACGATAATTATTATTTGCATATAAAACTTCTCGAATATTCTCAGTGATTTTACTTTTTATTGCGGGAGATCTTTGAACTTGCGGAGTCCATAAAGTAACCCTTCTAATTTCTTCTAAAATAGATCCCTGTTTCCCAATAACTAAGCCAGGTTTCTTGGCATCAATAATAACAACACTTCGGTGAAAATCAAAAATAATATTTGTAATTTCTGCTTCCGGTGGGACAAGTTTTTTAATTTCTTCTTCAACTTTTTCTTTGTCTGGTAAAATTTTTTGGTCAGCTCTTAACTCAATTCTTTTTTTAATTTCATTTACGATTGATTTAACTTTGCCTTCATCATTCTTGAAAAATCTTTCATTGTTTGTATATAAAACAATGTTCGCACCTTCAAAACTTGCATCAACAATTTTGCCAGGCAACTTCTCCATTATTTGTTTCAAAATATCTGCCATTTTTTCTTAGAAGGAAATTACTTATAATCTGGTATAATTTCCTGATCAACTACTTTTTTTATCCCCTCTTTTGTTATAGTGAACACATCAATCCCATAACCAGAATTAATATCTCTTTGTGTAGAGGACTTTAATGCTTCTCGTGCTAATTCAACACCTTGCTTGATTGTTATATCTTTTTTATATTGCCTTTCTAGAAGGCCTAAAACAAATTGCATTCCTGAGCCAAAGTTTGCATCATAATCTCTAATTTGTTTAATACTTCCTGCAGGATCAATTGAATATAATTCTGAAGAGCCGTCCTCATTAAAGCCCGCAATCAAAGCTCCCATCTGATCTGGGATCATAGAGGGCTTTCTTATTGTTTCATAAATTAAACTTGATAAAAGATATGCTCCTTGTCTTACAGTAGGCCTGGATTTAGTTCTTAATTCCTTTAATCTTAATTCAGCTGAAAGCAATCTAGGAAATCTATCTGCAGCCGCAGCCAATCCACAACCTGAGAAAACAAGGTAATCATTAATCTTTCTAACTTTTCTTTTGTCTTTATTCATAACAATATTTCCGGCAGTACTCTGTCTATCTGCAGCCATTACAATTCCGTCTTTACAGACAATTCCAAGAATTGTAGTTCCTGTCTTCAAAATCGATTTTTTTAAGTCTTCGTCCATTTTATCAGAATATTCTAAATTTAATTAGAATTTATACTCTTTTGGAGATGTTTGGATATTTAAAGTTTTCGTTTGCTCAAAAACTCTCTTGAGCGCTCATTCCATTTAATTTTCTAAATTTCATAACTTTTTCAACAAAGCCCTCAATTTTCTGCTCATGAGAAACAATAATTAATTGCTTAACTTCCAACTGGTCTAAAATCTCTCTCATTTTATCCAACTGCTGATCACTAAAGCCATCTGTAGGTTCATCCAGAATAACCAATTCCCGAGTCTTTATTTTGCTCATCAAAGAATTAATAACCTGATTCAATGCAAGGCGATAAGCAAGAGCAATCGCAGTTCTTTCGCCCCCAGACAAATAAGCATAATCAATTTCATAGTCCTGCTGTTCAATAAGCGGAGTAAATTTGTCATCTAGAGAAACATTAAATGTATCTGAAACAAGAATAGAAAACCATTCTGAAAATAAATGAGAAAATTCTGACTTTAATCTAATCATAACATTTTTTTCAATAAAAGAAATCACAGGAGAAAAATTGTTTGTAATCCACCCCTCTAATTCAGATAAATAATTTAATTTTTTCTTTAATTCTTCTGCTTGAACAATTCTAACTTTTAACTCTTCAATATGTCTCAAAAAAACTTCAAGTTCTTTTTTCAACTCAGCAAGTTTAATCTCGGCCATTCTTTCATTTCGAGAAGCAGTATCAAATTCAATTTTTTTTGCCTCAAACACACCATCATATCTTTTTAATTCAAAAATAGATTGATTCAAATTTTCATTATGATTTTTCAAAAGAGCAATATCTTTTTCCAAGACAAGATTTGAATCAAGAATTCCTTTAATCCTATTTCTTTTCTCAGATAAATCTTCTAATTTCATCTTTAGAATTTTTAGGTCTGTAATCTCTTTTTCTTTTAAATTAATTTCAGAAGAAATCAAACTAACTTTCTCTGCAATTTTTCCCTTTTCCTCTTCGAGGATTTCAATTTTTTTATTATTTGCAGAATTATCTGAATGAGCCTGATTTAATACATTCGCTCTATAAACTGCATCAACTTCTTGTAAGCAAGTAGGGCAAACTTCAAGATTGGAAATTTTTTCTTCTAATTTTTTATTTTCTTGGCATTTAATTTTTAATGAACTTACTTGAGAATTAATTTCAATATTTTCTTGAGAAAGTTTCTCTTTTTCTTGTTTTTTTAATTCAATAAAACTCTCTAGCCGAATAATTTTATCTTCGTCAAATTGCATACTCTCTAATTCCTTAAGTTGATTATCTAGAGTCAACAGAAGATTTTTATTATTTGAGATTATCTCTTCTTTATTATTAATAACTAATTTTGTTTTTTCAATTTCCTGTTGGAGTTTATTTTTTTCATCTATTTTTTTCAAAATTTCTTCTTTATCTTGGGCGAGTGTTTCTTTAATTTTGCTTTTTTTAATTAAGTCATTTTCAAGATCAGCTTGACTGGTTCTTTTCATTTCAAATTCTTCTTCTTTTGAAACAAGACTAAGTTTATCATTATCTAAATTTGCAGTCATCCCTTCTTTCATTCTTTTTTCCTCTCGAATTTTAGAAGCAACAATAGAAGAATTTTCCAAAATTCTTTTATATTTATCAATTCCAAAAACATGCCTAAGAGTATTAATTCTTGTTTCAGGATCTTGCAAAATAATTTGCTTCATTTCTTCCTGAGGGGTATAAACTGTAAACTTATAGAGGAGATTTTGCTTTTTTGCAAATTCTTTTGGATAATTTAATAAATCTAAAACTTTGCTTTTTAATTCTGTAACAGATAAATCTTTTTTCTCCCCATCAATTGTTATTGAACAATAATCTTGTGAAATTGTTTTGGCTTTTTTTAAATTTCTCTCAATAATAACTCTCTTTTCTCCAAGGTTAAAATCAATTGTGACACCCCCTTCTGTAGTGCCATTTCTTAGCAAGGAATTTCCTCTTTGCCCAGGCTGTAAGCCAAAAAGAGCAAATTCAATACTCATTAAAATAGATGTTTTCCCACATCCAATATCTCCTGACAGCAACGTAGATCCTTTTGATAGTTCTATTTCTTCATCAACATAGCTTCTAATATTTCTTAGGCTTATTTTATTTATTATCATTTTAATGCCTTCTTTGCAATATCTCCTCGATAATGAAATCCTCCAGGGATATTTATTTTAGAAACTGCTTCGTAAGCCAATCGTTGAGCAGATAAAAGATTTTCTTGAGAATAGGCTGTAACTCCAAGAACTCTTCCACCATTAGTTAAGATTTTGTCTCCTTTTAGTTTTGTCCCAGCATGAAAGACTTGAACATTTTTCATATTCGCAACATTTTCTAATCCAGATATTGGAAGATCTATTTCATAATCTCCAGGATAGTCTTTCGAAGATAAAACCACACAACATGAAGCACCAGGATTAAAATCTATTTGAACTTCATTTAATTTGCCCGCCAATGCTTTTGAAATAATTTTATATAAGTCACTTTTAATCATCATCATTACTGGTTGGCATTCTGGGTCTCCAAATCGAGCATTAAATTCAATAATTTTTAAACCTGATCCAGACATAATCATTCCTGCATAAAGAAAGCCCCGGTATTCATTACCTTCTTCTTTCATCTTCAAAACAAGAGGTGTCATTATTTCTTCAGCAATTTTTTTTACTAATTCATTGGTAAAAATTGGAACCGGGCAATAAGCCCCCATTCCTCCAGTGTTTCTTCCTCTATCCCCATCTAGCTCTCTTTTATGATCTTGTACAGAAATTTCCAAAGGTAAAACCATATTCCCATCTGATATACCAAATACAGAAAATTCCTGGCCAAATAATCTTTCAGCAATTAAAACTTCTTCACCATATTTTTTATAATGTAAAATTAATTCTCTTAAAGCTTCTTCTTTTGAACTACAAACACTAACACCTTTTCCAGCAGTTAAACCTCTTGCTTTAATTACAATTCCTTTTTCAGATGTTTTTTCCTCAATCGCTCTTCGTGCATCACCTAGAGTAAAGCATTTTGCAGAATTTGCTTGAGGAATATTTAATTTATCCATTAAATTATAAGAATAAAACTTATCTGATTCTAATTTTGAAGCTGATTGAGTTGGCCCAAAAACTTTATGATAGCCTCTGTTCTTCAAAAAATCTACTAAGCCTTTTGCGAGAGGTATTTCAGGGCCGATAATGGTCAAATCCACATTTTCCTTTCTAATTAACTTCAATAACTCTGGAAAGTTTTCTTTTTCATTACAATCTATATGGACATTTCTTCCTTTTCCTTCTTCGGTTCCTGCATTTCCGGGAGCATACAAAACTTCATCAACTTCTTCACTTTGAGAAACTTTCCAACCTAATGAATGTTCCCTTCCTCCATTACCTATAATTAATACTTTATTCATTTTAAAATTTCAAAATACTTTTTACCTCCTCTACTAATCTCGAATTAAAATTTTCATTTGTTTCTCCCTCTTGTTTTTCAATTGCCAAAGAATTCATCAAAGAAGGAATTAATTTATTAAAATCAGAAGGATTTTCTTCAGAATAAACCTTGATTGTTTCTTCTTCAAGATTCTCATCATCTTTAATTTCAATTTCAACTTCTGTTTCTTTTGATTTTAATTTATGGGTATTTCTAAGAACAAAATAAGCGCCCTTTTCTTTTGCAAAATCTTCAATCCTCTGAAACTTTATGTCTGAGTGTTTTCCTTGCTGTAATTCTCCCTCAACCCTCAATAAAACAATTTTATCATTTAAATCAACCAAATCCAATTTACTAATTATTTCTTCTGTAGCAATTAGAGCATTTTCAATTTGGAATTTAAAAACCTTAACCTCTTTTGTTTCTAAATTAATTTTTTCTAAAGAAGTTCCAGATTCACTATCAACAATATAAAATCCCCCTCGTTTAAGATCTTCTAATTCTTGAAAATTATTTGGGAAAATAGGCCCAGGATAAACAAAATTTTTATATTTAAAATCAATATGCAAATGCCCAAGAGCATAATAATCTGCTGGAGAAATTAAATCTGCTTCAATAGCATCAATAGGCAAAGTTCCTTTGGCCTTATCTAATGTCGTATGTAACATAAAAATCTTAAACATTCCTGGTGCTTCATTTAATTTAACCTTTCTTAATTCTGGAATTTCTAAGCCTGATTTTTTCCCAGGATAGCCGTAAAGTGCAACCCCTTCATGAAGAACAGGATTTAATAAAATCATATCGTCTTTTTCTTCAAAATTATGAACATTTTTACAAAATCCTGCCTTCTCTAAAACATCTAAAAAAGTTTTTCCTGAGACAGAATAATCATGAGAGCCAGCGACTATAAAGCAGGGAATTTTAGATTCTTTTAATTTTCTAAATTCTGCAAAAGTTTCCTTTAAAATTTCAATCGGAGGATACGCGGAATCAAATAAGTCTCCTACAATTAAAACAAATTCTACTCTCGCGTCAATGCATTTTTTGATTGCTTTTTGAAAAGATTGAAAATTCAAATCTTGCATAGGTTTTTGCTTCCATCCTCCAAGATGAACATCTGCCATATGTGCGAATCTTACCATAAAGATAAACCAAAATTAAACTTTTTAAGTATGATTGTGATTAATCTAATAAGTGTTCTTCTTTAATTTGAGAAATAATCACGAAGAAAATAATTAATAATCCTATAATCCCCAGGCTATAATTAAGATTCCAATCTACCAGATACCCTAGGAGAATATTTCCTATGGCAATTGTAAAACTATAAACCATAGAAATTGAAGATAATACCGTTGCCCGAGTTTCAGATTCAATAAATTTATTCATATAATTATGGAAGAGTGGTTTACGGGTTAAGCCAAAGCCTGCTATTAATAAAATGCTTGCCAGCACAAGATATATATTTTGGAAAATTGCTAAAGACAAGAATCCAAATCCACATAAGAGAGAACTTATGACAAGATATCTCTTTTTACCTCCAAGGAATTTTTCTAATCTTAAAAAATTGTTAAGTATAATTATCTCCACCACAACCATTGCAGCATGCACAAAACCAAACCACTTCAAATCCACATTAATACTTTGAAGAACAACTTGATAAACCCAAACTAGAAAAAAGGTTAACATTGTGATGAAAATATATTCAAATGCAAGGATTTTCAGAGCTTTGTGTTCTTTAAAATATTTTAATCCTTTCTTGAGAATTTTAATATAACTTTTATTTTTAGCTTGTTTATTTGTTAATATTTTTGGTTCTTTAAATGTTAGTGCAATCCCTGTCGCTATTAATAAAGGGACAGCAGTTAAAATCATTGCATATTGAAGCCCAAGAGATTTCGCGATTAAACTTCCTATTGGCGCAGCTATTGCAATTGCCATTAACCCCGTGCTATCAAATCTCCCAAAAATTCTTTTAGATTCTTTTTCTTTTTTTATTTGCTTTAACGAATCATAAAGTAGGGCTTGGTCTGCCCCCGAGACAAGGGTCGCTCCAATAGCAAATAAAACTTCTCCTATTACAAATATCCAGAAACTTGGGAATGACCCATAAATTAATGCCCCAACCCCAGAGATAATTCCTGCCAAAGCTAAACTAGTTTTCCTTCCAAATCGGTCTGCAATTGTTCCAGTTGGAATTTCAAAAACAAACATGGAAAAAGTGAATACTGCTTGAAGAATCATAACTTGCGCAAAAGTTATTCCACCCCATAGTGTAAAAAAGGGAATTAAGACTCCACCAAAAAAATGGGCGCTTCGAAGAAATTTATAAATATAAGACTTCCATATATTTGCATTGTATGATTTCAAATTTTTTTCATTTTTATCCATGGGCAAATTAGGAATTAAACATTTATAATTCTAACTCCCAAACACACAATTCTTCCATAAACAACTTTTCACAACCAACTTTTTCTTTAGAATAATCTAAAAAATTAACATTTTCAGACAAAGAACTTGTAATTAAAAAAATCTTTCCAACTTCTTTTAAATAATTTCCAACTTCTTTTAAAAATCTATTAATAATTTCACAACCTTTTTTCCCACCAGTTGTTGCTGTCTGTGAATCACAGGGCTCCCGCGCATCTTCAGGCAAATACGGGGGATTAAAAATAATTACATCAAACTTTTCAGAAACATTTTGAAACAAATCAGAATTAACACAATTAAATCCCAGACTTAAACAATGATTTACTGCATTTTGATTTATGTCTACTGAAAAAATATTTTCTTTCTTAACTCCAATTTTCAAAGCTGTTTCAAGATGAATCCCACTCCCAGCACCAATCTCTAAAAATTTTAAATTAGAATTTTCCTCTAACATCTTTGGCAATTTTTCTTTCAAAATTTCCGACATCAAATAAGAATCTTCTGCTGGTTGATATATCATAAAAATAAAAAATAAAAAGGGTTAAACTACTTTTCTATCTTCCAGCCCACATGCCATTTGCTAGTCTTTCAGTAGGATATAATGTCCCAAGAGATCCATTCAGAAAGGTATAAAATTGTGAAAGATTATATCCTCCAACACTCTCTGTGGCTAAAACTTTAACTTCACTTGGGTCTACTCCGCAATTTTTAAGGTACTTCCTTACTGTTCTGGCATCATCAAATAAACTATCTTCTTGGGTTTTTGAAAGAAATGGTCTTCGTTTAAGAATACCTTTCATTCCAGAATATGCAAGGGCTATCCCTTCAGGATTTCCATTCATGATTATTTTTCTATCTGTCATTTTATTTTTTTCTCCAATTTATTTCAAGTAAAATCTAGTATCTAGATTGTCTTAACTTGTTAATAGTTACAATATATTACATTACTTAAGCACTTGTGGTGGTAAGAACCACCAAAAGAAATATAAATCAAATCATCCTAAGGTAATTATGCATGAAGAATTATTAAAAGAACTTGGATTAAGTTCAAACGAATCCAAAGTATATGAGGCACTCTTAAAATTAGGAGAATCCTCTGTTCAACAAATTTCAATAAAATCAAAAGTACATAGGAGAAATGTTTACGATGCACTAACAAAGCTAATTGAGAAAGGGCTTGTATCAGAACTTTTTGTCAAAGGAGAAAAAAACTTCAAAGCAACAAATCCTGATTCTCTTCTAAATCTTCTTACAGAAAAAGAAAATAAATTAAATAAGGCTCTTCCAAATCTTAAATCAATGTTTCAGTCAAAAGATGAAAAAGAAGAAGCATATTTTTATAGAGGGATAGAAGGATTTAAAAATTATTTTAATGATATTCTTGAAACAAAAGAAACAGTCTATTTTATTGGAGCAAAAGCTTTTTGGTTGGACAAGAGATTGGAATTTATCTTGCCTCATTTTGAAAAACAAAGGAAAAAATTTAAAATCAAATTTAAACATATATTTGATTATGAAGTTAAAGAACAAAAGCCAGAAATATTAAAATTAGCAGGAAAGAAAAATCAAGATTATAGGCTTCTCCCTAAAAAATATTCTAGTAATACGGCAGTAGATATATTCGGACCCTATGTTGTAACTTTTGTTGGAGTTAAGCCAGGCTCTCTTGAAGAAGAGCCTTTAATGTTTGTTTTAAAGAGTAAAAAACTTGCCGACGGATATAGAAAATATTTTCAATTTATGTGGGATAATTGTTCTGATTAACGAATCAAATTTAAAATACTTTCCTTAAAAATCAAAACCCCAATAAGGCCCAAAACTAAAACCAAAAGAACAACCCCCAACCCAATAACAACGCCTTTTGAAGCTTGCTTTGAACTTTGTGGTTTAATATTAGCTTGATTATATCCTGAAACTTTTTCTACTTTTTGAACAACGGGCTTGGGCTTAGCACTAACAACTTTAGGTTTTTCAGTAGCATATCCTGAAACTTTTTGAACTGGCACTCCTGGCTTCGGAACAGCCTCTTTAGCAACAGGATTTTTTACCTCTGGCGTTTGAGCAACTTGAGAACTTTGTTGCCCATTAACAACTCGCGCAGCTTCTTCAATTTCTTCTCGAGAATAGCCTGCATTAAGAAAACTAACCATCGCCTGCTGTAAACTTTCTCCTTTTTCAACAGCGTGCTTTAATCCATAAACTAAATTTGATTTCATTGCAACCTCAACACTTTACCATTAGTACACATGTGAGCTGTTTTATTCAGGATATAGCCTAATTCAGTTGTTGCAAGTTTAATCAAAGGCATTTCCTGTTCAGCAGAACCATGCGCTGGAATCACATGCTTTGGTTTTAAAATTTCAATTAAATCTCTCAAGTCTTCACGACCCCCATGACCTGAAACATGAACATCTGTTTGTAATCTAACGCCAATTTTTCTTAATTTAGTATCCATTTTTTTACGAGCCATAATATTTTCTGTAACAGGAATTATCGAAGAAGAAAAAATCAAATGATCTCCTGGCTTAAATCTAAAATCAGTTTCTCCATTAACAATTCTATCCAAAATAGAACCAGGCTCTGCTTGATGCCCTGTGCAAACAATCAAATATCTTCCTCTATCTTTTTCTACTTTTCTTAAAAAAGAATTAATTTGTCTACGATATTTTAATAATTTTATATTTTTAACAAACGGGCATTTGCCAATTTTAATTGCGCAATTAACATATTTATTCAAACTTCTTCCAATAAAAACAATTTCACGATTTGTTTTTCTCCCAAAATCAACAATACTTTTTAATCTCGGAATATGCGATGAAAAAGTTGTGATAAAAAAAGCAGTTTTTCTCCCACGAACAAAAGAGATTGCATCTTCAACCATATTACGCGCAATTCTCTCACTTGCAGTTCTTCTGTCTGTATCTGAATAGAGTGCATCAACTACAAGAGTGTGAATCCCTTGCTGAGCCAATTCTTTTAACCGACGATAATTTGTAGGCTTGCCCATTACAGGATGATTATCAAATTTAAAATCAAGTGCATAAAAAAACTTCCCTTCCTTGGAATGCAAAACACAAAAAACACATCCCAAAGTAGAATGAGTTGCATTAACAAATTCAAGTTTTAATTTTCCTTGAGACTTCAAAATATAATTTGTATTTTCTTCCATAATTCTTTCTTTGTTTCTCATAACAATTTTTTCATCTTCAATAATAGAATTTAAAACAGCCATTGTAAAAGGTGTTGCAATAATTTCTGCATTTGGATAACGTTGTGCAAGATAGGGGACAGCTCCAATATGATCAAGATGCGGATGGCCTAAAACAATTGCTCTAACTTTACTTCTCCAGCCTAAATCATCTAAAATTAAATCATTAGGAACAGCTTTAATTCCTCTCAACATTTTTTCAGTATATTGAGGTTGTGGCATTTCTCTTTCTTGAAGTTTAATCAAAGCAGGTAAATGAACCCCGCAATCAAAAATAACAACGTCCTCTCCAATTTTAACAGCAGTCATATTTTTCCCGACTTCTTCATATCCTCCAATAGTACATATTTCCATAATTTTATTCCTCTTTGTTTATACTAATTAGAAAGATACTTTTAATAACCTTTCTCTATTAATATCTCCATGAAGTCCCTAAAGCCTTCAATGAAAGAAAACAAAAGATATCTCTTAGTAAAAGGAAAAAATCCAAAACAATTTATTGAAAAAGCAATCTTAGAATTTATTGGGATCCAAGGAATGTCAAAGTGCGGACTTTCTTTCATAAAAACAACTTTAACATCTGCAACAATTTGCATTAACAGAGAAATGGTTGAAAAAGTCAGGGCCTCACTTGTAGTTTATTCTGAAAAAATGATTGTCGAAAAGGTTAGTGGGACTTTGAAATCTCTAAACAAATAATCCGAAAACCTTATAAATTCTCCAGATTCTTAAATAATATAGAGAAATAATATTATACATTCTCAAATTTAAAATGGATATGCCAACAGATTTACAACATCAGCAAATGGGCTATGATAGAACTGCGACAATGTTCTCCCCAGAAGGTTCTTTGCTCCAAGTTGAATACGCTGAAAAAGCAGTAAGACGAGGAGTTTCAAGCATTGGGGTAGTTTGCTCAGATGGAGTTTTAATAATTGCCTCAAAAAAAATAAACGACAAATTAGTAGTGGCAAAGTCTGTAACAAGAATACATGAAATAGACTCACACATAATCACAAGCTTGGCAGGAATAACTTCTGATGCAAGAATCTTAGTAGAAAAAGCACAATTGCTCTCACAGCAAGCAAGAATGACCTACGATTCTCCGGTTGAGCCAGAATTAATAATTAAAGAAATCTCAAACATGAAACAGCAATTCACGCAATACGGAGGCGCAAGACCTTTCGGAGTTTCAATGATGCTAGCAGGGATAAACAACAAAAAACCACAACTTTTCACAAGCGATATAACTGGGAATTATGTTTCTTATCATGCAAATGCAATTGGAGAAAACGATGAAAAAATTAGAGAAATGTTGAGAGAAAAATACAAACAAAACTTAACAATAAAACAAGCAATAAAAATGGCCTTAGATATTTACAAAGAAATTAAAGGAAAAGACTTTGACCTAAAAAAGTTTGAATTAGTTTACGTTAAATTAGACGATTCAAAACTAAAAAGAGTCGAAGGCGAAGAAATTAATAAATTATAAAATGCCCCAAGTATTAGCAAAAATTAGAAAAGGTTCAAAACATTTTGAAATATTAGTTGACCTCGACGAAGCATTAAAATTTAAAAAAGGTGAATCAGATTTCTTACAAGTTGAAGGCGACAGAATTTTCACAGATTCTAAAAAAGGACAAATCGCATCAGCTTCAGATTTAAAAGAAGCTTTTTCAACAACAGACGTTGATGAAGTTGCAAAGAAAATAGTTCAACAAGGAGAGGTTCAAACAACACAAGAGCACCGAAGTGCAGAACAAGAAGCAAAGTTCAAACAAGTAATAGATTTTTTAGCAACAAATGCAGTTGACCCTCAAACAGGAAACCCAATTACTGCCGAAAGACTTAAAAGTGCTTTAAACCAAACAAATATTAATATAAAGAATACATCAGTCGAAAGTCAAATTAAGGATATTCTTGATGAATTGTCAAAGATCATTCCAATAAAAATCCAGACAAAAAAGGTTAAAATCATCGTCCCTGCGGTTCAAACAGGGCATGTTTATGGAATGATTCAACAATACAAAGAGTCAGAAAAATGGCTTGACAACGGAGACCTCGAAGTCATCGTTGCTGTTCCATCAGGAATCATGATGGACTTTTTCGACAAATTAAATTCAATAACACACGGTTCAGCCGTAACAGAAGAAATAAAAGAATAAAATGACAGAACAAAAAAGACAAATAGTTATTCCAGGAGAAATACTCCAAACAGGAGAAGATTTTCTACCAGGAGAAGGAACAGAAAAACAAGGTGACAATATTATTGCATTAAGATATGGTTTATCTGAAGAACAAAACAAACTTGTAAAAGTAATTTCCTTATCTGGAGTTTATATTCCACGAGGAGGAAATGTTGTAATCGGAACAGTTTCAATGTTAACAGGAAACGGCTGGGTAATAGATATTGGCGGAGCAAGTAATGCTTTCTTGCCAGTTGCAGAAGTTCCAAGATATGTAAACAAAAATGCATTACATGAAGTAATGGATATAGGCGAAACAGTTGTAGCAAAAATATGGGCAATCAACGCACGAGGAATAGATTTAAGCATAAAAGGAAGAGGTTACGGAAGAATTGACCAAGGAATGATTATTGAAATAAATCCAAACAAAGTTCCAAGAGTAATTGGGAAAGAAGGAAGCATGATAAATTTAATAAAAGAACACACAAATTGTAATATAACAGTTGGGCAGAATGGAAAAATTTTAATCAACGGAGATAATGTTGAAGATGAACTTTTGTCAAGAAGAGCAATAGAATTTATTGTAAAAAATTCTTATCTTTCAGGTTTAACAGAGGAAGTAACTAAATGGTTCGCAGAAAATAAAAAATAAAATGACAATAAAAAGAAAAGACGATAGAAAAGCTGACGAGATGAGACCATTCTCAGCAAAAGTTGGAGTAATTCCAAATGCACAAGGTTCAGCGATGTGGCAACAAGGTGGAACAATTGTAATCGCAGCAGTTTACGGGCCAAAAGAAA
>CAYZVU010000009.1:0-21232 GCA_964482075.1 Candidatus Woesearchaeota archaeon | reverse complement strand
CGGTCGGGGCGTTCATATATTCATTTTTGTTCTCCCTTTCTAAAAGTAACACAATCGAAACATTTATAAACGAAAGTTCTTACCCCAAAGGTATGACAAACAAAGAAGAATATTTTAAGTATGTAGGATTGCAAAAAAATAATGATGGTTGTTTCGGGATGATACTCGGATTAGTTGGACTTTGCAAAGGAGATTCTGATAATTTCTCTCGAGAGAGTATAGGGAGGGCATTAACTAAAGAAAAAATTAGATACGATGTAATAGCCCCAGTAATAGTAAAAGGAAATTTAATACTTCCATATACATTCCCAAATGGAATTTCAGGAACTCAATTAAATAAATTATGTGGAAATAATGATTGTTTCCCAAGAGTTTTAAGATAAAATGATAATTAAACAAGAATTAATAAACAAAATCAAAGATTACTTTGGTCTGAATGTTTACGAAACAAAAGTATGGTTAGCTTTGCTTGGAAAAGGAATTGCAACAGCAGGTGAAATCGCAACAATCTCAGGCGTCCCGCGCTCAAGAACATACGATGTTTTAGAAGGGCTAGAGAAAAGAGGATTCACAATAATCAAATTAGAAAAACCAGTTAAATACATTGGAGTGAAGCCAAATGTTATCCTAGAAAAACTTAAGAATAACATTAAAGAAAGTGCAAAAGAAAGAATCATAAGTCTAGCAAAAGTAAGCGACACAGAAGAATATGCAAATCTTTTAAATCTTTATCAAGGCGGGATGGAGCCTGTAAAAAGAGAAGACATTTCAGCATCTCTAAAAGGAAGATCAAACATCTCAAATCACCTTAAAGAAATTCTACAAAACGCAGAAAAAGAAGTTATAATCTGCTCAAACGTAAAAGAAATGAACTCAAAACTTAAATTATTCTCTCAAACAATTGGCAAACTTAAGAAAAATGGAATTAAAGTAAAAATTGCCTTATCTGGGGACGAAAAATTAATCAATGAAATTTCTAAGAAAATAGAAACTAAAATTAAAAAAATAGATATCGACGCGAAATTCTTCATCGTAGATAGAGACGAAGTTTTATTCTATATATCAAAAGAAGATTCTGTGCAAAATGATATTGCAATCTGGCTAAACTCAGAATTTTTCTCAAAAGCATTTGCAGGTTTATTCGATAAGGCCATGGGAGCAAATTAAAATGGCTGAACCTATTAAAGATGGGCATAGAACTCTCGCAACATTAATTGACCATCCTTCTCGAGTTTTAGATACTCCGGGTTCAAAAAGAAATGAATGGGAAATAGATTTACTTAAATCTGGAAGAGAATTTCCCCTTACTATAGGAAGAGGAGCATATGAGGAAAACTCACATTACATGGTTGGGAAAGTCCCAAATTCTAGCGACCTTGGTTCAATCTCAAGAGTACATTGTGAAATAGATTATAATCCGGATTTAGGATTTACTATTGAAGATATGTCTAAGAATGGAACTTGGATAAAGGAAGATGGAATTGTTGTAAGACGATTAATAAAAAACCAGGCAAGGTCATTAAGAGACGGAGATAAAATCTATTTAGGCGACCCTGAGGAAGACCTTTCTTCTTATGGTCCATTTGTTTTTAGAGAGGAAGGGAGAAAATAAAATGATTGATGAAAAAAATAAAGATTCTGTAAAAAGAAGAGGGCCACATTCTCTAACACCAGAAGAAATGAAAATACTCATCGAAGAAAATTCTGCAACCCCCCCTTCTGGAAAAGAAGATGGATATTTGGCTAATTTTATGGGCGAAACATATGTCTTAAGAAAATTCCCAATTAAGTATTATGAAAGATTAAATTAAACAACCTTCAAGCCAGTAATCCACATTTCCCGAATCTTCCTCTTATTCTTCTTTTTCCAAAGCTCAATAAAATTCTTTAAATCTTGAACAGGTTTTTCTTTACAATAAATATGTTTTCCTTTTTTGAAAACTTTTTTATGCTGTTTTTTAAATCGTTCAACATTTTTTTTATCATCAATAAACGGACCCTGTAAAATAATTTCCTTCTTCGGCTTAACAACAAAAAAATATCTAGCAGATTTTTTCTGATTATAATTAAATCCCTTATTCTTCAAATCAAAAACCTTTGAAATTTCTTCAAAAAGATGATTATAAAATTTCAATAATTTACTCCCTGCAACATCTCCCTCTTGTTTATTTGTTTGAGCTTCAAGCAAGATAAATTGAGATTTACTTTTAATTGCCTGTTTTTTTATTTTCTCCAAATCTTTTTTCTCAAGCTCGAAGGATTTTATCGAAGGATTTTTCAAAAATTTAACACAAGCCTTCTGAAATTTCTTCAATGTTTCTTCAGAAAGCGCAGCCATCGTATTTCTCTGCTTATATGTTGGATCAACTAAAATAATCGGAGATTGCAATTTAGAAGAATTTATGTCCATTAAAACATGATTTTTATTTTTAAAATGCTTTTCAATATCTATCACTAATTTTCCCTTTTGCTTAGATATCTCCTTAATAAATTTCAAAAAACTCCCATAATGATAAATCAACAATTCTAAAGAATATCCTGAAAATCCTTTTATGTAAGATTCCGCACCATAACAATTGTTTGCATAACAAAACGCTTTCGCCAATCTAATCTCATCCAGCAATTTTTTATTTTTAACTTTTTTTCGAATATATTTTACATGAGAACATGAAAGATCTGTTATATTCTTAGACTCTTTGGGATTATTAACTTTTAATACAGGAATTAATTCAATAAAAAAGCCAGGAGCAATATTAATATTAAAATAATCCCGAGAGCCATGAACAATAGAAGCCCCTTTAAAATTTTTCAAAAGTTTCTTCGCCTTCAAAGAAATTTCTTCATCAGAATATTTTTTATCAAATCTCAAGAAAATATCTACATCATATTTATTTTTCTTTATCATTGTCTGTTTTGCAAAACTTCCCCCAACAAAAGGCTCAGCAAGAACATTATTTTTTTTAATTTCTTTTTCTAAATTTTTCAAAAAATCTTTTAATGAATTATTAATTAAATCTAAGTCTTCCTTAGAAGGTCTAACGCTATCTAAGGCTTGCTCTAAAATTTGATTAACTTTTTTAGACATAATTAATTAAGGAGAATCAGATTTATAAGATTATTGAAATTAATCCTCATCAGGATCTCTAATTTCCTTAATTTCTTTCAGGCTTTTTTGTAAAGTTGTAGCCAAATCTATAATATATTTTCCTTCTTCTAATTTGTAAATTAAAGGCCTATCTTTTCTAAAAAGATTTACTAAATCAATTTCAAATTTTCCAGAGCCTAGCATCCTTACTGATTCAATATCTAAAATAACCGGCGCTTGCGCATCAGTAATTCCAGCAATTTCTCGAATATCTTTTTCAACTTGCACTTTTTCTTCCTCAGGAATCTCAATAGGATTTTCTTTAAGTTTAGCAAGTTGCTCATCTTTAATATAGAAAAAAAAGCGACCACCACATTTCTCACATCCTTCTAATAATTCTCTACTTCCAATAGAAATAATATTTGAGCATTTAACGCATTGGTGTGGCATTTTGTAATTTGGTTATTTTGTATTTAATTATCTCCAAAATTAGGAGACATTATTAGTATAGATTAAATAAAACATTCAAGTATTTAATCTTTTCTAAATAAAAAAATCAGGTTCTTGGGGATAAAGATGGTTGAGGTTAGAAAAATCAAGAACCTGATTTTTTGAATGTTATGGAGGGTCGATTTCTTTCATTTTGTCACCTTATTTATAATTATTTTAGCCAAAACTTCTTTATAAGCCGTCAGAAGAAATAATACATATTAGTCCTATACAGATATCTTTAAATAAGAAAAAAGGGACTCAATTTTATGATAGATTGGATTATTCAGAGTAGAGAATTAATTAAAATAATTTACGCTTTAATTATAATTTCAATATGCCTTGTAATTGTTCTAAGAACAAACAAACTTTTTCGTTTAAGTTCCCACCAAGGAATAAGATATTTTAGAAATTGTTTCCTCTTCTTCGGCTTCGGTTTTTTTGTGAGATATATTTTAGGATCAGGCTATCTTATGGCTACCCCAACATATTTTATAATAATGAATATTCTCTTTGAATTCTTTTTAATTATGGCAGGATTCTTTTTAGTTTACAGCCTTTTATGGAAAAAATTTGAATTAGATAATCATTCGCGAAGTTCTCTGTTTAATGGGAAAATTATTGTATTCTACTTAATGTCAGCCATAATCGTTTTACTAGATTACCTTTGGCTAACACACTCATTTATGCTTTGGTCACAAATTATTCTTTTCGCATTAGCTGTAATAATAAGTTTTAATAATTACATCAACAATACTCCAAAAGGGAAATTTTTAAAATATTATTTTATTGCCATGCTCATGGGATTTATTGCGTGGGTCCTTAACTTTCTTGCCGCAAATTACTTTCATTGGGATAAAACCATGTTAATGGGAGTCTACGGGCTAAACATTCTTTTATTTTTATTATTTTTATTTGGTGTAATTAAAGTTACGAGGGACAGATAATGGCATCTAGAAAACGAGAAAGACTTAATATTATTAGAGATATCTTAAAAGCCATACAAGGAAACAGAAAAATAAAACCAACAAGACTGCTCTACGCATCAAATTTATCTCCTCAAATGTTCAAGGAATACATAAACGAATTAATCACTAAAAATTTCATAAGTTTGGATATTGGAGAAAAAGACAAAAAAACTTTTTCCCTGACAAAAAAGGGCCAGGATTTTTTAATGGAATATCGAGTTATTGAGAATTTCGTTGAGAATTTTGGATTATAAAAATAAAAAAATAAAAAAAAGTTATTCTTAATCTAATTAAGCAGCTTCTTCAGAAGATTCTTCAGGTGCTGACTCAACAGGCTCTTCAGAAGATTCTTCAACAGGTTCTTGTGCATTCACAGAATCATTCTTTGGTGTATCTTCTCTTGCTTTAGCCTCAGATACAGTAAGTTTTCTTCCTTCAAGTTCTTTTTCATGCATTTCAGCAACTGCTTTTTTACCAGCTTCTTCGTCTTTGAAAGTCACAAATCCAAAACCTTTAGATCTACCGTTAAACTTGTCGGTTATAACTGTTGCCTCTTCTATATCTCCGTATGACTCAAAAAGTCCTTTCAGCCCATTCATGTCAACGCTCCAAGGCAAGTTTCCTACATATAATTTCATGTTCTTTTTTCCTCCTTACATTTCTATCCTAGAATAAGTTCTCTCATTCTAACATCCAATAAAATAATTCTTTATTTATAAGGTTTTATATTCTTTCGATAGTTATAAAAATAAATGAATCTTAATTTCTTTATGAAAAAAGGGGCAATGATCATCGGGTTCGCTGTTTTACTTTTAATAGCATTCTCTTATTTCCAATTAACAGGCATGTTTGTTGCTAATCCTGAAAAAGAAATTAAAAATATTGGTTCAGTTGAATTTCTTGAATGTGTGGATAATTGTCTTTTAGGAGAAAATAATAGTGAAGCTTTCTGTGAAGGGGAATGTATTGAGGAAGGGCTTGAAGAGAATTAGCATTCCAATAATTTTATAAAACCAATTAACAATATATCTTTACAATGTCTGAAGTAATAGAATTAACAATGGAGAATTTTGATGAGTTTATCAAAGACGATTTAGTTTTAGTTGATTTTTTCGCAGAATGGTGTGCTCCTTGTATGATGATGATTCCCGCAATAGATTCCTTGGCTGAAAAATTCAGGGGGAAAATAAAGTTCGGAAAAGTAGATGTAAGCGAAAACCAAGAAATATCACAAAGGTTCAATGTAAGTTCTATTCCAAATTTCACCTTATTCAAAGACGGGAAACAAATAGAAACCTTTATTGGCTCTCGTTCTGAAGACGATTTTGAAAATAAACTGAAGAGTTTTTTATAAGAATAACTTTTTAAACTGATTCTAATTAAATACTTTAATGGCCTCGTAGCTCAGCCTGGTTAGAGCACTGCCCTTTTAAGGCAGGTGTCGAGGGTTCAAATCCCTTCGGGGCCGTTTAATGGAATAACTAAATTCCATCTTATAATTCTGATTTGAACAGATAACACAAAATTCCCCACACCACAAACTTTAAAAACCAATTTTGGCATTCTTTTATTATTAAAAAGTTGTTAAAAGTCCAATCAATGTGTTGGGGCCAATGAACAATTTTAACTTAAAAATGCACATCTTACAATCAAAACATTCAAAGCTGAACGAAAAAGAGGCAGATTCTCTTCTAGAAAAATTAAATGTTTCTAAACCACAATTACCAAAAATCCTTTCAAGTGATCCAGGATTGCCTGAAAATTGCGAGGTTGGAGATATAATTAAAGTTACAAGAAAAGAAGAAGACAAAGAAATAATTTTCTACAGGGTGGTCGTTTAAATGCAAAAACAAAAACACCTTGTTGTAAAAAATTATCTAGAAAATCATTCTCTTATTGAATCAAATCTAACTTCATTCAATAATTTCATAGATAAAAGAATGCAAGAAATTGTATCAGAAGTTCAAGATACAATTAATAACGAAGATTTTGAAATCCTTCTGGGGAAAATAACTGTAGGAAGACCCACAATTATTGAAGACGATGGAAGCTCATCAGAAGTTTTACCTTATGAGGCAAGATTAAGAAATTTAACTTATTCTGCACCAATCACAATCGAATTAACAGTAAAAAAGGATAGTCAAGTGGACTCTGAAATTGTAGAAATAGGAGAAATACCAATAATGGTTAGAAGCAAGGTTTGTAATACAAGTGGGTTTTCAAAAGAAAAATTAATAGAAACTTTCAACGACCCAAGAGACACAGGAGGGTATTTCATAATTAATGGAAATGAAAGAGTAATGACTATGGCAGAAGACCTAGCAGAAAACCAACCATTCATAGAAACAAACAATAAAGGAGAATTAATGTTGAGGGTATTTTCATTAAAAGGGACTTACAGAATCCCAACAACAATTACAGAATCAAAAAACGGGATAATTGGAACTTCATTTAGCAGATTCAAAGAACTCCCAGCAATCGTTCTTCTAAAGGCATTAGGCTTAACAAAAGAAGCAGACATAGCAAAATACATTGGACAAGAAACAGATAGTGTAATTGTAAATTTATACGAATTCGTAGACCTTGGGACAACAGAAGACGCAATGCTTTATATCGCAGAACAAACAAATTTACAAGGAACAAAAAAAGAAATTCTTGACAGAGTTAAGCAAAGAATAGATTCTTATTTATTTCCTCACATAGGTGTAAAAAGAGAAGACAGAATGAAAAAAGCAATAACTTTATGCAAATTCATGAAACAATTTTTAATCGCGAAAAATGATAAAAATTTAAGAACAGACAAGGACCATTATGAAAATAAAAGAGTTAGGCTTTCAGGAGATTTATTATCAAGTTTATTCAGAGTAAATTTAGGAATCCTTGTAAGAGATATTCAATATTCTTTGCAAAAATCTTCAAAAAGGAAAAAGTTTTATTCAATTAAAACAATTGCAAAATCAACATTATTTTCTCACAGAGTAAAATCAGCGATTGCAACTGGAAGTTGGATTGGTGAACGTTCAGGTGTAACTCAAAACATGAGTAAAACAAATTATTTAGATACAATTTCTCAATTACAAAGAGTTGCAAGTATGTTAAAAAGTGACCAAGAAAATTTAATGGCCAGAACATTACATCCAACTCATTACGGAAGATTTTGCCCAATTGAAACTCCTGAAGGAACAGAATGTGGATTAAGAAAAAATCTTGCTTTACTTGCAAAAGTTGCCACAAGATCTAATTTAGATGAAACAAAATTCTTAAAAGAATTAGAAAAATTAGGACTTTCAAAAGATAATTCTGTGGGAACAGATGTTTTTTTCAATGGTAGATTTTTAGGAATTGTTGAAACACCTTCAGAATTTGTAAAAGAATTAAGAGAAAGAAGAAGAGATAGAGACCTTCCATTACAAATGAATTTTAAAGAAGATAAAAATTATCAAATTGTTACAATTTCAACAGAACCAGGGAGAGTGTTAAGACCATTAATAATTGTGGATTCTGGAATCCCAAGATTAAAACAAGAACATTTGCTTCAATTAGAGCAAGGAGAATTAAAATGGGAAGATTTAGTTAGCCAGAAAATTATTGAGTACCTCGACGCTGCAGAAGAAGAAAATGCCCTTGTTTCTTTAAGTGAAGAAGAATTAAGCTCAAAACATACTCACTTAGAAATTGATTTAATGGATCTTTTAGGAGTTGTAACTTCCCTAACCCCTTATGTAAATCATAATTCATGTGCTAAATTAATTAAAGGAACTAAAAGTTTCAAGCAGTCTTTAGGATTATATTCTGCAAATTATTTATGTAGATTAGACACAGATGTAAGTATTTTACAGTACCCTCAAAAACCAATTGTTCGAAGTTTTGTATATGATACATTAAACATGTATCCTGCAGGACAAAATTTAATCGTTGCTGTTATGCCCTACGATGGATATAATATGGATGATGCGTTGGTTTTCAACAAAGGAAGTTTAGATAGAGGTGTTGGAAGAAGTTTTTATTTTAGACCCTACTCTGCAATTGAAATGAATTACGCTGGTGGATTAAAAGATGAAATAGCAATCCCAGATAAAGACACTTCAGGATATAGAATGGAATCAATGTACGATCTATTAGAAGATGACGGGATTATTTCTAATGAAACAGATGCGAGCGAAGGAAAAGTTTTAATTGGTAAAATTTCACCTCCTAAATTTTTATCTGAAGCAAGAGAAATTTCTGTGAGAATTAAAAAAGAATCAAGCGTAACAATGAGACAAGAAGAAAAAGGAGTTATTGATGGAATTTTTATAACTAAAGATAAGGAAGGGAATAAAGTTATTCAAATTAGGACAAGAGATCATAGAATTCCTGAGTTAGGAGATAAATATGCAACACCTTATGGTCAGAAAGGAGTTATTGGAGCGATAATCCCAGAAGAAGATGTTCCTTTTACTGCAGATGGGATAAAGCCTGCAATTCTTTTCAACCCTCATGGTCTGCCAAGTCGTATGAGTGTAGGTTATTTATTAGAACTTCTTGCTGGGAAAGTTGGATGTCTTCGAGGAGAAGTTATAGATGGTACAGCCTTTTCAGGTGAAACTAAAAATGATTTAGAAGAACAATTAAAAGAACTTGGATTTAGATTTGATGGGAAAGAAACAATGTATAGTGGGATTACAGGGAAGAGAATGAAGTCAAAAATATTTATCGGGAATATGTATTATCTAAAATTAAAATATATGGTTGCAAACTCTATCCATGGAAGAGCCTCAGGGAAAATTGCTTTATTAACAAGACAGCCGATAGAAGGACGTTCAAGAGGGGGTGCCTTAAGATTAGGAGAAATGGAGCAGCAAGCACTTGTGGCACACGGAGCATCTTTATTATTAAAAGAAAGATATGATTCAGACAAAGTAGAATTACCAATTTGTACTAAGTGTGGATCAATTGCCATAGACGATTCAATAAGAGAAAAAGTTTATTGCCCAGTTTGCAATAGCCAAGAAGTTGAATTTGTGGAAGTTTCATATGCTTTCAAATTATTGGTAGAAGAATTACAAGGACTTCATATTCATACTAAATTTAATTTAAAAAACAAATACGAATAATGCAAAAAACAATCAGAAAAAAAATATCAGAAATAAAATTCGGTTTACTTAGTCCGACTAAGATTAAATCACTTTCAGTTGCAAAAATAGTAACACCAGAACTTTATGACATTGATGGTTATCCTGTCGACGGTGGTTTAATGGATTTAAGATTAGGAGCAATTGACCCAGGTGTAAGATGTAGAACTTGCGGAGGAAGATTAAAAGAATGCCTTGGTCATCCAGGAAGAATAGATTTAGCAAGAGCTGTTATGCATTTACATTATATTCCATTAGTAGAAACAGGATTAAGATGCTTTTGCCACGATTGTGGGAAATTACTTTTAGATGATAAACATTTAGAAAAATATACTCCAGTTGAAAGAGCAAAAAAAGCAAAAGATTCTAAAAAATGCCCACATTGCGGGAGCATTCATGAGAGGGCTAAATTAGACAAACCAACAACTTTCTTTATTGGAAAGAAAAGATTATTCCCAACACAAATAAGAGAAATTCTAGTAAAAATTCAAGATGAAGAATTAATTAAAATAGGAATGGACCCCACAAGTGCGCGACCAGAATGGGCAATTTTAAATTCACTTTTAGTCCCATCTGTAACTGTAAGACCAAGTATTATTTTAGAATCTGGGGAAAGATCAGAAGATGATTTAACACATAAACTTTCAGACATTATTAGAGCAAACCAAAGGTTATGGGAAAATTTAAACGCAGGTGCACCAGAAGTTATCATAGAAGATTTGTGGGATTTATTACAATATCATATTACAACTTTTTTCAACAACAATGTTTCAAGAGTTCCTCCTGCAAGACATAGATCAGGGCAACCATTGAAAACAATTGAAGAAAGAATAAAAGGAAAAGAAGGAAGAATAAGAAAAAACTTAGCAGGTAAGAGAGTAAATTATTCTGCAAGATCGATTATTTCTCCAGATCCAGCATTAGAAATTAATGAAGTTGGGGTCCCTTATGAAATTGCAAAAATTGTTACTATGGCAGAAACAGTGAATGATATTAATTTAAAAAAATTACAAGAATTAATTCAAAGGGCAGAAATTTATCCAGGTGCAAATTATATTATAAGGCCAGATGGGAGAAGAAAAAAAATCACCGAAGAATTAAAGCAAGAAATTATCGATGAGTTATCTCCTGGTTACAAAGTTGAAAGACATTTACAAGATGGAGATATAGTATTATTCAATCGTCATCCAAGTTTGCACAAAGCAAATTTAATGGCACATTATGTTAGGGTTTTGCCCTCAAGAACTTTCAGATTACATCCCTCTGCAGCATTCCCCTATAATGCGGATTATGACGGTGACGCAATGAATATACATTCTCCTCAAACAGAAGAAGCAAGAGCAGAAGCGAAAATTCTTTTGGATGTAAAGGCAAATTTAATTTCTTCAAAAAATAACACAAACTTTTTAGGAAATATTTTTGATGCAACAACTGGAGGATATTTACTTGAAAAAGATGAGATATCAAGAGAACAAGCAAATCAATTATTTTTTCGTTCAGGAATTTCTAAAAAAGTTTCTAAAAAATCTATATCTGGAAGAGAATTATTTTCAATGATATTGCCAAAAGTTGATTTTATTAACAAGAATATTACAATAAAACAAGGAGAGATTATAAGTGGAGATTTAACAAAAAGTGTTTTTGGGAAAGAAGATGGGGCTTTAATTAAAGAATTAGATAATGAGCTTGGTAGAACAGAAGCTGTAGCAACTCTTAAAAAAGTATTTAATTTAGGAACAAACTATCTTAGCGAAAGAGGAATGACAATGTCTGTTGAAGATTTAGATTTAGATGCAAAATTAATTGACGACGGGAATGCTATTATTAAAAAAGCTGAGAAAAAAGCTCAAGAAATAATTGCATCTTATAATGAAGGAACTTTGGAAATTATTCCTGGGAAAACTTTAGAAGAGTCAAGAGAAGTAAGAATTTTACAAGCTTTGAATGAAGTTAGAACAAAAATAGGGGAAGTTGTTAGAAAAGAATTTCCTGAAGAAAATCCTGTTAATCATATGATGAAATCCGGAAGTAATGGTAATATCTTGAATATTACTCAGATAGCTTCTTGTGTTGGACAGCAAGCATTCTTAGGTGGACGTATCAGCATAGGATTTAAAGAAAGAACTTTATCTTTTTTTGAAAAAGGGGAATTGTCTCCTCGTTCAAGAGGGTTCATTAAATCTGCATTTATTAAAGGATTAAAGCCAGATGAATTTTTCTTTCAATCAATGACTGGTAGAGATTCAATTATGGATACTGGGTTAAGAACTCCAAAATCAGGTTATCTTTATAGAAGATTAGCGAATGCATTCCAAGACCTTGTGGTTGCCTACGACGGAACAATCCGAGATAGCAATAATAATATTATAGAATTCAAATTTGGTGATGATGGATTAGATGTTTCAAGATTACACTTAAATGGTAAACTTGATTCAGGAGAAGCAATAGGATTGATAACTGCACAATCTTTTGGGGAATCTTCAACACAAATGGTTTTGAATACTTTTCATATGGCAGGAGTTTCAGAAATGCAAGTTACCTCTGGTTTACCAAGAATTATAGAAATCTTCGATGCTCGTAAAAATCCCTCTTCTCTGAAAATGGAGATTTATCTAAATAAAGATTACAATAATGAAAAAGATGCAAAAATATTTGCTGAGAAAATTAAAGAAGTTAGAATAAGAGAAATAACTTCTGAAATTGGATTAGATTTTACTAACAAAAAAATAGAAATTAAAATTGATCCGAAAGCCTTGCGAAGAGTTCATATCTCAATTAAGAAAGTTGTTGATAGACTTAAAGATTTAAAATTCAAAGTAAAGGAAGGAACAAACTCAATTAATTTAAGTGCAACAGATTTTAGTTTCAAAGAAATTTACCAACTTAAAGAAAAATTAAAAGACACGATTATCTCTGGGGTAAAAGGAGTTAAGCAAGTTTTAATTGTAAAAAGAGAAAGAGACTTTGTGGTTATAACTCTTGGGACAAATTTAAAGGATATGTTAGACTGTAAAGAAGTTAATAGGGATAAATTAATATCAAATGATTTATATGAAACTGCAGAGGTTTTCGGGATAGAGGCTGCACGTCAATTAATTATTGATGAAATTGATCAAACATTAAGAGGGCAAGGTATTGATATTGACTCACGACACTTTAAATTAGCAGCAGATTCAATGACAAATACAGGAACTGTTAAGGGTGTAACACGAATGGGAATTATTGCGCAAAAGTCTTCAATCCTTGCACGAGCAACTTTTGAAACACCAGTTAAACAATTTGTAAACGCCTCAATAAGAGGGCAAGGCGATAAATTAACAAGTGTAGTAGAAAATATTATCTTAAATCAACCTGTGCCTGTTGGAACAGGATTGCCTGGGCTATTAGTAAAAGTTGTAGGACCGTTAGTAAAAGAAGATTCTAAAAAGAAAACAGCAAAGACAAAGATTGTTGAACAAGTTAATAAATAATTTATTTTTAAGTTTTTTTTAAGAAAATTAAATTGTCCCAATCCAATCATGGTTCTCATTACAAAATTTTAAATTTCCTGTTCCAGCACTACTATATCTTATTGTCCCGGGATCACAATATGCTGTTCCAGCAGAAGGGAGCTTTAAAGTTCCACTTATTTCAACATCTCCAGATATATCCAAATCTCCAGTTACTTTAACATCTCCTCCAAAATATCCTGCATACCCTGTTGAACTTCTACCATAAACCGCCCTCCCAGAAGAACTATAGCCATAAACTCCGGAAGTTGTTGAGCCAATATATCCATAATTTCCATTACTATTTTTTCCATAAGCCCCATAATCTTCTCCGCCAAGATATCCATAATTTCCATTACTATTTTTTCCATAAGCCCCAGAACTTATTCCTCCCAAATATCCAAAGTTCCCATTATTATTTGCTCCCCTGACTCCAAATTTTGCTCCTCCAAGATATCCCAAATTTCCATTACTATTTCCTCCATAAGCTCCATAGTCTCCTCCTAGAATTCCGCTTGTCATCCAAGGACCTCCGACCATAACTACCCCGCCAGAATAACCTATCCCTCCATCCCCTGCACTTTCCCAAAAACTTTCCCCCCCACTATTTCCAGAAACAAGGTCCCATGCTCCATCAATCCATCCTAAAACAGCATTTGCAGGAGGAATTTCATTATTTAAAAGAGGCGGAGCAATTTCATGAATTGAATGCCCAGGATTTGGAACAGGGTATCCCCCAACAACAACTTCAGCAGAAACAAAAATCCCCAAACTAAGTATCACTAAACCTAAAGTAAAAATTATTGCGTATTCCCTCTTTTTCATTTTATTATATCTCTTTTTTTATTTATATATTTATTTATTCTAAATCTTCTTGAATTTCTGTAGGATTCAAACTATATTCTACAGCATTAATGCACATTTCTTTTTCATCTTCATTTATAATTGAGTCGCACAAAGATTTATCTTTTGAATCAATTGCTTTTACTAAGGTAACACTAAAAATACATTCTTGTTTAAGACCCTCATTAAGAATATTATTACACAAACTTTCATCAACACCATTTTCTGCTCTCTGTAATAAATCACTATCTTTACAATTTTGCTCGCAAGAACCGCAATTATTTAAACAACTTTCTAAAAAAGAATTTTCTATAGATTCATCAGATAACTCCCTAATAACATTAATTTCAGAAGCATCCTTAAAAGCAAAAAACCAAATCAAAACCCCGACGATAGCCAAAACAAAAATAATTATAAAAATTATAAAAACATTTTTCAAACTCCAAAAACTAGGCTTCACCTCTTCATATTCCATAGACAATTAAATAAAAATATCTATATAAATATTCCTATCAATAACTTTATAAAACAAGCAAATATGAAATTATAATGGCAAGCACAATAGATATGCAAGATCTAAGATATTTAAATTTATTTCAAAAAGTAACAAGAATTCAAACAAGACACGTTTTTCATTATAATAATTCAATTTATTTTTGTGTTCCTAAATCTATGTTGTCTCAAGCACTTGGAAGAGATGTGGAAAATTTAAGAAAGATTGGAGGAATAATTAAAAAAAGAATTAAAATAATTCCAATGCCAAAAGATATTTCTCACGCAAAAGATTTTATTCAAGCAATTATTAGCCCAGCAACATTTAAGGAGCTTGAAGTTAAAGGAGATGAAATGATTGTGACTGCTGGGAATATGCAAAACAAAGCTACTCTTCTTGGAAGAAACAAGACAAAACTAGAGGAAATGAAAAAAATAATAGGTTCTTACTTCGCAAAAGATTTTATTGTTGCGTAATTTAACCAAACCTTTAAAAACCATTTTCTAATTAATTTAATATGGGATTAAAATCAGCTATGAAAAAATTGAAGGACCGGAAAAAGTTTAGATGGAAATCTAGAAAATTTAAAGTTAGGGTTCTTAATCTTTATGCAAAGTCAGATCCACTTGCAGGAGCTAATCAAGCAAATGGAATTGTTTTAAAGAAAGTTCAAAAAGAAGCAAAGCAGCCAAACTCAGCAATGCGAAAATGTTGCAGAGTTCAACTTAAGAAAAACTCAAAACAAGTCACAGCTTTTATTCCAGGAAATCTTGCACAAAAATTTGTTGATGAACATGATGAAGTTATGATTCAAAGAATAGGTGGTAAGCAAGGTCGTTCAAAAGGAGACATACCTGGGGTAAGATATGAAGTTATTAAAGTAAATGATCAGCCCTTACATAGACTTGTAAGCGGGAAGATAGAGAAGGGTAGAAGATAATGACAGAACAAACAACAACATTACCAAATTTTAAAATATTTGATTTATATGATTTATCAGAAGTTAAAATAGAAGACCCTGGATTAAAAGTAGCAATAAATCTTAAGCCAAAATTAATTGTAAAAAGCCATGGAAGAAATGTGCAAAAAATGGGACAGTTAAAAGTTAATATTGTAGAGAGATTAATGAACAGAGTTTCAACAGCAGGACACAGAGGAAAAAAGCACAAAATAATTTTAGGACATTGTACAGGGAAATATTCAAAAAACATGAAAATTGTTTTAGATGCGTTTAAAATGGTTGAAAAAAAGAAAGACACAAACCCAGTTCAGGTTTTAGTAAAGGCAATTGAAAACTCTGCACCACGAGACGAAGTTACAGTAATTGAATACGGTGGCGCACGATACCCTCAGGCTGTTGATGTATCGCCATTGCGAAGAGTTAACCTTGCAATTAGATGGTTGGTTCAGGGAGCATCAGATAAAGCATTCAATAAAAAGAAAACAATAACGCAAGCTTTGGCAGACGAAATAATTATGGCCTCTGACGGAAACCAGGAAAGCTTCGCAGTTAAGAAAAAGAAAGAGAGTGAAGCTCAGGCAGATTCGGCTAGATAGATTTGTCAGAAACTTTTCTATAAATTTTGAACTAGATATACTTTCTAAAAGTTTCAGCATATAAATAAAGTTATTAGTAATTATCTGGCATTCACTTTTGAAGTTGAAACTAATAAACTATCGCTTTCATTGTCCAATGGCAATGTGTATGTTACAATAACTACATCTCCAGAACCGTTTTTAAAGAAATAAGCGTCTGATAACCCGAAACTGTTTTCATCATATAAACTATAACCTGCATTCTCATAAAATTGTCTCGCATGGGATGCAATTTGATTTTCTTGTTCTTCATTTATTGGCCTAATAGAAAAACTTTCATCCGCATTGCCTAGTACTATCCCCTCACTAGCTGCATCAAGAGTATCAAGTCTATGTTTAACTGTGCCTCCATGAAGCGTTTTTATTCCCTGAGAAAGGTTTGGGTCTTGAACTGCTTCCCTTAAACTTTTCGGAGCTTTTTCAGAACAAGCATTAAGTCTCCCTCTAAGAAACTGTTCAAAATTCATTATGGGTGATACTATATTTTGCATATTTAAGATAACAGATTGTCCTTTATAAACTTTTCTATTTGTAACCACTTAAGAGTTAATAACCAACCTTCTTAAAAATCATTTATCCAACTATTTCCCTTCTTGCTTAGGCATCTTAATGCCCAACTCTTCCAATCTCTTCAAATGCATTTGCATAATCGCCTCAACATTCTGAATCATCTTAAACAATTCATTTCTCTCAGCAACTAAAGTATTCAAAGCACCCTGATGGAAACCAATTTCCATTTCCTTCGACATCTTCGGCGCAGCATCTTTTTTAGACAAAGCCTTTTCTAAATTATCTGATTTTATTTTTACCATTTTTTACTCCTATAATTTACTTATGTAATCATAAGCACTCTTGGCAGCAATACTCCCCTGCCCAGCTGCAACAACAACTTGCTTCAACTTTTGAATTGTAATATCCCCTGCTGCAAAAATCCCTGCAACATTTGTGTTCATATTTTCATCAACAATAATTTCTCCATCATCATTTAAATCTAAATTCAAATTTTTAATAAAGCCAGTAGAAGCTTCGGCCCCAATTTCAACAAAAACCCCATCTAATTTTAAAGTTTCTTTTTTGTTTTCATGATTAATTAAAAGGCCCTCAACTTTTTCTTCTCCTAAAATTTCCAATGGAAGAGCGCGATAAATAATTTCAACATTTTCTTTTTCTTCTAATCTTTTTGTAGTAATGCTTTCGCATCTTAATTTATCTCCTCTATAAATAACATAAACTTTTTTACACAAATCTGAAAGCGCCAAAGCAGAAACAGCAGCACAATCACTTCCACCAATAACTCCCACAGTCTTGCCCTTAAAGAAAAAAGCATCGCACGTCGCACAATATGAAACACCCTTACCATTTAATTTTTCTTCCCCAGGAATCATTAATTTTCTACGATTCATTCCAGTAGTAATTATCAAGGACTTGCATTCAAATTCATCTTTTTTAGTTTTTACTTTAAGCCCTCCTTCAGATTTATCAACACTTACAATTTCATCTAATAAAATATCTGCTTCATAATTTTTTAATTGATCATGAAATTGTTTCATTAATTTTGTGCCACTTCCATCAAACCCTGGCCAATTTTCTAACTTTAAAATCTTATTACACGTCCCCCCAATATCTTTAGAAATCACAGCTGTTTTCAGCCCACTTCTTACAGCATAAAGCCCAGCAGTCAATCCAGCTGGTCCTGCACCAATTATTATCAAATCATAGGTTTTCATAAAGTTTATAACTTATGTTCCTTTTTATATTTTATGAAACCACAGATTTCAAAGATAATAAAAGAGGCTTTAGAAAAATTCCCTCAAAAAGTAAAAATATCCTTAGAAGAAATTCAAAGCCTAATTGAAATTCCCCCAACATATGACATGGGAGATTTCGCATTCCCCTGCTTCTCCTTAGCTAAGCAATTAAAAATGTCCCCTCAAGAAATTGCCCTAGAGCTAAGGTCAAAAATAAAATCAAAAAAAGAATTTTCAGAAATTCAAACACAAGGGCCATATCTTAATTTTTTCATAGATAGAAAGAAACTTGCAACAGATTTAATTCTCCAAATAAAAAAACAAGGAGACAAGTTTGGGAAAGTTAAATTAGAAAAGCCAATAAAAACAATGATTGAGTTTGTATCTCCAAATACTAATAAGCCATTGCATATAGGACATCTAAGAAATATGTCTATTGGCGAATCACTCTCTAGAATTTCTGAATTTAATGGAGAAAAAATAATTAGAGCAAATTTGAATAATGATAGGGGAATTCATATTTGTAAATCAATGGCCGCCTACAAACTTTTTGGGAAAAATAAAAGTCCTGGGAAAATAAAATCAGATCATTTTGTAGGAAATTTTTATTCTATGTTTGGGAAAAAAGAAAAAACAAATGTAAAATTAGAATTAGAATCTCATAGGATGTTGCAGAGATGGGAAGAAGGAGATAAAGAAACAATTAAATTATGGAATAAAATGAATAAGTGGGCATTTGAGGGGTGGAAAAAAACCTTCAAGAAATTTGATATTAAGTTTGATGAAGAATATTATGAAAGTAAAATTTATACTAAAGGAAGAGATATAATATTAAAAGGATTTGAAGATAAGTTGTTTGAAAAAAAGAAAGAAGGAGCAATTTTTATTAATTTAGAAAAAGAAAAACTTGGAGAAAAAATATTACTAAGATCGAATGGAACTTCTGTTTATATAACTCAAGATATTTATCTCGCAAAATTTAAATTTGATAAATTTAAATTAAATAAATCTTATTATATTACAGGGAAAGAGCAGGATTATCATTTTAATGTTCTCTTCAGTATTTTAGAAAAACTTGGCCTTTCCCACGAGGGACTAAAACATATATCTTATGGGAATATCTTTCTCCCTGGGTGGAAAAAAATAAAATCTCGTGAAGGCACAGAAGGGATAAAGGCAGATGAAATATTAGAAAATATTCAAAATCTCGCAAAAAAAGAATTACGGAAAAGAGACAAAACTTCTAAAAAGATTTTAGAAGAAAGAAGTTTAAAAATTGCTTTGGCAGCGATTAAATATTCAATGTTAAAGATAGATGTGAAGAAGGATACTATTTTTGATCCAAAAAAATCACTAAGTTTCGAAGGAAACACCGGGCCTTACCTTCAATATAGCTATGCAAGAGCATCAAGTATTTTAAAAAAAATAAAAACAAGAAAAAAACAATATGCAATTGGAGACTTTGAGCAAAAAGAAATAGAATTAATAAAAAAACTTTCAGAATTTTCCCAAGTTGTTTTAAAATCTTATAGCCACTTAAACCCGTCGCTGATAGCAAATTATTCTTATCAACTTGCACAAATCTTTAATGAATTTTATCATGCTTGCCCAGTTATAAAATCAAACAAAACAGAATTTAGATTAAGACTAGTTGAATCATTCAAACAGGTTTTAAAAAACAGTTTACATCTTTTGGGAATTGAAGTTTTGGAGAGGATGTAACCCAAACCTATTTAAATAAAAAAATACTGATATAGCTATCAATAATTAAATAAAAAAGGAGGTTGATAAATGGCAAAACAAATGAACAGCGGACACGGTGCACTAGGATTTTTATCTTGGTTCACAGCAGTAATAGTTTCTTTAGCAGTTGCATTCGGATTGATTAATGGAACTTTAGGTCTTCCATGGTGGCTTGGTGGAGCTAGCGCGGCAGGAATCTTTATCGTTACAGCTGTAGGATGGATTGTTCTGATTACAACTTTAATTAGTGCTGTAATGGCAATTCTTAGAAGATAATTCTTCTTTTATTATTTTTATTTTTTTTCTTTAATTTTTTAAACTCTCTTTTTTAATAATATATATGCTAGAAATATATTTTGAAACATATGGCTGTACAGCCAATTATAACTCAACAGAAATTATGAAAGGTTTAGTTAGGCAAGCAGGAATGAATATAACTTCAAATATAAAATTTGCAGACTTAATTATAATAAATTCCTGTATCGTAAAAGAACCCACCCAAGAAAAAATTAGAATAAAAGTTTTTGATTTACTAAAGAAGAATAAAAAAATAATTCTTGCTGGCTGTATGCCAAGATTAAATCGTCAAGATATTCAACATCCAAACCTCTATCTCTTAGATACAAGCCAAATTAAAAATATTTTAAATTTAATTCAAGATATAGCCTCGAATCAATATGATGAAGACAAATATCTTAAACAAAGAAAAGAAGTAAAATTAGAACAGCCAAAAGTTTCCAAAGAAAAATTTATAGGAATAACCCAAATTTCAGAAGGGTGTTTAGGAGAATGCACTTATTGTATAACAAGATTGGCAAAAGGGAAACTCTTCTCTTATCCTCAAAGAAAAATCATAAATTCAATTAAAAAAGATCTAGAAGCAGGATGTAAAGAAATATGGTTAACTTCTCAAGATTGTGCATCTTATTGGGATGATGGAAAAGAATATCTTCTCCCCAAACTATTAAAAGAAATTTTAAAATTTAAGCAAAGATTTAAACTTAGAATTGGGATGATGAACCCAAATAATGTTTTAAAGATTCTCCCAGAATTAATTAATATTTACAAGGATAAAAAGATGTTCAAATTTCTCCATATCCCAATTCAATCTGGCTCAGATAAAATCCTGAAATCAATGAATCGAAAATATAAGACTAGAGATTTCTTAAAAATTGTAAAAGAATTTAAAAAAGAAATTCCCGAGATTCATATTTCAACAGACATTATTGTCGGATATCCTGGGGAAACAGAAGATGATTGGAAACAAACTCTAGATTTATTTGAAAAAATCCAACCCGAAACAATTAACCCGAGTAGATTTTCCCCAAGACCAAAAACTCCTGCATCAATATTAAAACAACTCCCTCTAAAAACAATTACAGAAAGGGCCATAGAACTTTCAAAACTTCATCATCAAATGTGCCTCAAAAACCAACAAAAATTCCTAAACACAGAACATGAAGTTTTAGTAAACTCAAAAGGATTTGAAAATGCCTGGCTCGCTAGAAATGGAAATTATAAACTATTTGCAATTATTTCTCAAAAAAATATTTTGGGGAAAAAGATCAAAGTTAAAGTTAATAAAGTAAGTGCGCATTATTTGATTGGGGAAGTTATTGAATAATTCTAAAGATTGTCTAAAGGACTTTTTATATTTTTAATTGA
>CAYZVU010000008.1:0-22139 GCA_964482075.1 Candidatus Woesearchaeota archaeon | reverse complement strand
GCCTAAAGTCCGTTTGCAAATAGCGGAGGACTAACCCGCCAACCTGTCTACAAAAACAATAACACATAAAGGTTTATAAAACTAGTTGTCTACACTTAATAATGGTAAAAACAGGCCTAGAGGGCATAGCACAAACCCCATTAAATGATGATATGATTATAAACCGAAATAAAACTTTCGAAAAATATTTTCCAATGGTTAAATCAGTTACAAGAGAACTTGCTTTTAGCCTCCCAGAAAATACAGAAATAGCAGATTTACTTCAAGATGGCTCAATTGGATTAATTAATGCCATAGATAATTATGACCCAAAAAAAGGAGGATTCAGTAGCTTTACTTATTGGAAAATAAAAAATGAAATTTTAGAAGGATTAAGAGACAGGGATACTTTTGGAAGGACCACCCTTGACCTTAAAAAAAATATTGCAAAAACTCAAGAATATTTAAGACAAGAATATGGGGAAGAACCATCCACGCAAGAAATTTCTGAAAATATGGAAATCCCAGAAACACAAGTTATTGAAGCATTAACAATAAAAAAAGTCTCTCTAGATATTATGAAAAACGTCTCTCTAGAAAATACAATATATGTAAATTTTAATTATCGTTTCAAAGATGGTTTAAAAAAATTACAAGAAAAAAGACAAAGAGAAATCTTAAGGGAAGCAGTAAAAGAAAATTTATCTAAAAAAGAACAATATGTTGTCAAGGAAATTATGAATGAATCTCCAATAGAAGAAATAGGCAAAACATTAGAATTATCTGGATCAAGAATTTCTCAAATATATGGGAAAGCAAAAAAAACACTCAAAACACATTTAGCCATCACATTAGGAGAAGATTTCAAACCTGAACCCCAAAGAGAAATTACATTAAACCCGAATGTTCAAACATATACCCCAGCCCAAGCAGCAAAATATCTTGAACTTTTAGAACCACAAATAAAAGACTTAGAAAAAACAGGAAAATTACCTTTTGTTAAAGCAAATGGGGAATATGTTACAACACAAGGTGCTCTTGATATAATCAAAGAAAGACCAAAATCTCCTGCCCAAGCCAAAGTTTATTATCGGAATAATACTCCTCCAACAGAAAGAGAAGTAAGAAGAGACTTATGTGCATAATTTAAAATTAATAAATACAAATCCTTATAAAATCAATTTCTTCCAAATAAATAATGGCTCTCAATAAAGACTTAGAAAAAAGATTGCAAGAAATTGGATTTGCAAACGAAGACGAATTTATAAGAGAATACACTCACCTTGTAAAGAAAATTGCTAAAAGAATAATAAAACCACTTTCACCCCAAATAGAATTAGATGATTTAACACAGGATGGATTTATAGGATTATTTGATGCAGTTGAAAAATATGACCCAATAAGAGATGTTAAATTTAATACTTATGCTGGATGGAGAATTGAAGGGGAAATTTTAGACGGGCTAAGAAATAGAAACCCTCAAAAAAGAAGATCATTAGAGATTATAAAAAAGATAAATAAGGCAAGTAATGAATTAAGGCATGAATATGGAAGAGAACCAACAAGAGAAGAAATTGCACAAAAATTAAAAATTCATGAATCAAAAATAAATGACATTTGGACTAACAGGGAAATATTATTTTCAGAATTTTCCCAGAGAAGAGGATCTTTAATTAATCAAGAATTTTCAGAGATTATAGTTGCTCCCGAAGAAACATTATCTGCTAGTTATCACACTCCCTTCGAAAATCAACTTGAAGGGCTAGAAGAAGCAGACTCTAAAAAAAAGCTAGAAGAAGCAATTCAAAAATATCTCCCTCAAAAAACAAGAGAAATTGTTAAAATGTATCTTAATGGAATTACGATGAGCGATATCGGAATAATTCTTGAATTAACAGAATCAAGAATTTCTCAAATATATGAGAAAGCAGAAAAAACACTCATAAGACGCTTAAGCCCAACATTTGAAAATAATTCTGCCTCTCGACAAAAAAGAAAGGAACTAAATCCAAATATCCAAACATATACTCCTAAAAAAGCAGCAAAATATCTAGAACTTTCAGAATGCCAAATAAATGGGGTAAGAGGAAGAAAAAAACTAAATTTTGTGAACGCCAACGGAAGTCCCATTACAATAAAGTCCGCCCTCGACATAATAAAAAATAGACCCTCCAACCACCGTAATGTAAAATACTATAAAGAAAATCCTCCACTAACAAAAAGAGAAATTAAAAGAATTTTATTTTCTAAAGCTTAGTAAAATTCCCAGCAAAATAATTTCTAATAAAACAAAAAACATCAACAAAAATAATTTAGAATTTCTCTTTCCAACTCCAATTACAGAACCAGTCAAACGAACCAAGCCAATTCCATTGCCTTCTAATTCAACATTAAGCCAAGTTCCAACCCCCGCCGTTCCATCTTCAACATGATAAAGCAAAACACCATGATAAACTCCCTTCTTCCCCCCAATAATACAAATACTAACAGTTTTAACCTCATTAACACTAAATCTTTCCAGATAATCTAATTCCAAATCCAAAGAATCAGAATCTAAGTTATGTTTTAGCAAATCCCTCTTCACAAAACCTTTCTCTGCCCAATTATCTTCACCAAGAACAAAAATTAATCCTTCAGCATAAACAGTTATATTTTTACAAATTTCTTGATTTACCTCTCCAACAAAATCCAAACTCGGAGGCCGAACACCAAAACTCATTGAAGAAGTCAAGCCAATTAGAACCAAAAATAAAACAAAAATTAACATAACTAATTTTCTCATAAAATTAAATAATTTCTAAATATATAAGAATTATTGTGCCACAGCATAGAAAATAATAGTTGCATTATGACCCAACATATCCTCCTCTACCCCACCACTAAAATCAGTTAAATCTAATGTTGCATAAAAATAACTTTCTTTAACTCCTCCGGGAACAGAAGGTGCTGAAATATTATGACTATAATTTCCAATTCCAATATATTCTGAGTTTTGTATTCTTTGAAATTCTATATAACTAAAAATCTCTTCAGATTGACTTTCTAATCCAGGGGTAACGGTTATATCTACATTCCCAGTATTATTTACATCAATTCTTAATTGTTCAGATTCTTCTCCAATAGTTACATTCCCAAAGAAAATAGAATCTGGTAGTTCAATGCTAACAATTTCTACTTCTTCAGCAAATATATTAACATTAAAATTCATACTTTCAGCATTAACAAACATTAAAACAGAAAAAATCCCAACCAAAAGAAAAATAACAAACATCACTTCTTTATTATTCATAAATAAACTAAGAAAAAGACTTTTTTAAATTTTATTATTCTTAGTAACTTTCCCATAAAACCAACTTCCCCTCATCATCTCTCAAAAACAAAGTATCCCCTGTATCTGTCCAAACATAATCTTTACCAAAATCTTCAGCAGTCACAACAACCTCTTTGCCAGAATTTAAAACAAAATCAAAAATAAATTTCTTTCTTCCCTCATCTTTAATCAACCACCCATTTAAATCACAAGAAAAATCACAAACATTTTCAAAAATAACAAAATCTTCCTTAAAATTAAACTCATTCAAAATAATACATTCAGCACATTTATTCTCAGACTTTTCACATAAATTAATATTTTCTTCTAAACATTTTTCCCATTTCTTATCTAATTCTTCTTTATATTTTCTATTTTCTAAAATATAAATATTCGCCAAACCCTCTTCAACTAATTTAATATTAACATTCTGATTTTTATAAAAAACATAACCAAGCTCTCTATAATATCTATCTTCTCCAAAAGACTCTATTTTAACTGTTTCATTTAAAATTAAATCCTCTAAAAATTCCTTTGCCTCAAGATAATACTTCTCTCCTCGCTCAGGACAATTTATTCCCATTAAACGGATACTTTCATTTCCCACTTCAACTGTATCTCCATCAATAATCCTTGAAACAAAAACAGATTTTTTATCATCAAAAGTTTCAACTAAAAAATTATCTATAAAACTATAATTAATCAAAATCAACAACAAAATCAAAAATCCCAAAAGAAATATTTGTTTTTGCTTAGTTTTCATATATACTTAAGAATCGTTAAATATAAAAACACTATCACACTTAAGAATATATGATTAACAAACTAAACTTTGTCTCTCCGAATGGTTACAAGCTAGTTTGTACTAATATTAAACACTAATCCAATTCAGACATCTTACCTGAATTGGAGAAACTTCTTCTAGATTTAGGTAAAATTCTGAAATTAAAATGAATTTAAACCAAGAAAAAGAACACGTTGAAAAAGAACTAACCTCACTGATAGATAAAACTCTCATGCTAGAAGAGGCATTAGGGCTAATAGAAATTTAAGAAATATTTTAATAGCCAAAAACCCACCTATTTATTATGAAAACATTCCCCGAAGTAATAAATTTTAGAATAACCTCAAAATGTGGAAACGATTGCAAATATTGTTATGCTTCCAAAAAAAATTCAAAGGAACTCCCATTTTCAGAATTACAAAGATTATTTCGCCTAGTCCATAAAAAAGGGACCAAGGCAATTGTTTTGTGTGGGGGGGAACCTTTACTTAAAAAAGATTTTGAAAAAATCATAAAAGAATTAAAAAAATACAATTTTAAAATTTTTTTAGATACAACAGGGGACCTCTTTTTCCAACATCGGGATTTGATTTCAAAGGAGATAGATATCCTAGGATTGCCAATTGATTTCCCAGATAAAAGTTATAGAAATAAAAATAACCTAAACAACGTAATTAAAATTCTTAACTTTTTTAAGGGAAAATCTAAAAGGCCATTCATCAAAATTGGAACAGTTATAACAAAAGACAACATAAATTTAATTAATAAAATTGGGGATTTAATTAAAGATTATTCAATTGACATGTGGAAAATCTATGAATTTATCCCTATAAAAAACACAAATGCTTCAAAAAATAAGCTAAAGATAGAAATTCCTTCAAAAATTTTTAAAGAGATTTCCCAAAAAATAAAACAAAAATTTTCACAATATTTTAAAATAGTTATTTCAGAAAGAAAGGATAGATCAAATGCTTACTTTTTGGTGGAACCTAATGGAATGGTCTTCACCCCAAAAGATGATCTTAATACTTGTGAAGATATTATTATAGGGAACATTTTTGATAAAGATATTGTTGAAAAGTGGGAAAAAATTGTTTCAAAAAAAAATTACAAAAATAATGCAAAAGTCACATTTGGATCTAAATTAAAATTTTCAAACTAATAAGTTTTCCCAACATAAACCCAATAATCTGCTTTCTTACCACAAAATATACATTTCTTTCCAGCAACAGAAGTTTCCTTCGGATCAATAAATAAAGTTTTCCCACCACCAGTTTTAGATTTCAAAACATCTTCACATCCAGCACAATTACACATTGGGATCATAACCATTTTTTTATCCTTAATTAATTTAATCAATTCTTCTTCACTATCTGTTTTAGCAAAATTAGAATCTAAAATTTCCTTCGCATTTGAATACAATTTCTCCTGCATTTCCTCCAATTCTTTTTGGATTTCTTTTTTCAAATCTTTAATTTTAACAGATTTCCTCTCCTCATCGATTCTAACTTTAATTTGAACTTCTTTCTTCTCCAAATCACGAGGACCAATTTCTATTCTAATAGGAATCCCTTTTAATTCCCATTCATTAAATTTCCATCCAGGAGAAACTTCCTCCCTATCATCAAAAATAGGATTAAAGCTTTTCAAAGATTTTTCAATCTCCCTAGCCTTTTTCAAAACATTTTTCTCTTTTCCCTTAAATAACAATGGAACAATCACAATTTTATTTGGAGCAACTTTTGGAGGAATCACAACACCTTTATTATCTGAATGTAAAGCCAACATCCCCCCCAATAATCTCGTTGAAATAGCATGTGTATTTTGCCAAGCAAATTCTTCTTTCTCTTCTTTATTAATAAATTTAATTCCATAAGCCTTTGCAAAATTCTGCCCATCAAAATGATTACAAGTTCCTTCCAAAACTTTTCCATTTGGCAAATAAACATGCGCCTTTTCTGAAAAAACTCCTCCTGCAAATTTCTCCTTGTCTGTTTTCCTTCCATAAATCCCAGGCAATGCCATAAAATTTTCAGTAACTTTATCGTAAGCTTCCATAACTTTTTTACCATGAATCAAGGCTTCTTTTTCTGTTGCAAAACATGTATGTAATTCATTCCATAAAAATTCCCTTCCCCTAAAAAATGGAACCGGATTATTAAATTCCCAACGGACAACATTATTCCATTGATTCAACAGCAAAGGCAAATCTCTCCAACTACGAATCCATTTAGCATAAGAATCATACATTATAGCTTCAGACGTAGGACGGATAGCAAGTCTTTCTCCAAGCTTAGTATTCCCCCCATGAGTCACCCATGCAACCTCTGGAGCAAAATCTTCAACAAATTCCTTCTCCTTAGCAAACAAACTCTCTGGAATAAGCAATGGGAAATAACAATTCTTCACATCAATTTTTTTAAATTCCTTATTAATTTCCTCAACAATCTTTTCCCACAAAGAATACGACAAAGGACGATAAACAATACATCCAGAAACTTTAGTATAATCTGCCAACTCCGCCTTAATCATAAGCTGTGTAAACCATTCTGAAAAATTCTCTTCCTTCTTAACAGTTAAACCTTCTTGTGATTTTTTTGCCATATTTAGAATAAATAAAAGAGTTATTTAAAATTAACCCTTATAGTTAGGGTTATTAACAACCTTTATATTAAATTTCTCGCCAGGGTTATGTAATCCAAGACGATATTTTTTAATGTTAGCCGGGATACTTGTTGTGCCGGCATTAAGATATTTTTCAGAATAATACCTTAATTTTCCAACAACTTCTAAAATCTCTTGACCAGATTCCACCAAAATATCCTTCCCTCCAAGTTTAAGATTTTGAAGATCACGCAAAGTAAGCAAAACTAAAATTAACGCAGTGGATAATAAAACAGCTATCACTTGAGAATAAAATTCTGGCACCCTCAAATAAAAAATACTAAAAATAACAATTCCTGCAAGAATTATCAAAAGAGTCCATTGCCCAAGAGTCATTGTTTCTTCAGTCAAAACAGAACTCTTATTTCTTGATTGTTCTATATTTTGCAATTGTATTAAACCTCTCCCAAAAGGACTATCTGAAGGGCGAACATCTTTATTACTAAAAACCTTTTTGTGAATCAATCGCATTTCATCGTAAATAGCATGAAAATATTTTGCATTATATTTATAATAAGACCCTAAGGCACAATCATAAGAAACAATATAATATTTATCTATTAATTCTATAAACTTTTTTTGAAAAGACTTTCCAAAAAATAAAATATTCTCATAAAGAGTAAGCCAACTAGCATCCTCTCCAGCAATAAGTTCTCTCATTGTATCATAACGAGAATTAAATCGTGCAATAAAAAATCCAACAATTATTGCAAATAGAAAAGTGCTCACAGTCAAAATAGTTTTAACATCATCAGAGACACCATACCCTGGAACAAAAAAAGCTATTAATGCAAAAATTACAAAAGCCATAACACCGCCTTTTATTGCATGAATATATTTCATATTCTACATAAGAAAAAACAATTTATTAAACTAACGTTTCATTCAGCCCGCTATCTAAAGCAATTTGATTAATAGTATCTCGAAGATAATTTGATTCCAATGCAAAGCCTAAACTCTCGCCACCACCAACTTTAAAATTATTTATCCCAATAACTTTTCCTTCCTTATCTATTAAAGGCCCTCCAGAATTTCCAGGGTTCAACGCCGCATCTGTTTGAATGTAAGCCTCAAGACCATTTGCGCCAGGACGATTCAACGCAGAAACAATTCCTTCTGAAACAGAAAACTGCAACCCAAGAGGATTGCCAATTGCCACAACTTTTTCACCAACCTGAATATTATTTGAATTAGCAAATTCCAACTTTTCAAAATTCCCCTCAACCTTCAATAAAGAAACATCCATCTCAGTATTACTTCCAATTAAAGAAACCGGATACGCCTCATCATCAAAATAAGTAAAAACCCCCGCAGCCTTTGCCCCTTCCATTACATGAGCATTTGTTACAATATAGCCTTCCCCATCAATAACAAAACCTGTTCCTTGAGAAACATCTGTCCGAATAGTCACAACAGATTTAATCGCATCTTCAACAATCCCCTCAAATCCCTCACCAACAGACGCCTTCAAAACATCAAACTCCTCGTCAATAGAACCCAATTCTAATTGTAAGGCAGTTACATCCTTATTAGATTGCAATAAATTTTCACTCAACTCATTAAACTTAGATTGTGTATCTTGTTGCAATTCTGAAATCTGGTCACTTAATTGATTTGTATTTATTTCAAGCCGAACAAAAAGGGTATACGTCAAAATACCGCTCGCTATAATAAATATAATTATGATTGAACTAAATCCTCCAATTAAAAATTTATGATGTCTTTTCATTTTCCTCTTTAAAATAACAAAATACTAATATATAAAAACCTTTATTTTTTTAATATATTAGGCCCTATAGTTCAATGGATAGAATGACAGGTTTCGGCCCTGTTGATCGAGGTTCGAATCCTCGTGGGGCCGTTTAAATTTTGTTTAAATATATTTGTTATCTTTTATTCTAAAAATAATTGTTTATAACCCTTGTTATAAGAAATTGGAAACTCAAGCTAAAAAATAGAGAACAAAAGATTTATTCTTTTGCACGCTTATGTGCGTGTACCAAATAATCAGCTGCATTAGTTAACGCCAATGCTCCAAAATATTCTAATCCTCTTCCTTTCTCTACAGCATACATAGCAATAGGTGTATGCATTACACAAGCACTTGCTATCTGTCCAACACCTCTAGCAATAAATTCTTCTCCTGATTCGCCATCTTCCACTTCTTTTGCAAATTGTCTTGTTCCCGTACTCATAAGTAAAGGCGTATAACTTCCTTGAATAGTCCCCTTAGCAATTCCTCTAAGTACTTGCCCCAAGGTCTTGAAATCTTCTTTGAATATTTGTGTTAAATTACCCATACAAAAAAGAAGAAATAGCCGCATTATAAACCTTTCGCATCACTTAATACTTTAAATTTAATATTGATTAAATAATTTCATATTTTTCCCAATAACTTTTTAACTCCCACTTCCCTCTTTTTTAAAAGATGGTGAAATATAAAAAAAAGTTTTTTTCAGCAGCAGCAGTCATGATTGGTGCATGCATTGGAGCAGGAGTTCTAGGAATCCCTTATGTTGCAGCGAAAGCAGGATTTTTTGTAGCCTTAGCCTATATAATTATTATCGGGGCACTTATGCTTTTGATTAATCTTTATCTTGGAGAAGTTATTTTACGAACAAAAGCGAAACATCATTTAAAGGGTTACGCTGAAAAATATCTCGGAAAAAGAGGAGGGATTTTAATGGAATTCGCATTTTTATTCATAATTTATTCTGCAATCACAGCATATATTTTAGGAATTGGAGAAAGTATTGGATTTTTAATTTTAGGGGATTCATCATTTACTATTCTTTTTGGGCTTGGAGTTAGTTTAATTATGTCAGGTTTACTTTGGGGAGGATTGCGTTCTTTGAAAAAATTTGAAAAAATAGGAATTTTAGTTATTTTTAGTTTGCTTATTCTAATTTTTATTTTATTTATTCCTCAAGTAAATTATACAAATTTAACAAGTTTTAATTCTCCTTATTTTTTTATGCCATTTGGAGTTATACTTTTTGCCTTAGCTTCCTTTGCAGCTATCCCAGAGGTTAATTTAATTTTAGGTAATGATAAAAAATATTTTAAAAATGTTTTAATTTTTAGTACAATCGTAGTAATGATTTTTTATATATTATTTACTTTTGTTATTATTGGGTTTAAAGGCACTGAAACTCCTCAAATTTCAACTTTAGCACTTGGGCCTATTTTTATATTATTAGGAATTTTTACAATGCTTACTTCTTATTTAGCTTTAGGTAATGCGGCTATGGATAATTTCAGATATGATGAAAGATTTAGCAAAACAAAAGCATGGGCCTTCTCTGCGATTATTCCAATTTTTATTTTTTTATTTACTCGATTGTTTGACTTTTTTTCATTTACAAAAATCCTCGCAATTGGAGGAGTTATCTCAGGAGGACTTGTTGGAATTTTATCCTTATTTATGGTTCATTCTGCAAAGAAAAATGGAGAAAAAAAACCCGCCTATAAAGTCCCAATTAATTGGATAATTATAATTGTTTTAAGTTTAGTTTTTATTGGCGGAATTTTTGTTGAGTTAGTTCTTTAGATAACTTTTTAATATCCTTCTTCTTAATCTTCCCATGGGTGATAAAAAATTAATATTTAGATATCCTATTGGTTTGAAATGGATTTTCTTTTGGGCAGGAGTTATTGCTACTTTTGCATATCGTGTAATCATTGTTCTTAATTTTTATAGTCCTTATTGGGTAAAGGTTTTCTGGTATGTTGGAACAGTAGGGTTTATTTTATATTTTGGGTATAGGTTTGATGTTCAGAGGAGAGAAAAGAATTTAATTGCAGATTATGATTTAGTTGGTGCTGTGAAAAAATCTCAGTTAAAAGGCAAACAGAAAAAAGCTTTAGAATATATTGTTAAAACTAATTTGAAATCAAAAGCACGATGGAATTCTTTGTTTATTTTCCTTCTTTCAATTTTAGCATTAGTAATTGGAATTTTTCTAGATATGGGTTGGATTAATTTTAGTTAGTTAACTTTTTAACTCCCCCTTGCTTATTAAAAATATGAGATGCACAGCACAACCAGGAGACTTAGTTGAAGTTCATTTAAGTAAAATTATTTATCAAGGAATACTTTTACAAACCTCTGAATCTGAAAAAGGAATTATTTTGCTAAAATTAGATTCTGGATATAATATTGGGTTCAATCAAAAAGATGTTTTAGAAATTAAAACAAAAAGAAAAGCAAAAGAACAAAAGACTCAAGAAAAAATTGAACATGATATGAAAAAACCTTCAATAGGGATGATTATTACCGGCGGGACAATTGCATCAAAGCTAGACCCAAAGACAGGAGGCGTTGATCCTTTAACTTCAAATGAAGAATTTTTTAAATTCTACCCAGAACTTTTTGAAAAAGTTAATGTATTAAAAATTGAAACTCCCTTTATGAAAGCATCAGAAGATATGGACTTTAAAGATTGGCAAAAGATTGCACGGATTACTGAAAAAATGCTAAATAATTCAAACATCAAAGGAATAATTATAACCCACGGAACAGACTTTCTACACTACACCTCCTCAGCATTAAGCTTCTTCTTAAAAGATTTAAACAAACCTGTTGTCTTGACTTATTCTCAACGAAGCATAGACAGGGCCTCATCAGATGCAAACATGAATTTGCAATGTTCTGCCTTAGCCGCAATTTCAGATATTGCAGAAGTTATGATTGTTGGACACGCTTCTTCAAATGATGATTTTTGTTATGCCATGCCAGGAGACAAAGTTAGAAAGTTGCATACTTCAAAGAGAGATGCTTTTCAGTGTGTTAACTCAAAACCTTTTGCAAAAATTTATCCCAACAAAATAGAAATTTTAAGAGAACATAATATTAGAAATAAATCTAAAGTTAAAACAGATTTAAAATTTGAGGACAAAATTGCACTTGTAAAAATCTTCCCAGGACAAAATCCAGAAATTTTAGACTACTACCTAAAGAAAAAATACAAAGGCATTGTTTTAGAAGTTGCTGGACTAGGCCATGTTCCAACAAAAGGACCAAATTCATGGATTAAAAAATTAAAAGAAATTCAAGAAAAAGGAATTGTAGTTTGCGCAACAGCACAGTGTATTAACGGACGGCTTGACCCTTATGTTTATTCAAATGGACGAAAACTTTTAGAGACAGGTGTTATTCTCTTAGAAGGCATGTTAAGTGAAACAGCCTTGGTAAAATTAGGTTGGGTTTTGGGTCATAAGGATTGGAATGTTAAAGAGAAGATGCTTTGTTAATTTTCAAAAAAGGATAAACAATTAATAATAAAATTAATAAACTTATCCCAGAAATTAAAAATCCTTTTCTAAAAGAAGAAGTCATAATAAATCCTATTAAAAATATAAATGCTGATTGAAATATTTTTTCAAATTGAGATTTTATTGATAACATTGTTGCCTTATATCTTTTATTAATTAAAAAATTGTTTAGATAATATTCTTGAATTAAGGGTCTCCTTGCGTGGTAATAACCAAGTATTATGGATAGCATTAAACCGATTAAATAAGGATTTTTTAATTGAGAAATCAAAATTATTATTCCTGAAAAGAAAAATATTTCATAAAATAATAATCTTTTTATTTTTATTTTTTCTAAAAATTTCAGGTTGTGCCCGATTATAAACCAAATGAATCTTGATAATGCCATTATAGAACCAATTAAAATTATTGGGAATCCCAAGGATACTACAAAAGGTTCTTTATAGGGAGATAAGCCAAATATAAAGGCAGTTATAATACCTACAAATAAAGAAAAAATATAAAATCCTCTTCCTCTAAATCTTTTTAATTGAGAAAATATTTTTTCACCTTCAATATCTTCAGCAGCATATTTTATTTTTGGAGAGAATAATGTAAATGAAATAATTATTCCTAGAATATCAAATCCTAAATATATTTTTATTGGCATTAAGAGAGAAATTTTTGTTAAAAGAGGCAGTGCTAAAATCATTAAAACTGAAATTAAAGAAACTTTTGCTTTTATTTTTCCATCTATTTGCCCATATCTTTTTTCTTTTTTTAATCCTGAAAGTGTGTTATGTAAAAATGCTTCTGATGTTCCAGACATAAATGAAACTCCAATTGCCATAAAGGATGAACCTAAAATAAAAAAAGGAAGAGATCCCCCAAAAACGAAAAACAAAGTTGAAAGTAACATAGAAAATTTTGCAAAAATCAATGTTTTTTTGTGACCAAAATTATCTGAAAGATATCCTGAAGGAATTTCCATGAAGAATCCAACGAACCAACCAATCCCTGTAAAAATTCCAATCTGTTGTGCTATTGTATTTGGAAGAGATAAAAAATATAATGAAAGAATTGGAATATAATTTCTTCTACCAGTTAAAATTAATAAAAAATATTTCCAAATATTTGATTTCAATTGTTTTTGCATAAGTAAAATTAGAGATTATTGTTTATAATCTTTTAGAAAAACTCTAATCACTTCCTCATCTTCCGCTCAATCCTCTCAAGCTGTTTTTGAATTTGACTAATTTCTCTTTCAGCTTTTCTATTAACAGCATAATCATATTCAGAACGAATTCTATCTCTTTGATTCTCTCTATTCTGGCTCATTAAAATTATCGGCGCCTGAATCGCAGCCAAACAAGACAAAACCAAATTTAATAAAATAAAAGGATACGGGTCCCATTGATTTATCCATCCATAAACATTCACCAGCATCCACAAAACCAAGAACGCCAAAAATGTAATAATAAAAACCCAACTACCAGCCCATTTTGTCAATCCATCTGCAGCACGTTGTCCAAATCTAATTGGAGTATTTATTGAAGGATGATCTGCTTTTTTCCTCTTTTTCATAAATATAAAGAGTGAATGTTTTTTATAAATGTTTTGAGGATAAAAAAACCTTATAAACCAAAAAATATTTTTTTTCGAATGACAGTTTTAGATTCACAAAGATTGGGAGAAAATATAATTGCAAAATTATATCAAGCACCTTATCATGAAAGTAATTGTAAGCAAAGAATCCTCTGGGCAGAGTCTCAAATTCCATTCTTTCATTTAAAACTCTTTCAATTTTGGAATCTATGTTTAGAAAGATTTGAAAATGAAAAATACACTCTTCCAAAAGAAATTATTAAAGGGGATCGAAAAAGATTTATAAGAAAACCAATTATAACTCTTGAAAATTCTTCTTTGAACTCTATTATTGGAGGTGTGTGGTTTGAGCCAACGAAAATTACAGACTATCTTAAGCAAGGGACATTTCATATGAGCATAAGAAGAGAACATAGAGAATATTCTTACCCTTTTTGGAAATATGTTGAAAAATCTTTTAAAAACGATTATGATGCTTTTCATTGTTCTTGGGGACCACGAATGCCAAAAGATGATCCCACTAATTTTTTTCAAAGAAATGGGTTTGACACATTAACAACTCCTCTTGGAGGAGAAGCAAGAAGAATTGTAGCATAACCCAAAAATCTTATTAACCCATTCCTCATTATTCATTTATGCCAGAAATAGATTATAAAAAAATAGGTTTTAAATCAGGATTAGAACTCCATCAGCAATTAGATTCACATAAACTTTTTTGTAATTGCCCCTCAATTCTTAGAAAAGATGAACCTGACTTTGAAGTAACAAGAAAACTCCACGCAGTCGCAGGCGAATCTGGAGAAGTCGATGTAGCTGCAAAACACGAAGCTAAATTAAACAAAGAATTTATTTACCAGGGCTACGACACAACATGCTTAGTTGAACTTGACGAAGAACCACCCCACCAAATAAACCAGGACGCGCTACAAACCACACTACACATTTCTTTTTTACTAAATTGCACAATCCAACCAATAACACAAATCATGAGAAAAACTGTGATTGATGGTTCTAACACTTCGGGATTCCAGCGAACACTTTTAGTTGCTCGAGACGGATTTATTGAAACTTCAAAAGGCAAAGTTGGAATTTGGTATATTCTATTGGAAGAAGATGCAGCAAGAACCGCAGGGGAAAGGGATGGGAAAAAAATATACAAATTAGATAGGTTGGGATTTCCAATGGTTGAAATTGTTACTGCTCCAGATATTCAAGATGCTGAGCATGCAAAAGAAACAGCCTTGAAAATTGGGGAATTAATTAGGAATGTGAAAGTTAAAAGAGGTATTGGTACAATTCGGCAAGATGTTAATATTTCTATAAAAGGCCACCCAAGAACAGAAACTAAGGGCTTTCAAGATCCAAAAATAATGATTAAAACAGTTGAAACAGAAGTTCAAAGGCAGATTGAAAATTTAAAGAAAAATAAGAAGCTTAAGTCAGAAGTTAGGACTGTGCAAAAAGATGGGACTACAAAATTTACAAGACCTCTTCCTGGTTCTGCACGAATGTATCCTGAAACAGATTTGCCATTATTAAAAATTTCCAGAGATTTTATTAACAAGGCTAAGAAAAATTTACCTAAATTAAAAAGCGTACAAGAAGATGAATTAAAACAAAAAGGATTAAACCAAGATATGATTAAACTTCTCTTCAAACAAAATAAAGTTGAAGAATTTAAAGAATTATTAGATATTATTAATAGCCCGCAATTAATTGCTAAGATTTTATTGATGTTCCCAAAAGAGATTGCGAAAAGAGAGAAAATTGATTTAAAAGAAGTTGAAGAAAAGTTGGAGGACCATTATTCGACTGTTTTGGAGTTGTTTAAGAAAAAGAAAATTAAAGAAAATCAAATTAAGGATGCGTTGAAGAAAATTATTTTAGGTGAGGAATTGGTTTTTGAAAAAGTTAGTGTTGGAGATGTTGAAGAAAATATTCGAAAGTTGATTAAAAGTAAACCTGGATTAAATGCGAATGCCTATATGGGATTAGTTATGAAAGAATTTAATGGGAAAATTGGTGGGAAAGAGGCAATGGAAATAATTAAAAAACATCTAAACTAAGAAATAATATGAAAAGAACACAAATTAAAGAATTAAAATCTGGAGAGGTTTTATTGAAAGGCTGGATTTATGAAATTAGAAGTCTTGCAAAATTAAGTTTTCTTCTCTTACGAGATCAAACAGGGATTGTTCAATGTATCACAAAAGACCAAAAAATCATGAAAAAGATTTCTGAATTAAGCTTAGAATCAGTGATTGAAATAAAAGGCCAAGTAAAGAAGGCTCATGTTAAAGCAGAATTTACAAGAACAGATGTTGAAGTTGAAATCACAAGTTTAGAATTAATAAACAAAGCAGAAAAACTTCCAATTCACGTAAATGAAAAAACAACCACAACAGATTTTTCTACACGATTAGATCATAGATTTTTAGATATTCGAAAACCTGAAATTTCAGCAATTTTTAAAATTAAAGCAACGATGATGCAAGCGTTTAGAGAATTTATGGAGAAGATGGGTTCAATTGAAGCTGTTTTCCCCTCGATAATCAGCGCAAGCTCAGAAGGCGGAACAGAACTTTACAAGATGAAATATTTTGAAAAAGACGCCTACCTTTCCCAAAGTTGCCAACTATACAAACAAATGATTGCATGTGCTCTTGAAAAAGTCCACACAATTTTTACAGTCTGGAGGGCAGAAAAACACAATACTCCAAGACACTTAAACGAATCAAGACAATTTGATTTTGAAATGGCTTTTGCAGATGAATTTGATGTTATGAAAATCATGGGAGAATGTGTTCAATTTATTATTAAAAAAATTTTAGAAAAAAATAAAGAAGAATTAGAAATTTTAAAAGTAAACTTAAAAGTTCCAAAAACAAAATATATGACTTTTGAAGAAACGAATAATCTTTTAAAAAAATCTAAAATAAAAATAGAAAAAACAGACCTAACAGGAGAAGGAGAAAAAAAATTAGGAGAATTATTCCCAGATACAATTGTTTTTGTTCATGATTGGCCAATTACTGGAAAAACTTTCTACATTATGCCAAAGGGGAAATATCTATCTCATGGATTTGATGCAATCTACAATGGAATGGAAATTACCTCTGGGGGACAAAGAGTTCATATCCCAGAAATTTTAGAGAAGCAACTTAAAGAAAGAGACTTGAATCCAAAAGATTTCAAATCTTATATTGATAGTTTTAGATTCGGAGCTCCCCCTCACGCAGGGTTTGGAATGGGTGTTGAAAGGCTATTGATGCTTATGCTTAAAATTCAAAATATTCGTGAAGCAGTATTATTCCCAAGAGATAGAACGAGGTTGACTCCTTAAAATGAAATTCCTACAAATATCTGAAGCAATAAACAAAGGCTCTGGAAAAGTAGCTGTAAGAGGCTGGGTCTTTAGAGAAAGAGGCTCAAACAAAATGAAATTTGTTGTATTAAGAGATTCTTCAAATATTATTCAATGTATTTTAAAAAGAGATAAATTTGAAAAGCAATGGAATGAAATTGATGGACTTAAAATTGAATCATCTATTGAAATTGAAGGAACAATCAAAGAAGACAAACGAGCACCAACAGGCTTTGAGATTGAAGTTTCTAAAATAAACATAATCCATATTGCAGAAGATTATCCAATTAACAAAGATTTGAATGAAGAGCTTTTAGGGGATAGAAGGCATTTGTGGCTGAGGTCTAGAAAGATGACAGCGAGTATGAAAATTCGTAGTACTGTTATGTTTGCATTTCATGAGTTAATGCATAAAATGGGTTATACTGAAATTGAGGCTCCGTCTTTAAGCGGGGCAACAAGTGAAGAAGGCTCAGATACTTTTGAAGTAAAATATTTTGATAAGAAAGCCTACCTTACACAATCGTGGCAATTTTATGCAGAGAATTTTATTAGTGCTGTTGAAAAAGCATACTCTATTGCGCCGTCATTTCGTGCAGAGAAATCTAAAACTCCTTGGCATGTAACTGAATTTTGGCATTTTGAAGTTGAAACTGCCTGGGCAAATCATGAAGAAAATATGAAAATTGCAGAACAATGCTTAGTTCACGCAATTAAAAAAGTTCTTGAAGAAAATAAAAATGAATTGAATGTTCTTGAAAGAGATTTAAAATTATTAAAAAAAATTAAAGCGCCATTTAAGAGAATTACTTATGATGAAGCAATTAAAACTTTACAAAAAAAAGGACATAAAATAAAGCAGGGGGATGATTTTAAATCTGCAGAGGAAAGAAGTTTAGCAAAATATTATGGTGATGATTTTATCTTTGTGACAAATTATCCTTTAAATTTGTTAAAATTTTATCATGGGGAAGATTTGAAAAAACTTGGGACTGGAACTAATTTTAATTTATTGGCTCCTTCAATTGGGGAAATTGTTGATGGCTCACAGAGAGAACCTGATTTAAAAAAAATAAAACAAAGATTAAAAAAAGCTAAAATGGATTTAGGTGCTTCTGATTGGTATTTAGATTCTAGAAGATACGGCGCTGTTCCGCATTCTGGATTTGGCCTCGGGATTGAAAGATTTGCAGCATGGGTTTGTAATTTTGACACAATAAAAGATTCTATCCCTTTCCCTCGAACTCCTACAAGAATTAATCCTTAAAATGAAAATAATAGTAATCGGCGACTTCCACGGGAAACTTTCCCAAAAACTTCTCAATAGAATAAAAAAAGAAAAACCAGATATAGTTATTTCCCTAGGGGATTATTTCCCATTTCACTATAGAGAAATATGGTTTAAATATTGCTATGGGAAACAAACAAATCTTTGGGAGATAATAGGAAAGAAAAAATATAAAGAAATTATGTTAAAAGATCTAAAAATGGGAGAACCGATTCTTAAAAAATTAAATTCTCTACCATGCCCCATATTTACTCTAATTGGGAACATTGATTATACAAGAGTTAATGATAGTGTTAATCAAAAAAAATATGGGAAAGAAGAATGGGAATGGGACAAACAAGATTTTTTTAAAAAAATAATTAAAAAATATAAAAATATCAAAAGATTTGACTACTCTTACTTTAAATTTGAAGACTATATTTTTATTGGAGCATTTGGGGGGACATCCCCTGGAGAAGTAAAATCAAAAGAATATAAAAGATATAGAAAAAAATTAGATAAATTATTCAAAAAATTTTCAAACGAAAATAAGAATAAAAAAGTAATTTTTATTTCTCACAATGTCCCATATAACACCAAACTAGATATAATAAGAAATTCTACTGCAGGGGAAATAGTAGAAGGAAAGCACTATGGTTCAAAAATGATAAGAAGAATTATTGAAAAATACCAACCAAAATTACATATTGGGGGGCATATGCATGAGAACCAAGGCAAAGACAAAATTAAAAAAACAATTTTATTAAACCCAGGTGCCGCAGTAGAAAATAAAATGGCAATAATTGAATTAAATACCAAAAAAAATCCAAAGATAAAATTAATCAAATAACTACTTTTTCTTCCCAAAAAAACAATCCAAACAAAAAATCTTCATTCCCCTACCCTCATCAACATATTTGCAATAAGAACGATTCAAAACAGTCTTACAGAGAGCACACTTCCCACCTTGATTATCCAAAGCATCCTTCCTCCCAGAACTAGCAAGCTTAACATCATTAACCTTGCCTTTTTTTAACATATCAATATAACCCATCTAAAATCCAGCAATTTCGTTCTTATAAACTTATATTTCCTCAAAAACATATGTCCCAAAACTACAATAAATCTTTTAAACAAAAATTAACTCATATAAACATGACAAAAGAATTTATTCAACTAAGAAATGAGATTAATAAAATTGATAATCAATTAATTTTACTCATAAAAAAAAGATTTAAAATTATAGAAAGAATCAAAAGATATAGGTTGGCAAGAAATATCCCTGAAGAAGACAATCAAAAAGAAGAAGAAATTATGAAATCAAAAATAGATAAAAGTGGATTAGACAAAAATTTTGTAAAAAACATTTTCAGATTAATATTTGAAGAATCAAAACGATTTCATAAAAGACGATGAAAACGATTATAGCCTCAGGGCCAGTAATTCTAAAAGAAGGAAAAATATTAGTTGCAAAAGATGATAAAGACCCATTCTACAAACTCCCAGGAGGAAGAGTGAAAGAAGGCGAGTCTTTAGAAGAAGCTTGCACAAAAAGAACTAAAGAAGAAACTAATGCAGATATAAAAATTTTAAAATCTCTAATGCCAAATATTCTTTATGAAAATCCTAAAACAAAGGAAAAAATGATAATTGTTTTAATAAATTATTTAACTGAATTAAAAAACCCAGAGGAAATTAAACCAATATCCCCAACAACGGATATAAAATGGTTATCGATTGAAAACATTAAACAAGGCAAAGGAAACCCCTCCCCCAATGTCCAAGAACTTATAAAAAAGAATTTCTAATTAACTAAAAATTTCACCAACACCTTCAGTAGAAGTAAACATGCCTCTTGCAGAATGTCCTACATTTTTCACATAAACTTTTTTATGATTATTATTTGGAAGTTCTTCCTCTAAATAATTAAAATATTTTTTCCCTCTATCTAATCTATTTCTCCCCTGCAACCTCGCCTCACAGCCAATATCCAATGCGCTTCCTTTAGGATCATTATCTTCTTCTCCAAGTAAATAAACAACATCTCTTTCCTCATAATTATCTTCTAATTCAGAACGAATTAATCTTTTCATATAAGAATTTTTATTATCCAACCCATATTTATAATCATTATAGGATGTGCACAAAAAGTTTTTTGTCCAATAATCTGGCTCTTTTAGTTTTCCTCTAACCCACCTTTCATCACCAAAATATAAATAAGACGAAGGATTAGCAATAATATAAGTGATATCAATTAAATCATCCACTTGATTACCTGCAGCATATCTATTAACAAATTGCCCTCCTGCAGAATGCCCTACAATGACAATCTCTTTTAAATTAGGGAATTTATCTTTGTCAGCAAGCTCCTCTACAAAATTATCAACAATATCAAAAGAACTTTTTCTTGAATTTAAACTTCTTGAAGACTTATGACCAATTTTCCAATAAGAATTTGAATCCCAATAAAACAAATCTTCATCATAAACATCTTCCTTAATCAAAAAATGAGGTGCAATAATTATTGTTTCAGAAGTTTCATCTACTATCTCAGACGCTCTCATAATTGAATCAAAATAACTTTGTGCAGTTCGAGAATTCCCATGAATAACAATCACTGCCTTTTCTACAATTTCATTTTTCTCAAGATCATAATTAGAATAATAAGGAAATTTATATTCTCCAAAATTAAATTCAAAATATTTTTTTTCATCCCCTAAATAAACTTCCTCTTCAAAACATTCCCCAGAAAAACACCCAAATTCACAACTAACAACTTCAGACTTTACTTCATTCCCCTCACAATAATATTCTCTAAGACTATCCCCCGAACACCTATCTTTTTTTCTAATATTAGTTTTCCCTGTCGAGCCTCTCGCAAAATAATCTCTTCCTTTATCTGAATCCTCACAAATTAATTCCTCTTCACAATCTTCACAAGCCCCCCCACAATCTATTCCATCCTCAGCTTGATTTTGAATTCCATCTTCACAAGAAATTTCAGGAGCTTCAATACAAAGTGCACACCTTAATCTTCCAAGAGACCTTTTAGTTAGCCAATTATTAACTTCCACACAATCACAATTCTTTGAACTCCCATCGAAACAAAACAAATTAAAATTATGCCTATATAAACTACATATTCTCCCAAGCTCATAATTATTCTCATCAACCACATTCCCGGTAGGTTGAAAAAATCCTGCAGAAATAAATGAAATACAAAAAATCAATACTAAAAAGGTTCCCAACTCTTTTCTCATTATTACACATTGGGATTAGAGTTTATAAAATTAATCACAATAATTAATAAAAAGGCTTTTTTCTCTTAAAGTCTATGGAATACAATAAAAATAAAGCACATTATCTTGCAATTACCGGGATTCTTGTAAAAGATAATAAATATTTAATCACAAAAAGAGCAGATTGGGAAAAAGCATTCCCCGGGAAATGGACTGTGCCCGGAGGGAAATTAGAAGTTTTGGATTATGTTTTGAGGGAAAAAGATACAAATTCTCATTGGTATAATATTTTTGAAAATGCTTTAAAAAGAGAATGTAAGGAAGAAATTGGATTAGAAATAAAAAATATTTATTATGTTACAAGTATTTCATTTATTAATAAAGGAATTCCGACTATAATTGTAAGTATGTCTGCAGAGCCAAAAAATAATAATGAAGTGAGATTATGCCCTGCCTTAACAGAATATAAATGGGTAACTTTGGAAGAAGCAAAACAATATGATTTAATTGAAGGAATTCATGAAGAATTGGAGATGCTTGATAAAAAGCTAAAAGGAAATAAAATGAGAAGTTGGGGATCAAACCAACAATCTTAAAAACCTCCAACCCCCTCTATTTTTGTAAGTCAGGTAGTTAACTTCGGGATTCAGACATTGAGTTGTCAAAAAGTCGAA
>CAYZVU010000007.1:0-24377 GCA_964482075.1 Candidatus Woesearchaeota archaeon | reverse complement strand
ATCTCTGGAAATATAATTTACCAGAGGCTTGGAGATTAATTTATTCAATTGAAGGGGGAACATTGAAAATAGTTACAATTGTTCTCGAATGGCTAGACCACAAAGAATATGAAAAAAGATTCAAATATTAAGAAAACTTTAAAATTCCTTTATTCTTCTTTTAATCAATGAAAATAAAAGATATCCCCTCTCAAAACCGCCCTCGAGAAAGATTTCTAAAATACGGACCAGAAACACTTAGCGATGCAGAATTATTTGCCCACAAATCTCTATATTTTTTTATAATACTCGCCTTCGCAACCCTTTTCTTAAACTTCTTCAACTTATACAAATACTCCAAAGCCTCATGAACCATACTTCCCATAAACGCCTCAATTGTCGTAGGGCTCTCTGGCTTTATTCTATCAATATATCTCAGCTTATACTGATAAGGACAATTTTCAAAACAGGAAACCCGAGAATGTGAATAGGTTGCCATAGAAAAACCAATTATCCCCCATTTAAAGAATTATCTATCCCTTAAATTACCAGAACAGATAAATAATAGCTTAGTTTTCATTTTATCTCCAATATACCTCTTTTATCTTATTTTTTATAGAATGCCCAAACATTTTTATAGAGTTAAAAATTAGATTAAACATGCAAAAAAAGAGGATCATTCTAATAATTATAACTCCAATAATAATTCTAATAGCACTTCATATTATATTCAATATGCTTACTTTTTGCCCTTATGATGGGGGATATTTTGGTTGTGTTAAAAATAAAGTAGACCAATGCAACAACTTAGAAGGAAGACAAGAGATGGGAAAGATAAAAGTAAGAGGCACTAGAGAAAATTGTAAAATTGAACTAAAAGGGCACATTCCTTATTACAAAAAAATTAATTTTTCAGATAGTTTCAAAACTACTTGCAAAGGTCCGGTTGAAATTATATCAAAGTCTACAATTTTACTTAAAGATTTAAGAAAAAGTGATTTATCAAAAAGAGGGGACTTTATTGAATTAAAAGAATATTGTGAAGGAGAATTATTAGATTTACAATACCAAAAATTAATGGGATATGATCCACAATACCTTTCACAAAAAGCAATAGAAAAAGAAGATCCAAAAATATGTACAGAAGCGGGATATGAAAAATATATGAGTATTTGTTTGAGAACATATCTTCAAAAAAACCCCTCAATTAAAATTTGTAATTCTTTTGGGGAAGAAAAATTTGGAGATCATTCAATAAAAGATATTTGTATAACAGAATTAGCAATTATAAATCAAGACCCCTCATTATGTGATCTTGAAGTTTATAGTGGAGCATGTTATCATAAACTAGCAATAGAATTAAAAGAAGAAAGCCTTTGTGAAAAAACATGGGATTATCTTCAAGATGAATGTTTTACAGATGTCGCAGTAATGACAAATAATGACTTTCTTTGTGAGAAAACAACTCACTGGAGAAGTAAATGTTATACTCTCTTAGCAGCTAAAAACTTAGAGGAATTTTATTGTGATAAAATAAAACCTGATGAAAAATTTAAATATAAAGTAAAATGTTTTCAATATGTTGAAGAGTTGAAAAATAATCCAAAAAGTTGTTTATATTCTGCAAGTTTATATATCCGAGAAATGAATTGTGATACTCCACACCCCTATTATGGCTCGGATAGAATTGTTTAAAAATCTTCCTAAGCACTTATACCTCGCCCTATCATACCAAACTTTAAAATTCAACGGCAAACTTCGATAAACAGGCTTCATAATTCTCTCTCTTACTAAATCATAAAATCCAACCAAATACAACGCAATATAAGTCATTGTCAAATTTTTCAAATGATGCTTTATCCTATTCGGTTTAATCAAATAATTTAAAACAAAATTAGGCATAAATCCAAATCTCCTCTTAGTCACACTTCCCCACCCACACAATCCTTAAAACCTCTTTCCTTCGCTCGGCAATTCATAATCTTTTCCTTAAAAAATTTCCCCTCAATCAACTTCCCTCTCAATATACTCCTCCTTACTAATCCCACCAGGACCATACAAAACCTTCGCAATCTCAGGAAGAGTATAACCTTTTTCTCTTGCTTCTTTAACACTAAGACTCTTAAAATCATCACCTTTTTGAAATGAAAATTTTCGATCTCCCAATGGTTTAAAGCAATGACCTTCTAAATTCCCTTGAGAATCCCCATAAATAAACACCGCCTCCGTCTCATTAAATCCATCAAAACTAAATTCATCTTCAGAAAAATCACAACCACAAACATAATCCATTTCATTGTCCATCGCAACATCCTGAATAACCTCTGGTAATCCTATCATAATTAATTAATTATCTTTTCTATTTTTAAGGATTATTATATTTCAACAACACCTACACAATCCTTAAAACCTCTTTTTTCTCTGAGTTTTTATGATATCAATAGTAATAACGTCATTCAATGAACCTAAAACAATTGGTAAGGCAATAGAATCATTCACAAAACAAAATATCAAACAAAACTACGAGCTTATTGTGGCAGCGCCAGACAAAGAGACGCAGGAGATTGTGAGCAAATATTTTAAGAAGAACAAGAGTATTAAATTATTCAAAGATCCAGGAAAAGGAAAGTCCTATGCCCTAAACCTGCTTCTTCCAAAACTAAAAGGGGATATTATAATTTTAAGTGATGGGGATGTTTATGTTTCAGATAATTCTGTGGGGGAGATTTTGAAACATTTTGAGAATCCTCGGGTTGGTTGTGTTACTGGTAGGCCTGTCTCTGCAGATAATAAAGGAACCCTGTATGGTTATTGGTCTCATATGCTCTGTTACGCAGCTCACAAATGGAGGCGAGAGAGATTTTTGGAAAATAAGTTTTTAGAGTGCTCTGGATATCTTTGGGCATTTAGAAATAAAGTCATTAAGAAATTTCCTTTGGATGTTGGCGAAGATACAATTGTCCCAATCATGTTCTACCTTAAGGATTGGAAAATAAAATATTCTGAAAATGCTTTGGTTTATGTTAAATTCCCTGTTAAAATCAATGAGTTTCTTAAACAAAAGAGAAGAACTGCTGGAGCACATGACAATATCTCAAAATATGTTAGTTTGAAAAAGATTCCTCGAATGAAGACTTTCTTTAATGAGGTCGCAGGTGGCTTGATTCCTTTTATGTATGCTAATACTTTTAAAGAATTTTTTTACACTCTTTGGATTTATCCCTTTAGATTATATGTTTGGGTTAATTTATTTTTTAATAGCTATGTGAGAAGAAGAAAATATAGTGATGCTTGGAAAAGTGTTGGCGGAACTAAGTAGATTTATTTTAGCTTGTTTCTTTTTCCCCACCCACCCTGTTTCGCACGACTTTGTCGTGCAATATTGATTAAAAAGAAACAAATTATTTGAGAAGGGAGGTGATTTTTATTTACTTTAGATTTTTAAATAAAAGTTTTACTATTTCTTCATAATTATATTTTTTTATGAATTTTGTTTGGGTTGACAGAGGGGATTTATTTTTATTTTCTTCAAATGTTTTTGCAAATTCTTTTGGGTTTCCTAATTTTGAATAAATAGGGTAATTTTGGAAGATTCCCTTATAGTGGGGCAGTTTATAGCAAAGACATAGGCAATTACAGTATAAGGCCTCTGCTAGTGCGATTCCCCAACCCTCTTCATAGCTTGGGAAGAAAAAGAATTGGGATTTTTTTAATATTTTATATTTTTCATCTTCACTTAGAAATCCTTTGATAATGATTTTTTCTTTGAGTTTTTTGGGTATTTTTTCTATTAGTTCTTTTTTATCTGGGCCATCACCAATTAAGATTAATTTCAACTTGGGATTTTTTTCATTTAGATTTTCCGTTATTTCAATTAAATCTAAAATTCCTTTCTGAGTTGTTAATCGTCCAATAAAACAGGCGAGATTCTTGTCTTTTTTTTCTTTTTTGTAAGAATCTATTTTATTGGCATCTATTCCTGCATGAGATAGGATTATGTCTTTATCTGGGAACTTTCCCATCATATCTTTTTTAACAATCTCATTACCTGCTATTATTATATTGAAATATTTTTTAATTATTTTTGAAGATATTTTATTTTCTATTTTCGTTAGCATAAATCTGAATTTTGTCTTGAAACTAGTGGGTTTTCTTTCAGGTATTGTATGAAACAAAATTATTGCTTTCTTCTCTGCCTTACAAAATACTAGCGGGAGGATATCAAATAAAAAAGGAGAGGAGCTTATTGCAATGTCATATTCTTGATTATCTTTTTTAATTTTTTTAATGGATTTTATTGTTCTTTTTAGATATAATGTTATTAGTCCTGCCAATGTTTCTGTGGATTTTGAGTCTGAGATTATTTTCTTTATGTTTTGGGATTTTTTTAATATTGAAGAAGAGTTGTTGGATAAAATTACTGTCTTTCCCCCTGGAGATAGTTCTATTAGTTTTTTTGTATAGAGGTCTCCTCCGCTCATTCTTGTAGTGGTCATCCCGTTCCAGGTTATTATTTGTTTCATTTTCTTATATTTGAAATCTCTTTTCTCTTTTTTAAGACTTTTTTTAAATTTTTTATTGGCCATATATATGCTGAAATTATTGCTTTTTTATTTCTTCTAAAGAGTAGGAGATAAGTCATATGTGCTAGGATTAGAGGAGAACAAATTATTATTTTTTTTCGTGAGTAGTTTTTTAACAATGTGAGGAGGCGATTTCTATTCCCAATGAAGGTTATTTTCTGAGATGGAATTTTATTTATGGTATTATTTGTTTCATGATATGATTCTGGCTTAGGATGATAAATTACTTCAAATCCTGCGAGATTTGCTCTCCAGCACAGGTCAAGGTCTTCATATCCATAAAAGTATTCTTCATCAAATAAGCCTATTTTGTCTAATGTGGATTTTCGAATAATCATTGAGGCACTGCAGAGATAAAGGCATTTTTTTTGTTTATTAAATTCAGGCAAATTTCTCTCTTCCCCTGCTCCAAAGTGCCTAGGGAGTCCAATGCAATTCATACCTCCGCCTGCCATATTGATTATATCTTTTCTGTCTGCAAAAAGTATTTTACCAGAAGCGATTCCAATATTTTCATTTTCTTCCATGAGTTTTACCATTAATTCTACCCAATTCTTTTTTAAAATAGCATCGCTATCCATTGTTATTATATATTTGCCAGAACATTTCTTTATTGCAATATTTCTATTATATGAAGGCCCTTTGTTCTCTGTTGTTTTTATACAATTTATTTTTGGATATTTTTTTATTATTTCTTTTGTTTTGTCTGTAGAATTATCATCAACTACAATGCATTTTATTTTTTTGTAGGTTTGATTTTTTATAGAATCTAGACATTTTGAGATTATGTCTTGGTTGTTCTTTGTACATACAATAACATTTACTTCTGGTTGAGATTTCATTTTTTGAAAAAGTATCTAAAAGGCATTTTTAAAAAAATTGTTTTTGCACTGTGGTCCACACTTCCAGACAAAAAGCAAAAATGAGTACAATCGCATTTGTGATTTTTTATAATTTCTCTTTGATTTTGAGCCTTTTGATTTTTCCATAATTTTTTAAAGTTGTAATTTTCTTTTCTTAGGTTCCCAATTGGAGGCAAAATTTCACATAGGGCCATATCCCCTTCTGCATATATTACTGCAATGTTTTTTCCTCCGAGACAGTCAAAGGGCAGTTTTTTCTTGTTTAAAACTCTCATCTGAGTATAAAGCAAATATCTTTCTTTTAGCCTTGAAAATATTTTTTGTGGAAGTGGATCTTTTTGAGTGTAATAATTTTTTATTTCTTCTCTTATTTTGTTTAGTTTCTTTATTTCCTTAATTGGAGGTAAATTTATTTTTATTCTGTCTTTCACTTCTCCCCTAAGAAGGTCAAAGGTATGAGAGCTTACTTTTAATTTTTTCACAAATTCTACTAATTGAGGGATTTCTTTGTAATTAATGTTTGATATTACTGTATTGGCACTTATATCTAATTGAGGGAATTCTTTTGTTAGCTTGTTTAATTCTTTTATGGATTTTGTTACTTTCTTAAAATTTCCTTTAATTCCTCTGAGTAAATCATGATTTTTTTCCAGTCCATCTAAAGAAAAGTATATTCCAACTTCTAGAGAAGGATTTTTTTCCATTATCCCTTTTGCGATTTTTATTACTTGTTCTGTTATGATTCCATTTGAAGGGATTCCTATTGAAGAAATATTATTATTCTTGTGGAATATCTCACAAATTTCTGGAAGGTCTTGTCTTAGTGTTGGTTCTCCCCCTGAGAATAAAACATGTCTAAATTTGGGCATTGATTTTGAGATTTTTTTTATTTCTTCTAATGTTAAATCATTTGGTTTATTGAGGTTTTTCCAGTTAAAACAACCAATGCATCTAGAATTACATTTGGAGATAACAAAAAAATTTAGTGTGTCTAATTTCTTGTTAAATATGTCTTTTATGAATTTTAATTTTGTTTTATTGCTTTGCATTTTTTCTATATTTTATTGTTTTTTTAATTACTTTGTAAATCATTTTTGGGCTTCGGGATATTATTATCCATGTTTTTTTGAATTTTCCGCCAGAGGGTTGCGTATCTAAGCCTTCCTTTATTATTCTTGATAAAAGATAGTCAAAGTTAAAATCATGTTTGTGGATTACTAAGAGTGGGTGTGCAGCTAAAGAATATTTTTTGGATATCCTTTCTTTCAAATCCATATCCTCCCCTCTTTTTAATTTTTCATTGAAACCTTTAAATTCTTTTAAGATTTTTTTTCTGTAAGACATATTCCCTGTGAATCCTGTGGGGATTTCTTCCTTGCCTATTTTTATTTCAGAGACATTTATTTTGAGTATTTTTTCTTTTAATCTTTCTATTTTCCCTACAAGGTTTTCTGAGCTCGGAGTTGTGCATCCTCCGACTCCTGCGACTTTTTTATTTTTTTCTAAAAAATCTACATATGTTTTTACCCAATTTTTTGGAACAATGCAATCATCATCTGTGAATAAAATTATTTCTCCCTTTGAGATGCTTATCCCCTTATTCCTTGAAGAAGAGGGCCCGAGATTTTTCTTATTTTTGTAATATTTTATGTTTGAATATTTCTTTTTCAATTGAGAAATTGTTTTTGAATAATCTTCCTTTGAGCCATCATCAATTATTATTATTTCAAACTTTTCTTTAGGAAACTTGTTATCTTTTATGGATTTGATTGTTTCTTTAATTTGTTCTGGTCTATTGAAAGTAGGGATTATTATTGAAGCAATTATCTTATTCTTTGCCATAGATTCTTTGGGATAGTCTGATTTATTAAGTTAATTGTTTAAACGAGTATACTTTAGAAAGCCTTTTAACTTGGAGAATATTCTTAATTTTATGGCATTAAATAAGGAATTTTTCAAAGATATTTGGCATAAAATTCAAAAATATGTGGGGGATAATAAGAATTGGTTTTTCTTGATTTCTTTTTTAATTTTAATTGCAATAAGGATATATTATTTTGTATTGACTTCTAGCCAGCCTGTTTGGTGGGATGAGGCAGATTATTTGGGAATTGCGAAAACTTGGGTTGGAATTATGGATTACCCTGTCAATGCGATTCGGCCAGTTTTGTTGCCAATGGTCATTTCTATAATTTATCTTTTTGGATTAGGTGAATTTTGGGTGAGAATTTTCATTTTATTAACATCGATTGGGGGATTATATTTTATGTATCGATTGGGGAAATTATTTTTTAATCGTATTGTTGGAACCATTGCAATGATTTTTCTTGGAGGTTTTTGGGTTTTTAATTTTTATTCTAGTAGAATTCTTGTTGATATTCCTTTGATTTTTTTATGGCTTGGAGCAATTTTCTTTTTCTTTTACGGATATCTTAAAAATAAATCTTGGATTTATTTTGCACTTGCAGGGTTTTTTGTTGGTTTGTCTTTTTTGATGAAATTTACTTCCTTTGCGTTGGTTTTTCTTTTTGCAATTTATATTCTTTGCACAGAAAAATTAAATTTCATAAAAAATAAGAAAATTTGGATTTTTGCATTAGTCTCTTTTTTAGTTGTTGTTCCTTTTTTTCTTTGGGAGTTTTTTAAATTTGGTAGCTTAATTGCTTTTTATGAAATTTCTTCTGCGGGCATTATAACTAAAATATCATTCCTTCCTTCTTTTTTTGGACATCTTATGCTTTCTTTGAGATGGGCTGGGCTGGTTGTAATGATTGTCTTCTTTTTATCTTTAGCTTGGATTTTATTTAATTTTTTTCTTACACTTAAGTATAGTTTTCGAAAAAATTCTGACTCAAATAAGTTTTTCTTTCTCTTTGTTTGGTTGATTTTAGGTATTGGAGTTTTTGCTTGGTTATTTTCTCCTGTTTCTGCAGAAGATCGTTATTATCTTATTTTTTATCCAGTTATTTTCTTAATTTGTGCTAAGGGCTTGGGGGATTTTTATTCTTATGCTAAAAAGTTTTCAAAAGTGCTGCCGATTATTTTAATTGCTCTTTTGCTAGGGATTTTTTTATTTACTAGCCTTTCACAAGCAGATCAAATTATTAATTTGAAAAAAACTTCGTTTTTAGAATTAAAGCAGGCTGGGCTTTGGATTAATGAGCATACTATGGAGAATGAATCTTTTTTAGTTACAGAAGAATCTGCTGAGACTGTTTATTATGCTGAGCGTCCATATAATATAGAAAATCATAATCTTGCGAATAAGACGGATCTTTTAAATCGGATTGAGTTGCATGCCCCTTCTTATATTGTGCTCTCATTTTATTATTATCTAAATAGAAATGAGGGTGGGAGCTTAGAGGTAATTGAATATGTTTTTTCAAATCCTGATAAATTTAAAGTTGTTCAAACTTATGGCCCAAATATGATTCCGGATGGGAATCTTCCACTTGTAGTGATTGTTGAGGTTCTTGATTAATAAATTTCATTCCTTTTTTTAATCTCAATTATCCCTTTATCTTTTAATCTCCTAAGAATCTTGAGATGCTCTTCGAATATTTTCAAGTTTGTGAAATATTCATAGTTTTTTTTATTATTTTCTGCAACTAAATGAAAAACTTCAATTAGCCATTTTTTTTCTTTAATTGTTTTTTTTATCCATTTGGAAGATTCTTCTTTAGAAGTTTTTTTATCCCAAAGCATGGCCTTTAGTTGATATTTATTTGATTTTGGCGAATTAAGTCCCCTATCTACTGTTCTTCCAGATGAATAAAATCTTTTTACAATTTGAAGGGTCTTTTTATCATATGCTCCTCCAGGGTAGGTTATTGAACTCACAGGGGAAATTTTTTCTAAATTTTTTTGAGATTCTTTAATTTCTTCTTCAGAATTTTTATTTACTTGCTTATTATTTTTTCTGAATAAGAATATTTTTTTAAGATAGTTGATATTTTTTACTTGAATCAAATTTTTTAAGTTTCTTAATGAGATTATTTTTTTCTTCCCGAGTACAGAGTGGTTTAGGGTATGTGAGGCGATTTCGTGTCCTTCTGCAACTATTTTTTTTATTTCTTCCTTGGAAATTAGATTTATTCCATCTATCTCTTTTATCCCTGGATTTGCTATTACTGCAAAAGTTGCCTTTAGATTATATTTTTTTAACAAAGGAAGAACGTTTTTTACTGTTTCTTTAAAAGAATCATCAAATTCGAGAGTTATTATTGGTTTCATTTTTTTATTGCAAGGATAAATATTGAGCCCCCAAGTGATTTATATATTTTTGATTTTGATATTCCTAGGCTTGGAATTCTTTTTGTGCCTCCAAAAGAGATAACTCTAAATCCTTTTTTTTCAATAATTTTTTTTAATCTTTCATTTGTGAAAAATCTTATATGAGGGTCTTGGTCAATAAAATCTGTAAGTCCTAATAATAATTTTATTCTATTTTCAATGTTTTTTGCATTTGGGGTTGATAATAATAAAATTCCTTTTTGAGAGAGAGATTTTTTTATATTTTCTAAAAATGAGTTATAATCGAAGATATGCTCTATTACATCAAAGCTGTAAATTATTTCATATTTCTTTTTTGTGGGAGATTTGGTGAAATCGTGGATAAAGTATTTTGGCCCATTATTAATTTTTTTTGCTTCGTTAATCCCTGTTTTTGAAATATCGCACCCCTCTACTTTAAATCTCCTTTTATGTAGGAAATTTGTTTCAAATCCTGGGCCACATCCTGCGTCTAGTATATTTTTATTTCTTGTGAGAAATTTAAGTAAAAATTCTCTTTCTAATCTTTTATTTTGAGATTTATTTTGAATTTCTTCTTCTTTATTATAATATTCTTCATAGAATTTTTTTTCGTTCATTTTCTCTCAATTACTTTTAGAAATTTATTTGCAGCATTTTCCCATGAGAATTTTTTTGCCCACTTTATAGATTCTTTTTCCATATTTTTTAAGAGTTTTTTATCATTAATTAATTTTTTTATTTTTTTAGCGAGTTCATCTGAATTTCCATATTCAAATAATAGTCCTGTTTTCCCCGAATTCACTGAATCTTTTATTCCCCCTACATTGCTTCCGAGAACAGGGGTTCCGAAGTAGTTTGATTCTATATTTACTATTCCCCACCCCTCTTTAAAACTTGGATTAATAAAGACCCATGCTTTTTGCATGAGTTCTATTTTTTTGCCTTCACTTACTCTTCCGAAAAACTGAATATTTTTTAAATTATTTTTTTTAGCATAATCTTCCATTCTTTTTCTATCGTCCCCCTCTCCAACAACCCATAAGTTGAATTTTTGAGAAGATTCTTTTTGTAGGATTTTTACTGCTTTTAGGAGTATCTCCAGCCCCTTGTATTTTTTTATTCGATTTAAAAAAAGTAATGTTGGTTCTTTTGCTTTTTTGAATTTTTTTGTTTTATAAAATTCTATTCCAGGAGGAATCATTTTTGGGATATTGTTTGCATATTTTTTCTCTAATATTTCTTTTTTTGAACTTTCTGAAAGAGTTGTGGTTGGAATTTTTTTATAAATAAATGGCATAAGTTTTGATTCTAAAAAATTTCCTATTTGAGATAGGGGAAAATTAAATTCTTTTAACCAGACATCTTGATGTATGTGGTGTATGTGTAGAATTTTTTGTTTTGTTGAAAAAAAAGGAGAGAAGAAAGGTATACCATTTTCAATGTCAATTATTACATCTGGCTTTTTCTTTAATTTTAAATAGGCTATTGGAGCAAATAAATATAGACTAAATGTTTTCCCTGTTCGGATAATATTTATTTTATCAATAGTTTCTTGTTTTTTACAATTTTCCCATCCTCCACAAATCCAATCTACTTCGTGCCCTTTTGTTATCCAGATTTTTGCCATTTCATGAAAGTATAATTCTGAGCCTCCTGCTTGGGGATGTTTAATATCTCTCCAATTTAATATTAAAATTTTCATTTTGTGATTTTATAAATCAAGCCTATTAACGGCTTAAATGGTTTACTTATTTTTTCAAATGGACTATAAATTAGCCTTAACCTTACGATACTTAGAAACATTTGTAACGGGACTTTTTTTAGATTTAATCTTGTTCCGCCTGGCTCAGACCAAGTTGTTGGGATTTCTTTTATTTTGAATTTATTTCTTTTACAGAGATAAAGGAGATTTACATCAAATGCCCATTCTGTTAGTTTTATTTCTGGGAGAATCTTTTTTATTACATTTTTCCTAAATAATTTTGCTCCACATTGAGTATCTCTATAATTCATTAAAAAAAGTGTTTTAACAATTAAATTAAATCCTCTGGAGACAAATTTTCGCATAAAAGATTGTTCGGTTTTTATTATGCTTTCTTTCATCCATCTGCTTGCGATTGAGCCTTCAGAATTTTTTGTTTTTTTAATTAAATCATAAAATGCTTCTGGCGGGGTGGCCATGTCTGCGTCAACAAATCCTATTAGGTCTATATTGCTTTTTAGAGCTTCCTTGAATCCTTCGGTTATTGCAAATCCTTTGGCGCCTCTTTTAAATTCAAGAATTTTTATTTCTTTGTGTTTTGCCCCAATTTTTTTTATTATTTTTGGGCTTTGGTCTGAGGTTCCATTTATGGATACAATAATTTCAAATTTTTCTTTTTTCTTTTTGAAAAATGAAAGATATTCTTTGAGAGTTCTTTCTATTCTTTTTTCCTCGTTATAGGATGGTATTATTATTGCTATTTTTTCTTTTCCCATTTTATAAAAAATAGAATTGTGGCTATAAGCATGATTATATTAAAGAATATAAGTGCAAAAAGATATTCTATTAAGCTCCCATGATATATTACTAGAATTACAATTTCTATGATTGGTAGAATGAAAAGGCAGGCTGAATTTTTTAAGCTGTCTGTTGATAGGCCATATAGAAGAATAAGGTTGCTTATGGCAAGAATTGTCATCGCAATTGAAGAGTAAATCAAGAGAGGAGCAATTTTAATATATTCTAGGCCATAAAGTGTTTTGATAATTATTTCTGGGAAAAAGAAAAATAAACTAAATACGCAGGCGCAAATTAGGATTGTTATTAAAATTGATTTTAATAAAAGACTTCGTGGATTTTCTCCTCTTTCTTTTTTCTCAGAGGTTAATGGGAACATGGCTTTGCTAATTGAAATTGTCCCAAAAAAACATATTTTTCCTAGCACAGATAATACTGCGTATAATCCTGTTGTTTCTGGGGAAAAGAATATTTTTGCTATAAAAATATCTATATTAAAAACAAGCAAGAGAACTATCGAAACTATAAAATATGAAATACCCTTTAAGTAAATTTTATCGAATTTTGTTTCTTTTGGTTTTTCTTTTATTATGTCTTTATTAAAATAAAAGGATAAAATTAATCCTGCAAATGCGCTTGTTAGAATTCCTCCTATTGCTCCCCAAATTTTGAAACCCATTAGGACAAGGAAAATTGATAAAATTAGTTTAGCAAATCCTTCGAATATAAAATTTATTCCTAGTCTTGTAAATTTCTTTCTTCCTTGTAAAAATCCCTTTAAAATTGGATTTAAAATTAAGCTAAATGAAATCAAATTTAATGTAAGAATTATCCAGAGATTTATACTTAGTATTTTGGATAAAAACAATCCTATTACGAGAGTTATTAAGAATAATATAAATGAGTATTTTATTCCTTTTTTTAATGATTTTGATAAGAGGTATCTTAATTCTTCTTTATTGTTGGATAAATTTAATTTTGAAGTATATTTTGTAATTATATTCCCAATTGCTTCAGAAGGAATTCCATAAATTTCTATTATCCCTAATAAAACTACTAAAATTCCATAGTCTGCAGGTCCCAATAATCTACCCATCGTGAAATGAAAAATAAGATTAAAAAAATTAAAAAGATTCATAGTTATTAGTAATATAAAAGCACCTTTATTCAGTTCGCTAGAAAAGAGTTTTTTTATCATATTAACCTAGGATTCTACCTTTGAAGATAATCAACGCCAGGAGTATTATAATTATCTGAAATAAATTTATTAAATACACCACTTCTTTTTCATAAACTTTTTTCTTGAATTTTTTCAAGATAAATATTGATAGATGTGTTAGCCCGTAAATTTTTTCATAAGGCATATCGAGACTTCCATCTTGATTTGGTTTCCCAAAAGATTGTTTTTTTAGTTTTCCTCTTATTTTTAAGAATGTTTCAATAATATATGGAATGAAAATAAATACTGCAATTCTTTCAAAATTTCCTAAAATTGCCATGATTGCTATTAATCCACCTACAGAGTATGTTAGTGTGTCTCCTGGAAAAATAAGTGCAGGAGTTTTATTGAATAAATAAAATGCTAAAAGTGATGCAACCATACAGATTCCTATGATTGATAGCCAGGATGAATTTGTTTGGTAAGCTACGAAAGAGAGGAATGTTAATATTATTATTCCTTGGCTTGCCTCTAGCCCGTTAAATCCTGCGAGGAAATTATATGTTGTAGTCGCTCCAACTATTCCTACGGGGATTACAATTAATGTGTAGAAGAGTCCGAAGCTAATTTCCCCTAGAAATGGGATAACTACTTCTTGAGTTCCGGCATTTATTACAATTAAAGGGATTGAAGCGAATAGTGCTAAGAATAATCTAAATCTCATAGATAGTCCTCTGTTTTTCCATCCTAAAATATCATCTGTAAGCCCTATAAGAGCTAGGATTGAAATTGATAAAAGTAAGGCGAATATTTCTAGATTTATTTCAGTGCTTTTTATAATAAATGTTCTTATTGCTATGTAGGATAGGGATCCTAAAAGAAAAGAGAATACAACAATTATTCCTCCTGAAAAAGCTATATTTTTTGGCTTTGAAAATTTATTCATGTCTTCCCATAGAAGGCCAGCTTGCTTTGTTTTTTGAATCCATTTTGGGATGAAAATTAGGGCGAGGAAGAAACTTAAAACAATTGTTATCCACAAGATTTCCATTATTTTACTTAATTATCCTTGTTTTTAAAGTTTACATAGGATGGGGAATGTTTATAAAAAGACTTAAATACCTTCAATTTATTGCAAATTTAATCAAAATGGCCAATATTAAGTTATTCTTCAGCGTCTTCTTAGCTTTAGTAATTCTTTCCAGCTTTGCTAGTGCTTTTACAGATTATGGCCTTGATATAGATAATAATTCATTATACGATTATTTAATTATTGAAACTACAATAGATATCCCTGAAGCAGGAGAATATGAAATTAAAGCTGAACTTGATTTTGATTTTGGAAATGATATCCAAATGATGGGAGATGATGATTTTTATTTTGAAGAAGGGGAAAATATAATTCAACTTCAATTTAATGGGAGAGAAATTTATGCAAAGAGTATTGATGGGGAATATAATCTTAATTTGGGAATCGAAGGAGAAGATAATGATTTTGAATATGGGGGAAATAATATTTATACAACTACCTGGTATAATTATGAAGATTTTGAAATTTCAAGAGCAAATATTATTGAGATAACAGATTATGGAACTGATTCAGATAATGATAATTTATTTGATTCTTTAACTTTAGAATTAATTATTAATGTACTAGAGGAAGATACTTATGAAATTCATTGGTATACCTTATTTGAAGAAGGTCTATTGAGTTATGACCAAGAATTTTATCTTGAAGAGGGCTTACAAGCAATTCAACTTAATTTTGAGGGAGGGTTTATTTTTCTTGAAGGGTATGAGGGTTCTTATTCTACAGAAATAACCTTAGAGGACACAAATTATGATTTTGCTTATAGTAGAAGCTATGAAACTTCAGAATATAATTATGAGGATTTTAGCACTTTAGAATTTAGAGATTATGCAGTTGATGAAGATGGAAATGGATTGTATGATTATTTAATTATTGAATTTGATTTAAATTCCAAAAAAGAAGATGGATATGAAGTTTTTGGGAGATTAAGAGATAGTGAGGAAGAAAATATTTGTAAAAATATAGAAAATGAAATTGAGATTAGTGAAGGAGAAAATGTAATTCAACTTAAATTTAGTGGGACTCAAATTTTTCTTAAAGAAGTAAATGGGAATTTTGAATTAAATGATCTTGAAATTGAGGGAAATAATTTTGATTATTATCGTTCTTATTTTTCAAGCAGACCTCTTTACATAACTTCTGAATATAATTATGAAGATTTTGAAGGTCCTGGGGCAACCTTTACAGGAGGTTTTTCAGACCATGCAGTTGATGAAGATGGAAATGGATTGTATGATTATTTAGTTATTGAAGCAGAAATTAATGTAACTAAAGAAGGAGAATATGAAATTGAAGGAGCATTGTCAAATCAATTAGGAGAAGAGATAGAAGATAACGTAGAATTTGAAGGTTACTTAGAAGAGGGGGTTCAAATAATTCCATTGAGTTTTAATGGAATTGGCATTTATATGAATGGAGAAGATAATCTATATGTTTTTAATGAATTATATTTGAGAGATACTTATAATTTTGAAATTGATTTTTGGGAGGAGGATTATTTTACCTCTAATTATAATTATGAAAATTTTGAAAAACCAGGGTTAGAAGTTATTGGGGAATTTACAGATTATGGTGTTGATCTTAATGGGAATGATTTATTTGAATATTTTACAATTAAAATTCCTGTTAATATAACTAAGGCAGGAGAATATGAAATTGAAGCTGAATTGGAAATTGATCGAAGGGATTTTGATATTGAAGAAGAATTTTATTTAGAGGTTTATGATGAATTTATTTATTTAAATTTTGATGGAATTGATATTTATGAAGGGGGCAAAAATGGTCCTTATGAATTAATTGATTTTGAAATAAATCAAGATGGTTTTGAGATATATGAAATAAATGAGGAATATGAAACTTTTGAGTATAGCTATGAAAATTTTGAACATGGAGATATAGCTCCTCCAGTAATTGAAATTATTTCTCCTGTAGAAAATTATATTAAAAGAACTGATGACTCTGAATATACCATGGATTTTAGGTTTAAGGTAGCTGATGAATCTAAAATTAGTTATTGTGAATTAATTATTAATAATGAAGTTGAAGCGATTAAATCAAATGTTGAAAAAAATGTTGAAATTTCTTTTTCAAAAGAATTAAGCAGAGATAGTTATGATTGGAAAATAGTTTGCGTTGATTCTGAAGGTAATGAAGCAAGTTCTGAATTAAGGGATTTAATAATTAAAAAGAAAAGTTCTTCATCTTCTAAAAATAAAATAGTTTTTGGAGAACCTTATTCTTCTTACGAATCTATAAAAAATGAAAATTTAAATGTTCTTATAGAATCCAAAGTTATTTCTTTAAAATCTAAACAACCTCAAAAAAGGGAAAGATTTATTGAAAGTTTTTTTGATTGGCTTAGAGGATTGTTTACATAGGATTTATTTAATTATATTTTCCTTCTTGAGCGATTGTCAGATTTTCATCTGGGTAGCTCAATTCTAAAAATTCTTGTTTGAGTTCGATGCCTTTTGGATATGAAATTTCCCATATTTTGATAGGTCCTTGGAATCCTTGGTAATAAACAAAATCTCCTATGTCTAATCCTTGTAATTTTAGACTTTCTATAATTAAACTATCTTCTGAGTGTGCTAATTTAAAGGATTCTGTTTCTTGTCCATATAGATAGAGTTTTGCAAGTTGTGAATTTACTGTTTTTTCACTTAGATAAAATAATGCTCCTTCTGGGTTTATTTTTACTTGATCGTTTTGTACTAAGCCTAGTGAAGGATAGATAAATATTCCTGCTTCTATCCCCCCTTCAAATTCATATTTCTTATTTTGAGTGTATATATATCTTAATGGAATTTTGTATTGAGTATTTTTGTAAAAGAAAACTGCTTCTGGTTGTTTGAAATTTTCTTGTAAGTCTTTTCTTATAATTATTGCTCCAATTACAGCTTTTCTTTCGGGAAAGATTATTTCTTTTTCTCCATTATTCCAAATTATATCTTCATCTGTTTCGCTGGCTCCAGAATAGACATGTATTGTTTCTTCTTGTGTCTCTTGTGTTTGTTCTTCTTGCATGGAGAATGTTTGTATCCATGAAAATCTGTCATAGTTCTCGTCTGCCCCTATGCTTGAGTAGGCAGTGTATTTCCCAATTTCTGTTGAGTCTATTAAGAGGTGGGTTGTGTTGTGTGCGTAGAGAAATTCTAATGCGGTTGTTTCATTCGTTCCTGTTAGGACATGTCTTCCCATTAGGTGGTTCCAATATAGTCTGAAATTTCCTCCATCTAAAACTGTTGCTCTTTGGCCTATGCCTTGTATCCAATATCCGTAGTCCCACCAGTGAGCAAATACTGGTCCAGAATAACCTTCTGCAGTTATTGTGGGCTTCTCGGTGTTTTCTCTTACCCATTGCATTGCTTTTTGCCATTGTTGATTATATAATCCTGGAGCGAAGTTTTCTGCAGTTATTTTATCTGATTTATAATATGCATAAAATGTAAATAATGTTGATAATATTATTAGGATTGCTAAAATTCCTATAATTAATTTTGCTGTGTCTTCTTTTTGTTTGAAATAATATAATGGAATTTTTACTGTTAAAAAGGCAATTGCTATTGGTGCGATTGCTCCTAGCCCTAGAAGAAGCCTTATTCCTCCTCTTGCTCCTATCACGCCGAGAGTTAATAAAATTAAATAAAGTATATATGAGAATTCAAGTTCTTTGAAAATATTTTTGTCTTTTTCTTGATAATAAGAATATCCGCACGCGATTAAGAGAATTAACCAACCTGAAAAATACATGAGTAAACTTAGGAAGCTTTTTCCATTTAAGATGCTATTCGCAGCATATCTACTAAATATAAGAAAAATTAAAAATATAGTATAACTTGAGATTAAAATTATTTTATTTTTTAATTTTATTCTTTTAATAAGACTTGCAAAAAGGGCTATTGCCCCTAGTATAAAGGACCAAAAGAATAAAGGAATGTTTGAAATTGTTGGGCCAAAGCTATTTTTCCAATCATTTTTGAAAAATGGCTGTTTATTTTCTGCGACAGTGAAAGAGAATCTATTTACAGAGGGCTCTATTAGAGAACTTTTTATTTTAGCAATATATGCTATTATCATATCTGGCCCGAGAAAGATTAGTGTGAGGAAGAAAATTATTATAATTGAAAAGATTGAGTAGAATATTTCTTTGGATAATTTTGTTTTTTGTCTTATTTTTTCTAGAGGGGTTTTTTTGTCAGAAAGAATCATGCTTATACCGATGATTAATAGAATTGCTATTGCCGAACCTGTTGTGAAAGAAGCAATTAAATTTTTTATTGTATATTTTGTTGAGAAGGGTATCATTAATATAAAAGATGTAATTAGCCAAGTTGCATAAATAATATATTTTTTGAGATCTATTTTTTTTAGGAGAAATGAAATAAATATTGCAAGTGGAATTGTTAAATATAAAAATAAAACTCCACCCCAAATAAGTCCCATTCCGGCTGTGAATATTCCTGCTAGGATTGAAAAAATTAATTGGTGTTTGAATTTTTTTTGAGTAAATGCTTCTAGAAAAAAATAAAATGCTATGAACATAAAGAAAAATGCTGCAGATTCTTTTTCTGGAATTCCTGCAATCGTTCTTGGGAGTAATGAAGGAACTGTTACGAAAAGAGCTGTTGAAATTAATGCAATAATATTTTTAGTAGATTTATTTTGTTTGTAAAATATTTTTCTTGCGAAAAGGAAAAATGCAATTGTTGTTAGTGCGAACATTACAATTGGGAAAATTATTGCAGAATATGTTACTGTTATTTCATTTGAGAAAATTGAAAGGAATTTATGGAGCCAAGCAATTAGATAAGAGAGAAGTTTCATTTCTCGGGCAGTATCGAATCCGAAAGGTACTCCTCTCATCCAGTCCCAAGCCATTAATTTTCCATGATCTACAATATATTCTGCCCATCTTAGGAAAAGCCATGGGTCTAAATCAGGTCCTAGTGTCCAGGCACCAGTGGTTATATCTTTTAATTTAGAAATGTTTCTTGTTCTAATAAAAATTCCTATGAAAACTATTGCGGTAAGTATTAAATATGTAAAATAATTTTTTTTGTTTTTTAAAAAATCTGTAACTTGATTTTTTCTTTTTTCTAAAATTTCTTTTTCAGAATGTTCCATGTTTTATTGTTGAGAAAAGGATATTTAAAGGTTTTTGGGTGAGATTTTTTATATAAATCTTTATAAATTTAAATGATATATTTTGGTATGGTAAAGAAAGCGCTTATCACTGGAATAACTGGGCAGGATGGGGGTTATTTGGCTGAATTACTTTTGGGAAAAGGATATGAGGTTTATGGGATGTATCGTCGGGCTAGTACGGATAGCCATTTTGAAAGGATTAATCATTTAGAGGGGGGAATAAAGCTTATTTGTGGAGAAATGACTGAACCAGAGTCTCTTTTGTATGTTCTCAATACTGTTTGTCCTGATGAAATTTATAATCTTGCAGCACAATCCCATGTGGGAGATTCTTTTACCCAAAAGCATTATACAAAAAATGTTAATTTTTTTGGGGTGGCTAGTTTGTTAGAGATTATTAGATTAAGAAGTGGAGTTAAATTTTATCAAGCTTCAACAAGTGAAATGTTTGGTGGTTTTGGAACAGAGGCTCAATCTGAAGAAACTGAATTTTTGCCTCAGAGCCCTTATGCCAAGGCAAAGGTGGCAGCGCATAGAATTGTTCAAATGGAAAGAGAAAAAGGTTTATTTGCTTGTGGGGGAATTTTATTTAATCATGAATCTCCAAAAAGAGGTTTGGATTTTGTTACGCGAAAAGTTACAGATGGGTTGGCGAGGATTGAATTGGGGTTGCCTCAGAGAAAAACAGGAAAGTCTTATTTGGAGTTAGGAAATTTGGATGCAAAAAGAGATTGGGGCTTTGCAGGAGATTATGTTGAAGCAATGTGGTTGATGATGCAACAAGAGAAAGCGAATGATTATGTTATTGCAACTGGTGAAACTCATTCTATCCGGGAACTTGTTGACGCTGCTGCAAAAAATGTTGGAAGGAAGATTAGTTGGGATGGCAAAGGAGTTGATGAAAAAGGGCATGACCAAGATGGAAATTTTATAGTTTCTGTTAATCCTGAATTTTATAGACCTACAGAAGTTAATTTTTTATTGGGCGATTCTAGTAAGGCGGAGAGAGAACTTGGTTGGAAGGCTAAAGTTAAATTTGAAAAATTAATTGAAATGATGGTTAAGTCTGATTTGGAAAAACTTTCTAGTTAAAAATAATTGGCGTTACAAAAACTTCTATTGTTGCTGCTACGATTAATATTAGGATTGCTATAAAGAGAAGAATTACGGTGTTTTCTAGAACTCTTAGGAATGTTCTACTTTTAAGGTTGTTTTTTAAAACTCCGACGCCGAAGATTCCTCCTGCGAGGGCTGTTATAAAGTAGGCTGCTATTTCTGGGAATCCGTGAATCATGTATCTTGCGATTCCTAATGGTATTTCTATTATTTTATGTTGTGCAAATATACTTATTGCTGCTGCGATTACTGTTGCGTTCCATGCTAGGATGAATATAGCTCCTGCCCCGAAGATTAATGAGAAGACGAGGGTGAATATCATTACATATACATTATTTTCTAGGATTGAGAGAAATCTTCCTGTGTTTGTTGCGTTTGCTGTGATGTCTATTGCTTTCCCGGTAAATTGGTATTGTGAAATACAAGTTTCGATGTTCCCGGGGCTGTTTATCATACAGTATGTTTCTATTTGTGCATTGAAAAGTGCAGAGTTTTGTAGAACTATAAACCAGAAAGCAAATGCGACGATGAATCCTAAAAATAGCCAGATAAATGCATAGATTGCGTCTTTGTGGACTCTCCAAATACTAAATAATCCTTCGACTTGTTCGTCTTGGGCCTCTTCTTGTTTAAATAGAAAATACATGAAGGGTAGAGAAAACATAACACAGAAAGTTACGACAATCATTCCTGAGAATTGTGAAAGTGTTGGGTCTTTTGAAAAAAAGAAATGAACTAATAATAAAGATAGTGAGGCATAAAGAATTCCTACAAAGAACATTTTTAATGGACCTTTGTCCATACGTTTTGGATTAATTAAAGATTCTAGCATGATTGAATAAAAGAGGGAGTATTTTTAAAGTTTCGTGATGTTTTGTTGTTATGTTTGAAAAGAGGAGAAAGTTTAATCAAATTTTGAAAGATATAAAGTCAATTAAAATTCAAGGTGCGAGGAATGTTGCGAAGGTTGGGTTGCGTGCGTATGAAATGTTTTCGTCTTCTCGTGTTAAGAAAAAGATTTTGAATTTGCGAAAGACAGAGCCTATGTTGGAAAATATTTTGGATTTAGCTGAGAAGGGTGTTAGTGAAAAAGAAATTTTGAGGCATTTTGAATTTGCGCAAAATAAAATTAATAAAAGTGTTTTGAAATTAATTCGAGATAAGAATGTTTTGTTTACTCATTGCCATTCTACAAATGTTACTGGCGCTTTAATTTATTCTAAAAAGAAAGGGAAGAAATTTGAAGTTTATAATACTGAGACTAGGCCTTTGTTTCAGGGTCGGAAAACTGCTAAAGAGTTGAGAAAGGCTAGAATAAAAGTTACAATGTTTGTTGATTCTGCTTTGGGAATTGCGTTGTCGAAAGAGCAGGGAACTAAGAAAGTGAATAAGGTTTTTTTAGGGGCAGATGCCTTGACAAAAGATGGCGTGATAAATAAAGTTGGTTCTGAAGTTGTTGCGCGGATTGCTAAACAAGAAAAGATTCCTGTTTACATTGTTGCGGATTCTTGGAAATTTACAAATGAAGATGTTCCGATTGAACAGAGAAAGTTGAATGAGGTTTGGGATAAAGCTCCGAAGGGAATGAAGATTAAGAATCCAGCTTTTGAATTTGTTGATAAAAAATATATTACTGGAATTATTACTGAGAGAGGTTTGGAAAAGTATTGGGAATTTTTGAGGGGAATGAAAAAATGAGGGTTTTATTGGCGGGATTTGAAAAATGGGGAGCCTATTTATCGAATCCTTCTCAAAAAATAGCAAAAAAATTTAATGGGAAAGTAATTTCTGGGGCCAAAATTATTGGAATTGTTCTTCCTGTGAATTTTGAAAAATTGCCTATTGTTTTAGGAGATGCAATCAAAAAATATAGGCCAAATATTGTAATTACTCTTGGACTTTCTTTTAGAAAGATGGATAGAATTCTTATTGAAGCGAATGCAAAAAGAAAAATTCATCCTAATTTCCCAGATAATCTTGGGAAGTGGCCAAATAATTCTGGGAAGCCTGTTTTTTATGATGTTCTTTTAGGTGGCCTCGGGCCTTCTGTTCGGAAAACCAAATTGCCAATAAATAAAATAATTTCCGCTTTGAAGGAAAAAAATATTCATTCTTTTCTTTCAAAAGATGCTGGGGGGCATATGTGTGAAGAAGTTCTTTATCTTGGACAACATTTTATTGAGAAAGAAGGGATTAAGGGGATTTCTGGACATTTGCATTTGCCACATTCTCCTTTGGAGGCAAGAAATGTAAAAAGTAAAAAATATATGTCCTTTAAAAAAATTGAAGAAGGTGTTAAAATAGTGGTTGAAGAAAGTATAAAATCTTTAGGGGAATGAAATAGATTATTTCAATTGGGATTATTCTTTTGGAAGTTCAATTTTACATGCAAAATATAAAAAGATAATTGCAGAAATTATATAAAAAACAATAACTATTTTCTCTGCTATTAATTTCCATGTTTCTATTTGGAATATTGAAAGGATAAATGGTATTGTAGAACAAATCATTGTTAAAGATAGTGCAACTAAGGCTATTTTTATTCCTACAAGAGTGATCTCTGATGAATTTAGTTCTTTTTTTATTTTATTCTTTTTTTCTGATTTCTTTTTTAGTTTGGAATGAATTGCCTTGATAATTATTAATAAAATAATTAGGTTTATTGTCCCTAAAAGGATGATTATTTTTTCCATAAAATTCCCAATGATTTTGGTTTTATAAATATCGTTGTCCTAGATTTCTTTTAACAATAACTTATTAAACTTTATTTTTTTATAATTAAAAAGATGATATTAGAATATGTTTTATTTATTGTAGGAATTGGTTTGTTAATTAAGGGTGCTGATTTTTTGGTGGAAGGTTCTTCGTCTCTTGCTAAAAAATTAGGTATTCCAACTTTGATGATTGGGTTGACTATTGTTGCGTTTGGAACTTCGATGCCTGAATTGGTTGTAAATATTATTGCTGCATTAAATGGTTCTACAGATGTTGCGTTTGGGAATATTATTGGAAGTAATATTGCAAATCTTTTATTGGTTCTTGGGGTTGTTGCAATTATTACTCCTTTAAAAGTTCAGAGATCAACTGTTTGGAAGGAAATTCCTTTTTCATTGCTTGCAGTGGGGGTTTTGTTTATTCTTTCAAATTATCTTCTCATCGATAATATTAATTCAACTTCATTAACAAGAGTTAGCGGGCTTATTTTAATTTGTTTTTTTGCTGTTTTTATTTATTATACTGTGGGGTTGGCGAGGAAAAATAAGGCGCAATTAGAAGATAAAAAAATGGAGATTGTAAAATTTAATGGATGGAAAGTATTTTTGATGATTATTGTGGGCTTGGTTGGATTGTATTTTGGAGGGAAGTGGGTTGTTGAGGGTGCTGTTTTTATTGCGAGGCAATTTGGGTTAAGTGAGTTTTTAATTTCTGCAACAATAATTGCGATAGGAACTTCTTTGCCAGAATTAGTTACGGGGGTAAATGCTGCTCGAAAAAAGGATGTTGATTTGGCGGTAGGAAATAGTATTGGTTCAAATATTTTTAATATTTTTTGGGTTTTAGGTATAACTGCTCTTGTTGCTCCGATAGTAATTCCAAGTTTTATTAATTTTGATATTTTATTTTTAATGGCTGTAACTTTTAGGGGTTTTCATGGTCGAATAGAATCAGCACAAGCAATTATGAA
>CAYZVU010000006.1:0-24759 GCA_964482075.1 Candidatus Woesearchaeota archaeon | reverse complement strand
AATGTCTGATAAAAAATCTCAACAAAAAACAATTGATGAAATAAAAGTTATCTTGAGAAAATTGGGTGGAGAAGGATTTTAAAATTTCTTAACAACATTTATAAATATAAAGATCATAAACTAATTATGATAAAAAAGGTGTTTGTTGGATTTGTTTTTTGTGTGATGTTAATTAGCTTTGTTTCTGCTGGACTTTTTGGAAGTGATGAGAAAAGTATTAGTTGTTTTGGTAAATTGCAACCAGATTTTTTTAATAAAGATAGTGTTACACTACATAGTGTAGGAGATACAGATAGCAAACTAACAGATAATTGCAAAGATGAAAATCAATTAAAAGAATATTATTGTAAAAAAAGAGGTTGCACTTATCCAACTGATTGTGCTTCAGCAGAGGAAATTTTGGGTAAAGAACTTTATGATTGCCCGAATGGATGTAAAGATGGTGCTTGTGTTAAAGATGGAAATGAAAAAAGTGATGTTGAGTAAGAGCAATTTTGTGTAGATGCCCAAGATTTAGAAAATCCTAAAAATATTTTCTTAAATAAATTTACTTTGAATACTCATGGCGAGCAAAATCTTTGTCTTCAATGTATTGATCCTCTTGATGGAGATGGGGGATTTGAATTAGTAGATATGAGTAATTGTGAGAAGTCTGATGATGGTGAAGTGGATGATATAACTGGAAGATTTAGCATTCGTGGATTTTGGGATTACTATGAAGAACTATGGCCCACAGATAGTTTTTCTCCAGAATATTCAGTTGCCTATATATCAGAATTTTGTAAAAATGAAGCAACTTATTCAAAGGAAGGATGTAATTCTGAGCTTAGAAAAACAGAAAAAGATGAAATTTTAATTACAAACATATTCCCCGACCTAGATGATTTTAAAGAATATGGCCCCTTAACAAACAATTTTTTTAGATTTCCAAGAGAAACTACCAATAGTCTTTTAACTTATAAAGGAATTGAATTTAGTGGGACCCCGAGCACATTGACATGTTGGTCCGCGACAAAAAATGCTTTAGATATAACTAACTCAAGGGAGTATAAATCATTTATTAGTCTAGATTCAACGGAAAATGAAATTTATTCAGAGTTATTCAATGGGTTGGAGATTGGTGGAGACGAAATATTTTATGGCTTTAAAGGAAATAATGGTGAAAGATTTGTAGGAAAAGAAAAACAAATAAATTTTTATGGTTGCTATATGCCCCTATCTTATCTTAGATCTACAGATGGAAAATATATAATTTATAATGCAGCATTAACCTTCTATTTTCCTGCAGATTCAATGCCAATGGATTTAACTGAATTCATAAAATATGAATCACCTTATTTTAATAAATTTTTCTTTTCTGGAGAAATAATCCCTGTCCAACAATTCTCTGAATCAACAACTTCATCTTCTAAAGCTTCTATATCGTCATCGTGGAAGGCTAAAATAGATAAGGCAATAAAAGACTTTACAAGCAGATTTAAATCTCAAGACAAGAAAATTGAGAACCAAGTTGAGAAAATTGAGAAAATTGAGAAAGAGACAATAGATGCAAGAAAGCAAGTTCAAACAGTTAGCGAAGATTATGCAGGAATTATGTCTGCTGAAAATTCAGAGAAAGCATTTAGACATCCGTATTTCAAATATCTTTCAACGTCCTACAAGAGAAAAATGCTTTGTGGATTTGCAAAAGATAATAAATTAACAGAATATTCTGACTTGGGTTATAATTGTGAAATTAGTTATCAAACAAAGTCTGGTAAAGATAGAAGAACCCCTTCTTGTAAATGTAAAGAGATTAAATAATTTTAGAATTTCTTAACTACATAACCATCTTCATCTATTTTATAATTAAATTTTTTATAATATTCTCTAACCCCAACGCCAGATATAATTTTTAATTCATTGATTTTATTTTTCTTAACAATCTTTTCAGCTTCTTCTAATAATTCTTTCCCCAAACCTTGGTGTTGTGCCCCTTGTAAAGTATTTTGTTTTTGAAATACTTTCGGGGTACTCCCTTGGGAGCCTAATTTCCCCTTCTCCCCGAGCTTTAATGCTGGGCCATAGACGTGAAGTTCTCGAATTATTGCGTTCCCCCCATATATCCTCAGTCTCAACAAGCCAAATAAAATATTATCTTTATTCACAATCTCTAAAAAATATTCGTCTCCATCAGAAGCTTTGTATTTTGTTTTTTTTAGTTTTAAATCCAAATTCAAATCTTTCATATTAAATCCAACCTCTCTGTAACGAATTTCTTTTAATTTACTTCGCTTGCTTCTTAATAATTCTTCTATGTCTTTTCTCAAATCAATATTTATTACCCCTGCAACAATAAATTCTGGCGGAATTTCTCTCATTACCCTCATAACTCTGCAATAACTTGGAACATTTTTTAACATCTCAAGAAGTATTTTTTTTGTCTGTTCTTTTGTATAAGGTTTGAATTTTCCCGCCCAATACATATCTTCTAGTTTCGAACAAGGCATAACCTGGCAAGGATAAAGTTTTAATTGATCGGGTTTGAATTTAGAATATGAGAAAATTTTCTTAAATAATTTTAAATCTTTTTTTAAGTTGCTCCCTGGAAGTCCTGGCATTAGATGGTATCCAATTTTAAAGCCTGCATTTTTTAGATTTTTAGTTGCGTCCTCTACATCTTTTACTGTATGCCCTCTTTGAACTTTTTTATAAATTTTATCATCAATAATTTGAACACCTAATTCCACCCTCGTACAGCCGAACTCAAGCATTTTTTTTATATCTATTACATCTGGCCTTGTTTCAATACATAAAGCAACACATCGCTGCTTTGCGGTTTCATTTATTTTTTTTGCTTGCTTCAATGTTTTGGATTTTTTCCCATTTAATCCGTCATAAAGTCCTTTGATAAATTTTGTTTGGAATTTTGAATCATATTGTAAAAAAGTTCCCCCCATTATTATTAATTCTACTTTTTCTGTTGGATGGTTCATTGCCTTAAATGCCCCGAGTCTTCCTACAACTTGCTTGTATGCATCATAATTAACAGAACTTGCTCTTAATACAACTGGGCTTTTTGGGGTGTAGCTTTGAGGGACGTTTAGATTTGGGCAGTAAATGCAGCATCCATGTTTGCATTTTTGAGGTGGCAACATTACTGCTACAGGTGTTATCCCTGAAATTGTTTTTGTTGGTTTTCGGATTTCTCCAGGTTTTGGTTTAATCATACCCTCTTCACCCCAATAATACTTATAAAATCTTTCTAAATTAAAGAAGTATGAAAATAGAGATGATGAGGGTTCAGGTTTAAATGGCTTCAAGAAAAATAAAAACCCCTAAGGAACTTGAAGGAAAAGTAGGTGTGGAATTTTTAGGAGTTGGTTTAGTTAAAGAAATTTCTGGGTATTATCAAGTAGCAGACGTTTCATTTAATGACTCTCCATTTATTCTACCATTGGATAAAAATCTTGCGATATCAAGAGGTTTAGAGAATGGACTCAGGGTTAATGTTTTTAGATATCAAAAAAATGGTAGCGATCATTTTACTTACTTTAAGAGAGAGGAATAATTTTTATACCTTAAAATATTTCTTATATTTATGAAATCAATTTCATTTCCCAAAGAAGAAGAGAAATCTATAAAAGAAAGAATCAAGCAAAATAAATCTCTCTTTACAGTTAGAGTTTCTAAAGAACAAGGGAAATATAAGAAAGGGGAAAATTTGATAACTTCTTGGGGGGATTTGCTTGGGGTTGAGACAGTTAAGGAAATAAAAAATATTAAAGATTATGAACATTATGATGAATTAAATGAAGAACAAAAAAAATTTCTTAAAAAATTTAAAGAACTTGACGTGATTAAACTAATCCCCATAAATCAACAAAAAGTTTGGGATGAAATTGCCCCTGAATGGTCTGAGTTTAAAACAAAGCCAGCACATCATGTTATGAAATTTTTGGAAAAACAGCGAGGGAAAATTTTAGATTTAGGAAGTGGTGCGGGGAGACATTTGCAAAAGATTACTAAAGGAAAAATGTATCTTGTTGACTTTTCTGAGCAGATGATTAAACTTGCTAAGAAAAAGGCAAAGAAGCAAAAAATTGAAGCTGAATTTGAAGTTTTAAATTTAACGAAGCTTCCTTACAAAGATAATTTTTTTGATTCTATAATTTGTATTTCTGCCTTACATTGTGTTGAGAAGAAAAAAGATAGAGAGAAAGTTGTAAAAGAAATTTATAGAATTCTGAAGCCAAAAGCTCAAGCACTTATTGGAGTTTGGAATAAAGAAGCAAAAAGATTCAAAAATGCTGATAAAGAAAAATATGTTAAATGGCGAGATAAGGGAACGCGATATTATTATTTATATGATAAAAAAGAGATTCATAATTTGTTTAAGAAAAATGGATTTAAAATTATTGAATTTGAAGAGCCTAGGATGATGATTAATTTTTTTGTGGAGAAGATTTAGAATCTTTATCTTTTTTCTTAAAAACATTAACCATATCCATAAAAGATCTTTTTTCAAATTCAGTAATTTTCATTTCTTCGATATTAATATTAACTTTTAACATCCCCATCCCAGAGATAAAAACTGTTCCAATCAAAAAATCTTTTCCATCTTTGCATTGGAGAGAGAAAAGTAATTTCTGAATTTTGTTTTTTATATTTTCTTCAGCCATTTTATCTTCAACTAATTTTTGAATATCCTCTGAGGAAAAATTGTAATTAAACTTTAATTTTTCAGGTTCTTTTTCAGGGAGTTGCTCAACCTCTATTTTCGCACAATTATCTTCAAGCTTAAAACTAAACATTTTTTTTACAGAAGGGATATAATAGTCAAAATGTGTTTTATTATCTTGCTTTTCTAAATCAGTTACGACGAAACCTGAGCATGGATATGCATCTTTATTTTCTTTAATAAAATTTTTAAATTCTTCAGATGCAAATAATTTTTCTATGTTGAATTGGAAGTTCATAAAAATATAGGATAAATGATATTTATAAGATTATTGGAGCCTATATTCTTTCTTCAATTTCTTTCTTAATTTTAGAAATAAATTCATCAATAGAAAAATTCTGAATATTTTTATCCCCTCTAACTCTAACTGCAACTTCCCCAGATTTTTCCTCTTTATCTCCAATTACAACCACATAAGGAATTCTCATTAGTGAAGCGTCTTTAACTTTTGATTGAACTGTTGTTGAACTAAAATCATTATCAATTCTAATTCCTGGAATATCTGATTTTATTTTTTCAAAAATATTTTTAGAATATTTTTCATTTCTCTCTGTAAAATTCAAAATTCTAACTTGAATTGGTGCAAGCCAAGTTGGAAGCCATCCATTATAGTTTTCAATTAAAATTCCTGCAAATCTTTCTAATGAGCCATAAATAACTCTATGCAACATAATTGGTCTTTTCTTTTTATTATCTTTATCCGTGTATTCTAAATCAAATCTTTCAGGCATTGCAAAATCAAGTTGGATTGTTGCGCACTGCCATGTTCTTCCTAAAGAATCTTTTAAATGAAAATCAATTTTTGGACCGTAGAATGCTCCATCCCCATCGTTAATTTTAAATTTCATTTTCCTTTTTTCTAATGACTTTTGTAATGCATTTTCTGCCTTGTCCCAAACTTTTTCCTCTCCAATTCTTTTTTCAGGACGGGTAGAAAGTTCAACAAAATATTCAAATCCAAATTTTTTATAAAATAAATCTACTAATTCCATAATTGCAAAAATTTCTTTTTCTATTTGTTTTTCTGTACAATAAATATGAGCATCATCTTGGGTGAATTGGATTACTCTAAATAGACCTGCCAAAACTCCAGATAATTCTTGCCTATGAACAATTCCTAGCTCGCCTACTTTCAATGGAAGATCCTTATAACTTTTTGGAGAATTTTTAAAAACTAACATTCCCCCAGGACAATTCATTGGCTTAACTGCGAATTCCCTTTTTTCATAATTTGTTAAAAAAATGTTATCCTTATATTTTTCCCAATGCCCAGAAATTTGCCAAAGTTTTTTATCTAAAACCTCAGGGGTTTTAATCTCATCATAACCTGCTTTCATATGTTCCTCTCTCCAGAACTTAACTAATTCATTGTAAATAACCAAACCATTATTGTGCCAAAAAACCATTCCAGGAGCAGTTTCATTAAATGAAAATAAATCCATTTGCTTTCCAATAATTCTATGATCGTTGTCTTTTAATTTGGAAGCATCAAGTTTTGATTTTGAGATTTCATTAAGTAATTTTTTTGGGTCATATTTCTCTGAACTTTCATTTCCTTCAAACTTAAATTGCCTACTCAACTCACTCAAAGGGTGACCCTTAACTTTCATTTCAAATTCTTTGTAATAACCAAACGGAGCACGAACAACATTGAAAACTTTTTTTAATTCTTTTTCTGCAAATTCTAAAACTTTCATTGCAATCTCTGGAGACGCTAAATCTGATGATAAATGAGCATAAGGATAAAGAACAATATTTTTAACATTAATTTGATCTGCAATTTCCTTCACACTTTCAACAAGTTTCGCGACAACCCCTTCAACATTTGAATCATGCTTCTCAACAGCAGTCATCACAGCCAAAGCATTTTCAACATATTGCTCTTTTTTCTCTTCTTCAGATAATGCCGCAACTGACCTTAATGCCTTCTTTAATGGCTTGAACTTAATATAATCTGTGTGTAGGTTTAATGTTTTCATATTTAATTAAAAAGAAAGAAGTTTATAAAATTATTTATACAAAAAATTCTCAATATCTTTATTCGTTACTTTTGCCCGTCTCTTTTGATGTTCTGCTAAGAATTCATTTATTTTATCAATTAGTATTTTTTTAACTTCCCCGCTAAGCAATTTCCCTTGGGCATATTCATCATAAATCTTTTCTAATTTCTCGTCACTTTCTTCAAAATATTTCAACCATTGGCAAGCCACATCGACATCAACATTTCCACCTTTTTTTCTGTGTTCTTCGATTGTGTCTTGTCCTCCGGAAAAAGCATATTTGTTTATTTTTTTAGCAACTTCTTTAGGAGAATCTGAAAGTAAAATTGCTTTATCTGCACCACTGCTACTTTGTTTTCCTTCTGCGCCAGTCAATGGACTCATAAACTTTGCATGTATAATTGCAGGTTTTCTGTGCCCTAATTTTTCGATAACATCTCTTGAGATTCTAAAATGAGGATCTTGATCAATTGCCATTGGGATTAAACACATTTTCTTTTCTTTTTTCAAAACATTTGGCAAGAAGACTGGGACTGTTTGCATTGCAGTATAAAAAATGCTTCCGATATTATTTGAATCTGTAAACCCAAATGCAGACTTAATTGTCGAAAAAGTAATCTTCTTTGCAACCTTAATTGCCTCTGGGTACATTATCCCAGCATGCCTTGTGTCTAATAAAAAATGTGTTTTCTTTGGATTAAAACCTAATGCGATAACATCTTTCATATTTTCAAAAGCCCATTTTTGGATTTCTTCATAAGTCATGTTTTTATACAAGAACTTTTCGTCGTCTGTAAACTGGAACCATAGCTCCACATCAAATTTATCTTGCAACCATTTTACAAAAGTCCAAACACTTGCATGCCCTAAATGTATTGGACCAGAAGGACCGCATCCAGTATAAAGAAAAAACTTTTTTCCTTTTTTATATTCTTCAAGCAAAGGCTTCATATCACGATGTGCAAAAAATATTTCTCTTCTAAGATAATGATGAAGTTCGCCTGTATGTTTTTTTATCTCAGATAAGAGATTTTCATCAATTTTCCTAACTCCGAATTCATTTATCAATTTATCATAATCTACTTTCCCTTGAACGTCATAAGGATTTACCTCAAATTTTTTATTTGCCATGTTAATTATAGGACTTTATATCTTTTAAATTTATTTATTGTTTATCTTTAGATTTTTTCATTAATCTCTTCGTAATATTATCAAATTGGTGCAAAAATGCTTTTCTTAAATTAAAATTTCCATCATATCTAAATTTTCCCCCTTCCTCCTTACTTATTACTCCATTTTCAATACCCATTTCCTTACAAATCATTAAAATTTTTTTCCCAGGTGGGACAACTCTAGAAACTAAGGTGGGAATAAAATCTTCTTTGGCAGTAATTTTTTTTGTAATTTTTTGGCCAGCAAAAACTTTCTCAAAATTTTTAATTTTAGAATTTATAATAATCTTAAAACATCCATTATTTGCCATAAACTTTACCCCTTCAATGTATCTTGTCTTATTCTTATAAATAACATCTGAAGATAAAAAATCTATTGCTTTTTTAATACAATATTTAGCAAAATCAATTGATTCCTTCGAACAATGCTGGCCAGTTTCAATAGATAAACCATTTTTAACATTTTCAATAAAACTCCCTTTACCTGTAATTTTATTAGATAAAACAATACAATTTTCAAATCCCAAATAATCAGCATATCCTTTCAAATTATTAAAAGATTCTTTAGGAATTAACCCAAATTTTTCTTTATTCTGATGGGTGTGTAAATCAATTATTAAATTTCCATCACATTCTTCTAGAATCTTTTTAGACAATCTTCCTTCATGGTTTTTTTTATTTTTGTTAAAAACCCTATTTAAATCACTCTCTAAATATCTAACATTCTTTTTTGCAGCTTCCTCATTTGCAAGGATAATTTTAATATTAACTGGAAGATCTTTTAAAGAAAGAATAAAATTTGATAATGGTTTAAATAAATGGGCTTCATTCCCATGGATTCCTGTAACAATGCAAAGTGTTTTAGGACAACTTCTCTTGGATTTTTTGTTAATAATTTTCATTTTCCCTCAATGGGTATGGAGAGAATCGAACTCCCGTCTTTTGGTCTGGAACCAAATATCTTACCATTAGACGACATACCCAATAATTTAATTAAAAATAAACCTTTTTCAGCTAATTCAACCGTCCCATTATAACTAATTAATTCCTTTTCTTTCAATCTCTTAAAAACATATTTTATTGTACTCGGGGGGGTCCCTTCTTTCTGAGAAATAAATTTAATAGATTCATATTTTGTTTTTCTATTTAAAGAAGCTAATTTAAGTAAAATAATTTTATCTTTTTCAGGAATAAATATTTCAAGAATTTCTTTTATTTTTTCATACTCACAAGTAGAACTATTTTTTCTTAATTTGCCACCGACAATCTCTGACAAAAGCCAGAGCCTCTCGTTTTGTATTTGCGAATTTCATATAAATAAGTCATATTTTGTCTTTAAATAATTTAGGGTGATGTTTTTATCTCATTTTTACCCTTTCAAAACATTATTAATAACCCACCAAATATTTATAAATCTAAATAACATAATTTCTATATGAAAATAAAGGGGATTTTAATAATATTCACACTTGCACTTTTACTGGCCTCATTTGCGTCGGCGGCTATAGTAATTACACAACAACCAGAAGATTCCTATAGTATGGGTGATACAATAACAATTCCTGTAAAAATAAAATCTGTCTCAGGGGTTAATAATTTTTTTCTCATGGAACTTTTTTGCAATGGGCAACAAACAGAGGTTCACAAAGAATTTGTTTCTCTTTTGCCAGGGGATGAAAAAGAAATGTTTCCGACAGTACCCTTAGTTCAAAGCTTTACAGGAAAATCAACAGGCTCGTGTTCCTTAAAGGCAATTCTCGACGATGAATTTATTTTAACAAATGATTTTGAGATTTCAAATGAAATTATAATTACTGTTACAGAAGGAGAAACTTCTTTTAAACCAGGAGAAAGTATTATTATAGAAGGTGATGCAATTAAATCAAATGGTGATTTTGTAAATGGTTTTTTAGATATTACCTTAACAAATGAGAATCTTGGGGAAGCGGTAAGTATCTCAGACACTGTAAAAAATGGATTCTTTTTTGTGAATTTTTCTTTGCCTGAAGATACTAAATCTGGAACATATTCAGTTAACTTAAATATTTATGAAAAGGATTTTCAGGATGCAATAACAAATACTGGCTCGGGCTATCATAATATTGAAATTGCCCAAGTGGCTACAAATCTTGAAATTTTCTTTGAAAATGCAGAAGTTGAGCCTGGAACAAATTTACAAGTAAAGGCAATCTTGCATGACCAAACAGGAGAATCAATGAGAGAGACCGCTACAATAATTATTGAGGATGAAGTTGGAAATTTACTAGAGCAAGTGGATCATCCAACAGATGAAATTTTTGAATTTGCAATTAAATATAATCAAGCTCCGGCAAAATGGCATGTTAATGCGAAGGCTGGGAAATTGGATGCTGAATCAAGTTTTAATATCCTAATTAAAGAAGCTGTAAGTGTTGAACTTTCAAACCAGACCGTCTTCATTATAAATGCCGGTAATGTTCCTTATAATAAGACAGTTTTGGTAAAGATTGGTGGAGAAACAGTTAGTATTGCTACAGATTTGGGAATTGATGAAGAACAAAAATATATTTTAACTGCTCCAGACGGGGAATATCCAATTCACATTACAACCGATGAGGGCACCTCTCTTAAAAGCTCAGCAATTTTAACTGGGAAGGCTATTGATGTTCGTAAGGCAGGATTAAGAGTTGGGAGAATTTTCACAAACCCAATTGTCTGGATATTTATTATAATTATTCTTGCTTTTGTGGCTTTTATGATTTTTAGAAAAGGATTTAAGAGAAGTTTTTTTGGGCGTGGTTCAAAAAAATTAGACGAAGAGACTGAATATAAACCGATTGCACTTAATAAAAAATCTTTAATTAAATCAATGTCCCCTGCGGTACTTTCATTATCCATAAAAGGAGAAAAACAAAATGCAGAAATTGTTACCTTAAAGGTGAAAAATCTTCATGAGTTGCAAGAGAAAAAAACAAGTGCTTCAGATGTATTGCAAAAAATTGTTGATTTTGCCGAGGGGAAGAAGGCATCTACATATGAAAATTATGACGATATTTTTTTCATTTTATCCCCAGCTAAAACAAGAACTTTTAAGAATGAAAAAACAGCTCTTTCAATTGCGAGTGGAATTAAATCTATGTTAGAGAATCATAATAAATTGGCTAAACAGAAAATTAGCTTTGGGCTTGCTTTAACTTCAGGCTCAATAGTTGCTAAAAAAGAAGAAAATAGTTTGAAATTTATGAGCATGGGTACATTGGTTACTTCTTCTAAAAAAATTGCTTCGCTTTCAACTGGGGAAATTCTTTTAGATAAAAAGTTTAAAGAAAAAGCTGCAGTAAATCTTAAGGTTGAAAAGATGAATAAACAAGGTGTTGAGGTTTATTTAATAAAAGAAATTAAAAAAGTTGATCCAGATGCCAAAAAATTTATTCACCAGTTTGTGGAAAAATATGAAAGAGAAAATAAGAAGTGAATTTAATTATATAATTCTAAATAACTATTAACTATTGCTCTTTTTACTTCTGGATGTTTAATTTCCATTTCTTCTATGAATTTGCTTATTTTATCTATCTTGGTTTTTGGCTTTTTGATTTTTATTTTTTTTATCTTTGCGTAGAGAATAATTTCTTTGTCGAGGAAAAGGTATAGGGGCTTTATTATTTTTCCTTGCATTGGACTGGCTTCTTTTAGTTGCATTTTTCCTTTTATTATTTCATTTATGATTTTATTTGATTCTATGTCTAGTGTATTTAAAATTGCAATTTTATTGTATTTCTTTCCAGAATAAATTAATTTATTTCCTGCTTTTTCGCAAAACATTTCTAGAACTTTCTTAAGAATAATATCTCTGAAATTTGTTTTGTTTTTTACTAGAATTATATCTTCTCTTTTAATGAGTTTAAACTTTCTTATCGTGTAAAAAACTTTTTTTTCAAACCATCTAATAAAGCAAGTTTTGCAAAGTTTTCTCTGATTGGTAAATTCATATACTGGTTTTATTTCGCATTGATGGCACATTTTATTTTATCCCAAAGTCCTCAACTTTATGTTTAGAATATTTTTTAATTAATTCCTTTGCTTTTTCCATATGTTTTTTATCTTTTATTAAAGCTGTTGCTCCTGGTTGTTTGGGGATGATTTTAATTCCCTTTTGTTTTTCTAAAATTTCATTTTCTTTTTTATCTTTCCCTAGGATAATTTCACTATTTTCAAAATGCCTTCCAATACTTAGTAACTTAACGTCATCTTCATTGAGTTTTTTATCTATTACTTTTTTTAACTTTTGACAATATTCTTTTTCACAAAGTAAACATCCTCCTCCTGGGCTTGGGTAATCTATCTTGAATTTTTTAGCCAATTTCATTTGCTCTATTCTTCTTCTTCCGTGAATATTATATTCTGCTAAAGGTCTAATTAATCTGTCTTTTAATTTACTTTTTTCCTCAACTGTCTGCATTGCTTTTTTATGCTGACTCATTGGCCTTTGCCCCTGAACTTCTCCTGTTGCAATTAATTTTATTTTTTTAGAATCTGCAAATTTTTTGGCAATTTTTAATCCGAGAATTCTACAGTCAATGCAAGGATTTAGGGCAGTTCCTCTTCCGTAAATTGGCTTTCTTATCATCTTAAGATAATCTTGTAAAAGTTTGCCTTTTGTGAAATCGAATATCTCTAATTTAACTTTTTGTTCTTTACAGAATTCCTTAACTTCTTTTTCAACATCCTTACTAAATGGAAATTTATTATGAAGTGCTATAATTTCAAAACCTTTTTCTTGCATAATTTTTACGACTAATCTAGAATCTAATCCATTTGAAAGCATTATAATACATTTATTCATTTTTAGAAAACTTTTCTTTTAGCCAAACGCCCACATTGAAGACTTTCCAGAGAATTCCTACGATTATTATTAAAGCTCCAAGGACAAAAATATTTACAAACACAAAAAAGCTTTTTGTGAAAAAGATTGTTGTGAATTGCAAGAATGATTCTTCTAATCCGCCGACTATTTTTTTAATTACTAAGAATGGTAGAGAAGAGACTATGATTAATATCCCTCCTAGAATAAAAGAACTTGCTTTATTTTCAGAGAGCAAAAAGATTAAAAATGCAAATATTATTACGAATATTAATGAAAAGTAGAATTTGCCTTTCCAATAATCTTGGGCTTTTTCAGAGATAAGGAAAAAAGGTTGTTCTGTTTTTTCAAAACAATTCCAGAATTCGCAATCATATTCTTGATAATAAACTTCTTCTGCAAGAGAATTTAATTGATATTTTAAAATAGATTCTTTATCTTGGAGAATAATCTCACAGGGGATATCCCCATTTAAACCTAATTCTTCTCCACTTTCGAAATCAAAACTTGAATGATTTTGGCAATAGATTTTCATTTCTTCGAGATTGTCTTCAAGAACATCATCAATATTAATTTGTTCTCCAATTACTTCCTTAAAAACAGTTTCAATTTCTCCTTGAACATTTTCATAATCTAAAGAAAGATAAACTGTAAGACATGAATTCATTGCAAGTAAACTAACTAAAAATAAAATGCTTACAATAACTATTCCTGCGCCTCTTATAAAACCCATGAATAAATCAAGAATTTATAGCTTTTAAAACTTGCTCAATTATTGCAGGAATATCTTTATTAGAGCTATCAATAATTAGATCATAATTTTTTTTATCAAAAAAATTAACATCATAAAATTTTTTTACTTGTTCTACCCAAGTTTGAATTCTTTTTTCTAACATTTCTTTAACTTCTTCGATACTATCTTTCTTTTTTTCATCTGGACGTTGATCTTCAAAAATTCTTTTAGAAGAAATATTTAAATCCACATCAACAAAAATTTTAAAGGCATCTGGAATAAAATGCCATGCAAGCCAACTATCTATTAAAATATTCTTTCCCCTAATGCCAAGTTCTTTTATTTTATCATCAATAACTTTATGGGTCCATTCCTCGTTTAATTCGTTTAATTCGTCTATAGTAATACCTTTTTCTTTAGCAACTTCCCCCCTCAAATCTCCTGTAGAAATAAATTCATAACCAATTTTTTCAGCAACTTTTTTCCCAACACTTGTTTTACCACTTCCTGGCAAACCTGCTATTACAATTATCTTAGGTAACATATAATTTTAGAGGGCAAGGAGTTTTTAAAATTAATTACTTATCCAAAATCCCAAAATAAAGATGCCAACTAAAATTGCAAGAAGAATGATAACCCACCACCCATTTAATTTTATTTCATTCTTTTTCCCTTTTTTTATTATTGGCAATTGTGGTTGATATTTATGTTCTGCAATATTCCACTTAAGAGGGAGTTTTATTTCTTTTAATTCTTGTTGTTTCATTTTACATCCTTTTCAAAGTTGCAATTCTTTTATCAATTGGAGGATGAGTGCTTCCCACTCCCTTGAAAGGATTTGAAAAGAATAAAGGTGCAACAGCTTTTGATACTTTTTTTTCAGGAGAGACAGCATCGTTTTTTATTTTTTCTAATGCTCCTATTAATCCTGTTGGATATCTTGTGAATTTAACTGCGCTCGCATCTGCACTGAATTCTCTTTTTCTTGAGATAGACATTTGTACAAGCCAGACAACTATTGGCGCGAGGATTGCCATAGCGATTCCTATAACTATGAAAATTACATTTTTATTATCATTTCCTCCACCTCTAAAAAATAAACTTCTTAGAAATATTTGAGATATAATTGCAATCATCCCTACCATTACTGCTACGAAAGTCATGTATCTCATATCATAGCTTGCGACGTGTCCTAATTCATGTGCTAGTACACCTTCAAGCTCTCGTTTGTCTAGTTTTTCTAATGCGCCTTCTGTTACACATATAACAGCATGCTGGGGGTCTCTACCTGACGCAAATGCATTAATCTGCTTAGACTTCATGATATAAAGTCTTGGCATTGGCATTCCTGATGCGATTGTTAAACCTTCGACAAGTTGATAATATTGTTTGTGATTTTCTCTTGATGCTTTTTTTGCGCCAACACTTGCAACGGCAATTTTGTCTGAATTATAATAGGAAATTAAGAGGTAACTTATTGAAATAATAATCGCGATAATTAAAATAACAAAAACATCCATGCCGCCCCATGCCATTCCAATTACCCAGACTAAGGCAACCAATACAATGAAAACTATTAACATTAAGAAAAATGATTTGTATTTATTTCTTGAAATTTGATCTCTGAAATCTATTCTGGTTTTTTCCATAAAAGAAATAGGAAGAATTAGTTTTTAAGATTATTCTCTAATAAAATATTTAGGTATTTGAAAGGCAAACCCACCATACTTGTCCCTAAATTTTTCATATAATCCTGCAAATTTTTCTCTTTTATCTTTTGCCACCTCCACTAAAGGTGCTCCAAATAGTAATAAAATATTGAATGTTAAATGCTCTTGAGGATCATAAACATAATTTTTTCCATTAAGTTTGCCAGATAATCCTTTTAATTCTGTTAAAATCTCTGAGGCAGAAGTATCTGTTCCAAATGATTTTCTTTTAAGAATTTTTGATGTTTCTTGAAAATCTTGTTCACGATTTTCTAATTTATCTTCTTCACTATTTGGAGGAATTAAATAAATATCTAAGGGCCTAGGAATCTTGTATAATTTACTTATTAATTTTATAAAACCCTCAGTCATAGGATTTGGGACATCCACCCCCAGTAATTCTTCCCCGAATTTATGAAAATATAAACTTAGAAGATAATTTTCTTTTATATCAGGTTCTTGATATTTAATAATCTCATAAGATTCCTTAAGATAATTTATGATTCCCTTTTTATTTAAATTTAGATTTTTGAATTTTCTCCAAGTATTAATAATATCTGCCATTCCCTCTAATTCAAGAGTCTCCAATTCCATGGATATTTTAGTATCTATTGTAGATTCAAGAGATATAACCATAGGATATAGAAGATAGGGGAATATTTAATTATTGTTGTGATTAGAATTTAACCTTTACAACTTCTCTTTCCTTGGGGTCAGTAACTTCAAAGAATTGCATTTCTTTTCTGCCATATAAACTAGCAAACATTTTTCCAGGGAAAGTTGTGCATAAATTGTTGTAGCTTAAAATTGAATCATTGTAGAATTGTCTAGAATAGGCAACTTTGTCTTCTGTTGAGCTCAATTCTCTTTGAAGTTCTAAAAAATTTGTGTTTGCCTTTAAATCAGGATAGCCTTCTGCAATTGCGAAAATTGATTTCAATGCCTTTTCTAATCCTTGGTCTGCTTTAATCTTTTTATCTACACCTTGTGCGCCCATAAGAGCCTTTCGCGCCTCTGTAACAGCCTTGATAGCTTCTGTTTCATGTTTAGCAAATCCCTTGACAGTTTCAATTAAATTTGGAATTAAATCTGCTCTTCGCTTTAACTGGACATCAATTTGTGAAAGCGAGTTCTTTATTCTGTTTGCCAAAACTGCAAATCGATTGTAATATGAGAAAAATATTATTACTAATAGAACCAATACAATAATTATTAACCAAATCCACCATAGCATGATATGATAAATAGAAGGGGGTTTATAAAATTATTCTAATGTAAAATTATTCCCTAGAAGGATCTCTTTCAAAAAATCCTTTTAAATTTTTGACTTCTTGTTCAAGCTGACTTTTATCAATATTTCCAGAAATTTTTATTTTAAATTTATTATTTTTTCTAATGCCTAAGCTCTCAATTCTTCTCATAGAAGGGATTAATTCCTCCTCCATTAAATTATTCCTTCCTGTGGAACCCCTAAATAAATATCCTTTTGGCATTCTTGGATTTTCTTCATTATCTATCCGAGTTATTTCTATTTCAAGATTTCCATCTTCAACAGAACTTTGTATGTATCTATCTAGCCGAACATTTGGGCTTACATGAAACCTATATTGTGCAACAACTTTAAATTCATATTCCATAGATAATCTGAAAAAATTAAATTTATAAACTTATCTCTCTAATTTATATTATGTTTCGTAAGAAAAAGAAAATGTTGAATATTTATCTGTTTCGTCACGGGAAGACAGGCTATAATGAGAAAGGCTTGTTTACAGGTTGGAAAGATTCAAAGATAACTAAAAATGGCTTGAAGGATGCTCGGAGAGTTGCGCAGATTTTGAAAAAGAAAAAGTTTCAGGTTGCGTTTCATACTCGGCTGACGCGTTCTAAGCAAACATTGAAAGAGGTTTTGAAATTTCATCCTGAATGTAAAAAGTTAATTGAAGATGATAGAATGATTGAAAGATCGTATGGAGATCTTGAAGGAACAACTCACGATTCATTTATAGATAGGATTGGAGAACAATCTTTAGATTTAAGAATAAATGGTGATGCTCTGGAAAATCTTGACCCAAAAAGAAGAAAATGGATCGAAGAATTTCTTGGAGAATTAGAATATAAAATAATTCATCGAGGGTGGACAAATCCTCCTCCAGGAGGAGAGTCTTTTAGAATGGTTGAAAAACGTGTTAAGAAATTCATAAAACATTTGAAAAAGTTTATGAAAAAGTATAAAGTAAATGTTGCTATCTCTGCGCATGGGAATTCGATAAGATTATTTAGAAAAATAATGGAAAAGACTTCAATTCAAGAAACAATACAATGGCAAATTCCGTATGACAAGGTGTTTCATTATAAAATAAGAGTATGATAAAATTTAAAAACTAAATCTCATTAAATTAACAATGATAAAAATAGACCCCGATAAATGCATTGGCTGTGGCTTATGTACTAATATTTGTGAGGAAGTCTTTGAGTTTGATTTTGATAAAGGGAAAGCGAAAATCAAAGTTCAAAAAGATTTGCCTTGCGTAAAAGAAGCGATTAGTAATTGTCCTGTTGAAGCGATAAGCGATTAAGATTTTTTCTTCTTAAAAGGTTTAACTAAATGTTGAATTGTTTTCCCAATAATAAATATAAATGACCCTAATGCCCCTAAAATTAAATCAATCATTGTGTCATCTATTTTAGACATTGCAAGATTAAGTTTAACAGAATTCCCTATATCTCTAATATAAACTCCTTGAAGTTTCATGTCCCAAAGAAGGTCCATTAAATATTCTCCAATTTCATGAAATGCTAAAAAAGTTATTATGAAAAGGAAGACGACCCACATTTTCCATTCAAAAGTTAATTTTTGTTTATCCACGATATGAAACATTAAAAAACATCCAATAATTGGTAGGAGAAAATGAAGAATTTTATCATAGATTGGATAAATTCCATAGAGTGCCGAAAAGAGAATTCCTCCTGCCAAGATAATCATAATTTCATAATAATGAATCAATTTGAATTCTATTTTAAACATCTCATCAATAATATAAAAAACAAATAACCCGAAGAGAAATCCAAAAACTCTCATAGGTGTAGCTAAATTCTGGAATAGATATAAACCTAATAAAACCAAGAGAGAAACCCCTGCAAGAAGCCATCTTTTATGTTTAGATTCCATATTAAAATTAAGGAATTTTATTATAAAAGGTTTTGTATCGCAAACTTTATTAATAGCTTAAACTTTTCCTAGATATGCAAAAAAAAGAAGAGGCTAAGAAACCAGATTTCATAAAATGGTTTTCTGAGTTGAATAAAGATTCTGGAAATGTTGCTGGAGGGAAAGGTGCTAATCTTGCTGAAATTTATAATCTTAAAATTGATGTTCCTCCAGGATTCATTGTTACTGCACAAGCCTATGATTATTTTATAGAGAAGGCTGGAATCAAAGAAAAAATTCAGGAACTTTTAGCGAAAATTGATTATGAGGATACTGCTCAGTTAGATAAAATTACAAGGAATGTTAGGGCATTTATTATTGATTCTTCATTCCCAAAAGAGATGGAAGTTGAAATTCTTGAAGCATATGAACACATGGGTGCGAGCGAAGACGATTATACAAATAAATCTGTATCTGACTTATTAAAAGTTGCCTCGGAACCAATCTTCGTCGCTGTCAGAAGCTCAGCAACAGCAGAAGACCTTGCAGGTGCGAGTTTTGCAGGGCAACAAGATACTTACTTGAATGTAAAAGGAAAAGATGATTTATTAAAAAATGTTCGTAAATGTTTTGCTTCGCTTTTCACATCGAGAGCAACTTATTATAGAAATAAAAAAGGTTTCAAACATGACCAAGTAAGTTTGGCTGTTGTTGTTCAAAAAATGGTTGATTCAGATAAATCAGGTGTAATTTTTTCCAAAGACCCTGCTTACAAAAATGAAAATGTTGTCATGGAAGCTGTTTGGGGATTGGGAGAAGGAATTGTTTCTGGAAAAGTAACTCCAGATAGATATATTATTTCTCAGGATTTACAAATTTTAGAAAAAAAGATTGCAGATAAAAAAATTGCATTGACTCGAGATTCTTCTGGAGGGAAGGCAATTGTAACTTTAAGAGAAGAAAAATCTAAGCACCAAGTTTTGAAAGACCATGAAATGCAAAAGCTTGCAGAGATTGCTCTTAAATTAGAAGATCATTATAAGGCACCACAGGACATTGAATTTGCAATTGAAAAAGAGGAAATTTATATTGTTCAAACAAGGCCAATTACAACAATGGAAACCAGACATGAGGAAGGAGGAAGAAAAGAGCTCAAAGGAGAAGTTATATTGGAGGGATTGGCTGCTTCTCCTGGAATAGGCGTTGGGAAATTAAGGATAATTGATGATTTAAAAGATTTGGATAAAATTCAGAAAGGAGATGTTTTAGTTACAAAAATGACCAATCCAGATATGGTTGTCACAATGCAAAAATGTTCTGCCATAGTTACAGACGACGGGGGCATGACTGCTCACGCGTCTATTGTTTCTCGTGAAATGGGAATTCCCGCAGTTGTTGGGACTAAAGAAGGCACAACAAGATTAAAAGACGGTGAGATAATTACTGTCGATGGCTTTACTGGAAAAATTTACAAAGGTAAAGTTGCAGAAACTCAACAAAAAGAAATTAAAGAAGTTTCTGCTAAAACTAAAACTCAAATAAAAGTTATTGTTGACCTTCCAACTTTTGCAGAACGTGCTGCTAAAACTGGGATAAAAAAAGTTGGCTTGACAAGAGTAGAGGGAATAATTGCAGAATCTGGGAAACATCCTAATTATTTTTTAAAGCAAGACAAAATGAAAGATTATGAAGAAGTTATTTTTAAGGGAATAAATGAAATTGCGGAACATTTTGAAGAAATTTGGGTGAGGACATCTGACCTAAGGAGTGATGAATTTGGGAATCTCGAGGGCTCCCCAGGATATGAAGAAGCGAATCCTATGCTTGGTTTTCATGGAATAAGATATAGTTTGAAAAATCCAGAAATTTTAAAATCAGAATTAAAAGCATTAAAAAGAGTTTCTGACAAAAATAAAACTGTTGGGCTTCTTTTGCCACAAATTATTTTAGTTGAAGAGGTTCAAAAAGTTAAAGAATATTTAGAAGAAGTTAATTTTAAAGATGCAAAGGTCGGAGTTATGGTTGAAACTCCTGCTGCAGTCCAGATAATTGGGGATTTATGCAAAGAAGGAATTGATTTTATCTCGTTTGGTACTAATGATTTAACGCAGTATATGCTGGCTGTTGATAGAGGAAATGAAAAGGTGCAACATTTGTTTAATGAATTGCATCCTGCTGTTTTAAGGCAATTAGAATTTGTAATTCGTGTTTGTAAAAGAAATAATGTTGAAACTTCTATTTGTGGGCAGGCTGGATCTAAGAAAGAAATGGTTAAATTTTTAGTTGAAAAAGGGATTGATAGTATTTCTGTAAATGCAGATGTTGCAAAAGAAATTTCAGATTATGTTGCGGAGTTGGAAGGTGCTGTGGAGGCACCGACAGAGAACAAAGAAGAATCTTCAACACCCAATGGTGTATCCCAAGACATTTCTGCTACCCTAAAGGGCATAACCAAAGGTCACCAGACAAGCGAAATGCCTACCGGGGACAAAGAAGTCGTGGAGAAAAATAGAGAACCACATCATAAATCATTTTTAGAAAAAGCAGAAGAAGTCGTGGAAAATTTTATTGAAGATGTTGGGGGAGAATTTTTGCCGCCAAATATTTCTGAAAAAGAAGACGCAGATACAGAAGAAGAAATCCCACAAATAAGAGGCGTTGAAAGTTTGTCAAAAGAGGAAGTTGTGGAAGAGATTTCTGAGACACCCAAAGAGGAAATTATGGATCCGGAGGAAATAATCAGCGAAAGGGAATCCGAGGATGTGGAGCCTGAATTTAATGCAGATAATATACAAGAACATGAGAATCATTCTGAAAAAAACATAACATCCAAGGGTGTGCCACGAGACATTTCTTCAGAAATATCTACTAGTGACAAAGAAGATGAAGTTTTAGATATTTTTTAATTATATTCTAAATCTAGAACAAGTTGGTCAGCTTTTCTACAAAAACAAAAGAATTATTTTTAATGATATAAGTCTTTTAATTTTTTCTGTATATCTTTTTCTAATTCAATATTTCTTCTCTTAAAATCCTCTTCACGATTTTTTAATTCCTCTCTTAGTCTATCGTCGTATTCTTTTCTTAGCTTAGAATTCATTTCAAGAACTTTTTTTGTAAGAACTTTTCTATTTTTATCTTCTTGTTTTGCAAGCGTATTTTTATTTTTATTTTCCTGTTTTTGAAGTTTTAATTTAACTTTTTTAAGATATCTTTTTTCTTTTTCAGTATTTTTTATCAAATATTCTTTTTTTGAATTAAGCTTACTTTCTTTATTTTTAATTTTATTTTCTAATTCTTTTTTCTTATCTAGATATGTCTCATTCAATTTCTTAGACTCATCTCCAAGTTCTTTGTCAAAATTTTTATTTAGATTCTGTTTATGTGCCAAAAGCATACCCTCGTTGTGTTCTTTAATTTTCTTTTTAGAATCTTCTAAATTTTCTTTTGTTTTTTTATTAATCTTTTTCTTATATTGTTCTTCGAGTTTTCTTCCAATAGATTTAATTTTCTTAATTTCTTCACGAGTTAAAACCGCTTTCTTTTTCTTAATTTCATCTTTTACGACTTTTCTAAATTTCTTTTTAACTTCTTTATCTAAATGCTTTTTAACATTTTCTGAATATTTTTCATGATATTTTTTTTCAATATCTTCATATTTTTTCTTTAACACAAAATCCCTATTTTTTAAATCTCTTTTTAATTCTTCTTGAATGCCAGTTTCTTTTCTTTTAATATCCTCAGAAAGTTTAACCTTAATCTCATTTAAGGATAATGCAAAAATGTCGTCAGAAATTGCTCCAACCTTTGGATTAATTTTTTTAATAATTTCTCTTTTCTTTTTTTCATCATTTTCAAATTCTCTTATTTTTTTATTTAATTCTTCGATTTCGTCTCTTAATTTTGGGATTTGATTTGTTTTTTTCACAAGTTTTTCTTTTTTAATTAATTCTTTTTTTAAACTTCTAATCTCATAATCTTTCCTTGTGGGTTTTCTTTTCTTTTTTTTAGCCTTTCTTCCAGAAATTTTTCTTTTCAAACTTCGTACTTCCCTTTCAATTAATGGAATTTCAGAAACATGTTTTAATCTTGCCCTAATTTTTGCGACTTCTCCGGGAAACTTTTTTTCAGCCTTTAATGAATTTAATTCTTTTCTTAATTCCTCAAGTCTCTCGACACCTTTTCTATAAACTTCAAAATCTTTTTTATCTACTTTTTTCACCATCTTTCTATAATATATATTGCAAAATATACTTTTTAAAACTTATGAAATTGAATCTGTATCATACCCTTTCTTTTTCCACTTTTTTAGGTCAGCGATAATATCTTTTTTGGAAATCTTTTTCTTTTTTGTAAAAATATTTGTATCATATCCTTTCTTTTCCCAACGAGAGATAAGTTTTTGTTTTTTATTCTTCTTAGGGGATTTTTTTTGAACAATTTTTCTTGGAGCAATTTTCTTGGAATATCTTTTTGGGAGGTAGGGCATTCCTTTTTTTCTCTCTTTATATTTTTTATTTACTAAGATAATACTTAGTATAACTAATATTAAACCCATAATTCCTGCGATAAGATATAAAACATTCCCAAGAAGATATTTCCCAAGGACATAATAATCATACATCCAAGGAACAGAAATTATTCCAACTGCTTTTAGGATATGCAATGTCAGCCATGTTAAGAAAATTATTACAACAATACTTATGGACCATTTGTATTTCCTGAATAATCTCTCTTCTGCTGCAAGAATTTTTCTAAGTTTTTTTCTTTCAATATAAATAACCAAACTTATTAAAATTAAACCAAGAACAAATACTACTGGGAAAACATATGTTTTCCAATTACTTGGGACTGGAGAGTAACTTATTACTTGTTGTTCTGAATCAATTTGGATTGTCCTGCTTGACTTTGCCTGGTAATTTCCGTAGGTTACCGCCACATTAAAAGTATAAACCCCGCTTGTGAATTCCCTTGGCAAATATAATTCGGATTCTTTTTCAACTGTTTCAAAGCTTCCTAAATAAAAAGTATCTTGCCCTGAAGAAATTTCCCCTTCATTATTTTCAATCCAGTATTTTACAACAACATCGTTATTAAATTCAGCCATTCCTTTTATTAGATAATTAAATCTAAATGGCTCTCCAGTAACTTCTGGAGAAATAATTTCTAAAATTTCTGCGTCAAATAATTTTGCACATCTCCCACTATAACAAGTCTCATCTGAGGGGCAATCGCTATTAGAAGAACATTCCGACTCGTAACATTCATATTCGAAGCAATATTTATTTTCTTCACAATCAGAATCTTCTTCGCATTCATGCTCTTCAGGAATTGTTGTTACGCCGCCTCCGCCGCCTCCAGAAGAATCTTGGACAACGGCATCAGTTGAGCAACCAGAAGTTACAAAACTTCCACAATCTGAAGAGCAATCCAAATCCCCTGAATCAAAACCTTGATCAACACAAGTTTGAGAATTTAAAGCTGTCCCGTCGCAAGTTTCTCCAACTTCTTTAATATTATTCCCGCATGTTGCTAAATTAAATATTCTTCCCAAGATTCCTCCACGCCCATAATAATTTGTTGAGTCTTCTTCAGATGAAGGAGCATTCCCTGAAATAAATCTTGTGGTATAACTTGTTGAACTTGCATTTGTTTCTGCGCCCCCATAACCAATATCTGTTCTTAGGGTATAGCTTGAGGAATCTCCATCAATTGCAAAGATTCCAACGCTAAATAAAATTAAGAGAAAAACTAAATAAATTCCCAAACCTCTTTTTTGTACCATGAAAAATTGAGGTAAAAATACTTTTTAAATATTGTTTTATTCACTAAATCTAAAATACTCTCTCTAAACCAATTATTATTTGAAAAATTCTGTACTTAGGTATTAAATAAAAAATTATAAAATAATTACCTTTATATACATAAATTCTATAATTTTCTAACATGAAAAAACATTATTGTGAAATACTTGGGATACCCCTTAGTGCTAGCCCAAAGGAAATTAAAGACGCTTATAGAAGATTAGCCAAAATATATCATCCTGATATGCCAAATGGGGATGTAAGCGAATTCGCAAGAATTAGCGAAGCACATTTTTATTTAACCGATAAAAAACTAAATCCATTTTCTAATGGGCAACAAACTATTGAAGGGAACTATCTAAGACTTGAAAAACTGGAAGAAGGATTGTCATGGGCTGAATTCTTTAGAAAAGGTTATGAAATAATTAGAACAGGTTTAAAAAAGAAAAAACCTCTAAAAAAATCCAAACCAGAACGCGAATCAATTGATATAATAGTTTAATTAAAATTAACTGACCAAAAGATTGCAATCGGCTCCAATATAAAGAGTCCCGCTACTCCCAGGATCGCCCAAATCAGTTGTATTTATTGAAGCATTGCATGTTGCTGAACCAGAACCTGTGAAACTTAATT
>CAYZVU010000005.1:0-26670 GCA_964482075.1 Candidatus Woesearchaeota archaeon | reverse complement strand
CCATATCAAAAACATAATTTTTTATTAAATCAGAATTTTCTTTGCTGATGTTTGGAATTTTGTCTCTAATTGATTCTTTCCATTTCAAATATTTTTCTTTGTGGTTGTATGGATCTATTTTCATATTTTTTTAAGGCTTGTTTTCCTTATAACCAATTTGTATAAAATTGGTATAAAAAGACACTCCTCAAATATACCATAAAGGTAGAACGCCCCGACCGGGAGTTGAACCCGGGTATCTTGCGCGACAGGCAAGTGTCTTAACCGTTGGACAATCGAGGCATAGTTAAAATAAAAGAAATCTGTTTTTAAATCTTACTTCTTGACAATTTTCTTAAGCCCACCCATATAAGGCCACAAAACCTTGGGAATTTTAATAGAACCATCTTTCTGCTGATTATTCTCCATTAATGCAATTAATGCCCTCGGAGAAGCAATTACTGTATTATTCAATGTGTGCGCAAAATACTTTTTACCTTTATTATCAATACGAATATTTAATCTTCTAGCTTGAGCATCTGTTAAATTTGAACAAGATCCAGCCTCCCAATATTTTTTCTGTCTCGGGCTCCAGGCTTCAACATCTGCTGATTTTACTTTCAAATCAGCCAAATCTCCTGAGCAACATTCTAAAATTCTCACTGGAATATCCAATGCCCTAAAAACATCAACAGTATATTTCAACATTTTATCATACCACTTATGAGAATCCTCTGGTTCGCAAATTACAACCATTTCTTGTTTTTCAAATTGATGCAATCTATAAAATCCCTTTTCTTCAATCCCATGTGCCCCAACTTCTTTTCTAAAACAAGGAGAATAACTAGTTAATGTCAAAGGTAAATTCTTTCCAATAATTGTCTTTCCAAAAAATCTCCCAATCATTGAATGCTCAGAGGTTCCAATTAAATACAAATCTTCTCCCTCAATCTTATACATCATGGCATCCATTTCTTCAAAGCTCATAACTCCTTTAACAACATCACTTCTAATCATAAATGGAGGGATAACATAATCAAAGCCTTTCTCAATCATAAAGTCTCTTGCAAAGGCCAATACCGCAGAATGCAATCTTGCCAAATCTCCAGTCAAAAAATAAAACCCATTTCCAGAAGTTTCACGAGCAGAATTAAAATCAACTCCATTTAATTTTTCAGCCAATTCTGCATGATTAAAAATTTTATATTTTGGAACAATCGGCTTCCCAAATTTCTTAACTTCAACATTCTCCTTATCACATTTCCCACACGGAACACTCTCGTGAATTATATTCGGAATCTTCATCATTATTTCCTTAATCTTCACTTCAAGCTTCTTTCTTTTGCCCTGCGACTTTTCAATTTTCCCAGGAATATCTTTAGCTTCTTTAATTTCCTTATCTGCTTTCTTACCAGCTTTCTTCAACTCACTAATCTTTTTAGAAATATTATTCCTCTCACTTCTCAAGCCATCTTCTTTAAATTTCAAACTCCTCCATTCTTTATCTAACTTCAAAACTTCATCAACCAACTTTGTTTTATCATGCTGAAATTTCTTCTTAATATTCTCTTTAACTAATTCGGGGTTTTCCCTCACCAATTTTATATCTATCATAGAAAATAAAAGAAAAGACAATATTTAAACTTTATCAACAACTTTAAAAATACATTTAACTTATTTTAAAGATGGTAGAAACAGAGATGGCTAGTGGGGTTGGTGCAAGTTTGTCCTCAGTCTATAATCAATTTATCTCAATATTCCCAGAATTTATTCAGCAATTCATAAGTTTCTTTTTAATAGTTTTATTAATTGTCCTTTACGCTGTTTTTATCTGGAATCTATATAGGTTTGTAGCAAAAAAAGATTTAATAAAATTAAATTTAAATAAATATAATACTTTTGAGCACCCTACTCTTGGAAGATTTTTTGGAGCAGCTTTATACTTCCTGGAATATATTCTAATTCTTCCATTATTAGTTTTCATATGGTTTTCAGTATTTACACTCTTCCTAATTTTCCTAACAGAAAACCTCGACGTTGGAGCAATTATTTTAATCTCAGCGACAGTAATAGCAGCAATAAGAGTAGTTGCTTATTATAATAATGACCTTTCAAAAGATTTAGCAAAACTTTTACCACTAACTCTTTTAGGGTTAGCAATAACCAAAACTGGCTTCTTTAGTATTGAAAGAATTTTTTCTCATTTTAGCAGACTTCCAGATTTCTTTAGTCAAATATTTTATTATCTTATTTTTATAATAATATTAGAAATTATTTTAAGAATATTCGATTTATTTTTCTCAACTTTAGGTTTACAAAAGAAAGAAGAAGAAACAGAAGAAAATTCTAATTAAGTCTATCTGAATAATTTCCATCATAAGATTGAACTTTTTTATCTTTAATTTCAAGAACTCGTGTGGCAATTTTATCCATGAAATATCTATCATGAGAAACAAAAATAATTGTCTCATCATATTCTAACAAAGCTTTTTCCAATTGTTCTATCAATTCCAAATCAAGATTATTTGTAGGCTCATCTAAAATCAAAACATTACTTTTCTTCAACATAAGCCTAACTAGGTTTAGTCTCGCTTTCTCTCCACCACTTAACGTATTAATTCTATCTCTTAATTTGTCCCTAGGGAATCCAAATTTAATTGCCGTTGAAATTAAATAATGTTCTTGAGAAAAAGGAAAAGTTTTTCTAAAAAAATCCAAAACTTTTAATTCTTGATCAATGTCTTTTAATTCTTGGTCAAAATACCCAATTTTAACATTCGTCCCAGTATTAATTCTTCCATTGTCAGCTTCAATTAATTTATCTAACATTTTCAATAAAGTAGATTTCCCAGAACCATTCTTTCCTAAAATTACAATTTTTTCTTTTCGGTGAATTGTAAAATTTAAATCTTTTAAAATTTCTTCTTCACCAAAAGATTTGCCTGCATTCACAACTGAAAAAATCATATTCCCTGGCCTTTCCCCTTCCCCAAAAGTTAAATTAAAAGTATCACAAATGTCTTTAGGATTTGTAACAACTGGAATCAAAGCAGCTCTTCTTTCAAGAGATTCTGCTAGCATCCTAAGCTTCTTGCTCAAATGAACTCTCGCCCATTCTCTTTTTTCTTTTGCAGAATCAAGAAGCCTTTTTCTTTCTTTTTCATTACTATAATAGGCTTTCCCAAGTTCTTTGAGATGCTTCCTTCTTTCTTCTCTATATCTTTCATAATTTCCTATATACATCTGAAGTTTTTTCCCTTCTATTTCAAAAACTCTATTTACAAATTTTTTAAGAAAATATCTATCATGAGAAATTGCTATAACTGTTTGCTTAGTTTTTAACAACCAATTTTCTAGCCAAGTTATCGACGTGAAATCAAGATGGTTTGTTGGCTCATCAAGGATTAAAAGTTCTGCTCTTTTCGCAAGGCATTCAGCCAGTCTTAACTTTGTTCTTTGGCCCCCACTAAGATTAATAATTTTTCTATTATAACATTCCATTTCAAAATCAAGCCCAATAAGAATTTTACGAATGTTTTCTTCCTCAATCTTTTCAACAACTCTTGAAGTAAGTATTTCATATTCACTCATTATCTTCTCAAATTTTTCCATATTTTCATAAATTTCAGGCTCAGCAAGTCTCATCTCACATGCTTTAATTTTTTCTTGAAGAGCATTTCTTTTACCAGCCAAGTAATTTGAAAAATTATTTTCTTCTTTTTCAAATTTTCTTTCTTGCTCCATCAAACTTATTTTAATTTCTTTATCCATTTCAATAAGCCCATCATAACTTTCCTCTCCCACAATACAGTTAATTAAGGTAGACTTCCCAGTACCATTTTGTCCAATCAAAGCAATTTTGTCTTCCTTATGAATAAGGAATTCTGCTTGCTCGAAAAGGATCTTACTCCCGAATTTTTTTGATAAATTTTTAACTCTTATAATCATTTTAGCTCCCGAGGACTTATTCACAACAAAATTATTTAATTTAGGAAATTTGCATAGAAGTCCCTTTAAAGGTTTCATGTTTAGGCAAGAAGAACAACAGCCAAGCTACCCAAAACATAGCTTCTTAATCTTAGTGTCTTTGCTGTTATCATAGTTTTATTCAATTAAATTAACTTTTAAACTTTTCTATTTAATCCCTATCTTCCTCTATATGTTCTTTTCCTCTTTTCAAAATATTATTTAACATTTTAACATGTTTATCTTTTTCTTGTTTGTAATCTTTTTCATCGGTTTTCATTTCTTGAATCATCTTTGAAATATATTCTCCACCTAAAAAATGAGGTGTCAAAACATAACTTGCACCCTTCTCATAAAGTGCAAGAGCTTCCTTAATCTGATGCGCTCTAACAATTATAATAGCCTTAGGATTTACCGTCCTAATATTTTCAATTAATAAAAAATTGGTCTCATAATCTGGGATAGTAGAAACAGCAAGCTTAATTTTGTCTAACGGAAGTTCTTTTAGCAAGTCAGTATCATAACTATCTCCATAAAGACAAGGAATTCTATTCTTCTTTAAACCAGCAATTGTGTCTGGGTTAAAGTCAACAACAAGATAATTTTTCTTGATTCTCTTTAAAGAATTTAAGATTCCAAATCCAATTCGATTATAACCAAATAGAATAGCATCATATTTTGGATGTCTTTTCTTTTTCTTCCTAGTATTTTTCCTTTCAAAAAGAGAAGCAAAATTTCCCAATTTTCTATAAAATTCTTCTGAATAAATAATCATATAAGTTGAAAGTGTGATTGTAATAATTCCTGCTAAAGTTAAAATAGATAAAATCTCTCCACTAATATGCCCCATTGAAACTCCTAACGCCAAAACAATTAATGAGAATTCAGAAATTTGTGCAAGAGTAGTTCCTGTTAAAAAATTAGTTCTCTTAGTGTATCCAAACAAAGCCATTAAAATCATCAAAATAATTGGTTTAAATAAAAGTGCAACTAAGGCTAAAATAAGTGCAGGAACAATAATAGAGCTTAACTCTCCAATTTGAATATTCAATCCAAGAATTATAAAAAAGATAATCAAAAAGAAATCCCTCAATGGTCTAATCTTAGAACTAATCTCAATACTATAAGGAGAAATTGATAAAACAATACCTGCAATCAATGCCCCAATTTCAATGGAAAATCCAAAATAAGTAAATAGAGCTGCAATTAAAAAGCACCAGGTAATTGAAAATAAAAACAAAAGTTCCTGCGACGAGGCAATGCTTCTAATTGCTCTAGGTAAAACAAAAAATCCAATTAAAAATAAAATAACAATCAGCGCACCACCAATCAATAAAGTTTGAATTGCAAATTCTGTAAAATTTGTTCCAAGTGAAAAAGAGGAAATAAACATTAACGCAATAACTGCAACCAAGTCTTGAATAATTAAAACTCCAATTGCCATTTTTCCATAAAGAGAATCTAGCTGGCGCTTATCTGAAAGAAGTTTCATTACAATAATCGTTGAACTAAATGCAAGGGCAATCCCAATATAAGATGAAGTGATTGTATCAAAGCCAAGTGCAAAAAATGATATTACAAAGCCAAGTGCAAAAGTAAGTGCCATCTGGATAATCCCAATAATCAGCGACGCTGTCCCAATTTCTCTAATAACTTTTGGGTTAATATGAAGACCTACAATAAAAAGCAAAAACGCAATTCCAAACTCAGAAAAAAGATGAATTATTTCTTGCGACGCACCAAATTTTAAAATAAAGGGACTAATAATAATTCCTGCAATAATATATCCTATAATAATTGGTTGATTAAATGCCCGAACAATATACGAAACTAAAAACGCCGTCAGCAAAATCAATGCTAATTGAATAAATATTTCTTCCATAATGACCTCTTTTTATGATTATACTAGGAAAAAATGGTATAAAAAGGTTTTTAAATCAAAATCCAATCTTCTTAACATGGCAAAGGTAAGAATCAAGCTAAACAGCACAGATATAGAAATGCTCAACAATATTTGTGATACTATCAAAGAGATTGCAAAAAAATCTGGCGTAACAGTTAGTGGGCCTGTTCCATTGCCAACTAAAAAATTAAAAGTCACAACTCGAAAATCTCCATGCGGTGACGGCTCAGCAACATTCGATAGATTTGAAATGCGAATCCACAAAAGATTAATCGACCTACCTTCGAACGAAAAAATACTTCACAGTATTATGAAACTTCAAATTCCACGAAACGTTAACATTAAAATAGAGATGAAAGATTAATCTATATACTCTAATATATACTTTCTAGAATATACTTTTTTGAAAAGATTTATTTATAAATAATATATATTTTAGATTAATATGAGTTTTCAAAAAAGAGTTGAATTAGTAGGTATTCTTCAACATCCAGAAGGAGGATGGAGCCCAGAAGATTATGCTTCATCTGGTGCAAAAGGATGTTTTGATGAATTAAGTGCATCTAAACTACAAGAAAGGGATTCTGGAAAAGATAATGATGGAATTTTTAAAGAAACTTCTGGAAGGGGCCATGGAGCAGTTTTAGACCTATCAGAATTTGTATTTTCAATTGATAATCTTTCAAGAGCTTCAACATTATTTTTATGTGGCCCTCAATATGCAGCACACTTACAACAATCATTAAGAAGAGCAACTGCTGAAAGAGGATTTGCCTCAACAGATATCCCTGGAGCAAATAAAGTTATGGAGGAACAATTTGAATTTTACACTAAAATGCAAGAAGCAGGAATCCCCTCGGAAGATGCGAGATTTATTTTACCACTTAATACAAAAACAGCAATAGAATCAAAATGGAATGCAAGAGAATTAATGCATCTTTATTCAATGGCGCAGAGAATGAGTGTCCCAGAAGAAGTAAGAGATACTGCTGAGAAAATGTATCAACTTGCTTCAGAAGTTGCACCAAATTTAATGAAAGACAGAAAAAATAATATGGAAGTGCTTGCTTGGATGCCTTCCCCACAATTATTTGCAAAAGGAAATTCCTCTTTAGAAAGAAGGATAGATGAAGTTGGCAATTCCAATTTCCACGGAGCTAAGTTATTAAGTTCTTGTGGGAGAGGTTTTATGACTTCTCCAGAAATTGAAAGAGCTGTAAAAGAAAGGGATGAAGCTCTATTGGCAAATTTGAAAAGTTCATACCATTTTAATTTTTTAGCTGCAATGTCATTAGCATCATTCCATCAAGCAACACGCCAAAGAACATGGGACCAATCAGTTCAAGCCTTACCAGAAGCAGTTAATCGTGGGGGATATATTCTGCCAGAAAGTATTAAGGAAAGTGAATTTGAAGAAAAATATCAAGATATAAACACAAGGTCAATACAATTAGTAAGAGATAATCTAAAAAATCCAGAAGCTTTAGGTATTTTACCCCATTCTCTAAAAGTGTATGATTTAATTCATGTTAATGGTTGGAATGCAATACATTCTATTGGAAAAAGAACTTGCACAGAGGCTCAATGGGAAATAAGAGGAATCGCATCAAATATGGCTTACGCAATACAAAACAATTGTCCGGAATTAGGAAAATACGCCGCTCCACAAGGAGTAGTTTATGGAAAATGTCCTGAGAAAAAACCTTGCGGAGATTGTTTTAAAAAAAAATAATTTAATTTAAAATGCAAAGAAAAGGATTCTATATGATGTTGGAATGTGGTGAAGGTCTTGGAAAAGATAGTCAGGCAGATTTATTGGTAGCCTGGTTGAAAGAAAGAGATTATGATGTTATTTTAACTAAAGAGCCAGGAGGAACTCCTGAAGCAGAAAAAATTAGAAAAATTTTATTAGATAAAAATAATACCTTAGACCCATTAACAGAATTATTTCTTTACGAAGCTTCTAGGCGAGATCTGTCTAAAAAAGTAATTGCGCCAGCGCTTGAAAAAGGAAAAATAATTGTTTCTAAAAGAGGATTTCCTTCAACTCATGCTTATCAGGGGTTTGCGGGGGAATTAGACATACAACTTGTTAAATATTTTAACGACATCGCAACACGAGGAGTTTCCCCAGATGTAATTTATATTATTGATGGAGATCCGGAAGTAGGCTTAGCTCAAGAAAAAGACCCAGATAGGTTTGCAGAAAAAGGTTTACCCTATCATCAAAAAGTTAGAAAAGGATATTTAGATTTTGCAGAAAAATATCCAGACATCTCTGTAATAATTCCCTACCAACATGGAAATGCCGAAGCAATGCAAGAACAAATAAGACAAGACCTAGAGCAAAGATTAAATATATAAAATCTCCAACTTTTTTTAACCCATGAAAACAAAAAACATAATCTTTATAATAGTAGCAATAGTTTTAATATTAATAGCAGGATATTTTACAATGACAAACAACGAAAACACAAAAGTTTTACTAAGAACAAATCACGGCGACATAACAATTGAACTCTACGCAGACATGCCAATCACAACAGGAAACTTCAAAAACCTCGCTGAAAAAGGAACTTACAATAATGTAATCTTTCACAGAATCATCGACGGGTTTATGATTCAGGGTGGAGACCCAACAGGAACAGGAATGGGGGATTCAAGCATACCAAACATCCAAGACGAATTCACACACTCTGGAGGAAACAAAAATAGCAGAGGCACAATATCAATGGCAAATGCAGGACCAAATACAGGCTCATCACAATTCTTCATAAATTTAATTGATAATAATTTTCTTGACACAAAACATCCTGCATTTGGAAAGGTAGCAGATGAAAGTATGAAAGTAGTTGATGAAATTGCAAAAGTTCAAACAGGAGCAAATGACAAACCTCTTGAGGATGTTATAATTTTAGAAGCGAAAGTGTTGTGATTAAGTATATAAATTCTTAAAAAAGATTTAAGGCTCTATTTTTTATGACTCAAGTTGTTTGGACTCCTAAACTTTTTGAAGGAACATCTGACTTTGTAATTTTTCTTGATAGAGAATTTGCAAAAAAAGCTATGAAGAGAAAATTAAGTTTAGAGGAAAGAGAATGGTTTCAAAAGGAAGGAACAAGAATTTTTAGGTTATATAGGGAGGATAATCTCACACCATATCTTTTTTATGAAAATTCACTTTTAATTTCACAAATAAATATAGGAAGAGATGGAAAATGGATCGCCCCGGGAGGAGAACTTGTGAATTTTAAACCAGACTCAGATAAACCAATAGAATATCACTCCCATAATTTACGTGGAAATGGAGCCTGGCCATTAATTCATCTCTTCAGTCATTGGGCAGATTATGCCCCAATTGTTTTTGGGGAGAATTCTTATTAATCCCCACCAACATATTTATAAAACCCAATTCCCCCTTTCTTCTATGGATAAAGACATTGGAAAAATAAACAAAGGCGAATACCAAGGAACAGTAACAGACATTGTTGTTGGCGTAAAAGAATACAACGGAAGAGTTGGCGTTGACATAAGAGAATTTGTTGCAAGCGAAAAATACACAGGCCCAACAAAAAAAGGATTGAGAATTCCAGCAGAACATTTTGAAGCATTTAAGAAGATGATTAATTCTATCTCTGAAGATGATTTGAAAGCAGATGCTCCAACAGAAGCCCCTGCAGAGAAACCAGCTGAACAACCAAAGGAAAAACAAACTTTGAACGAAGAAGAAATGCCTGACTACTGAAACTAATTTCAACAAAACCTTTAAAAATTATTCTCTTCTTATTTTAAAATGAAAAAGAGTCAAATAATAACTTTAATAATTATTTTAGCAATAATTCTAATCGCAATTTTTATTCTTTACAAACCGACACCAGAAACAGATGAAGAATCTGTAAAATGCATAGGAGAAAATTCAGTTCTCTACATTCAACTCGGATGCCATGCATGCGAAACCCAAGAAGAGATATTCGGAGAAAATTTAAAATATATTAATAGAGTGGATTGTTTTTTTGAAGGAGAAAAATGTCAGGAAATAGAAGTTACTCCAACTTGGGAAATCAAAGGAGAATTTTACAAAGGTGTAAGATCAATTGAAGAATTAAAAGAGTTGACTAGTTGTTGAACACAATAATCTTTAAATATTATAAAAAATAATTTTAATTATGCCAAGAAAAACATTAACGAGTAATTTATTAAAAACAGGGGCGGCGGTAGGTGTAGCAGTGGTATGTGCAGCAATAGCAGTTTATTCCTGGAATAGATATGATTTTTCAAATAATCCGGATAAAATAGGGAGTGTTTTAACAAATTACGGAAACGAAGAAACTTTGGGAAGAAAAGCTGTAAAATTTCCAGAATATCTAGCAGCACTGAGAACCCAAGAAAACCTCAAAAGAAACTAATTCCCCCAAAACATTTAAAACTAATTTATTCTATTTAATTAAATGCTACCCGAATCTTTCAATCTATTAAGAATTACAACTTTAGCCTTAGCAGATTCTGTAAACCCGTGCGCCATAGCAGTTCTTACAATGGTTTTAGTTTCAATTTTAATAAAAAATCCAGGTAAGAAAAATAAAGTTCTCTTCGCAGGATTAGCATTTGTGGCTTCAGTTTATATGGGGTATTTAATTTACGGAACAATAATAATTCAATTCTTTAAAACTTTCGCAGAATTTCTAAGAGAAAATTCAGGGATAGTTTACAAGGGCCTGGCAATTCTCGCAATGATTATAGGTGCCTTAAACATCAAAGATTATTTCACTTACAAGCCTGGAGGAATCGCAACAGAAATGCCAATGTTCCTACGGCCAAAAGTAAAATTAATAACTAAAAAAATGACATCCCCTTTAGGCGCATTCATAATCGGGTTCGTCGTAACTCTCTTCCTTCTTCCTTGCACAATAGGGCCATACATAATCGCATCAGGACTTCTCTCAGAATTGGGAATCCTTGGAGCACTTCCTTGGCTACTTTACTACAATTTAATCTTCGTTCTTCCAATGCTTATTATAGTAGGCTTAGTTTATTTCGGATTTGCAAAAATCGATGAAGTCTCGGGATGGAAAGAAAGAAACATAAAGAGGTTGCATTTAATCGCAGGAATTTTATTATTCTTAGTGGGGATTGGCCTATTGGCTGGATGGATTTAATTATATTCTCTAGAACATATTTTTTTATAAATGGATTAAACTACCTTTATTTATGATTATAGGATTAACAGGGACAAAAGCTTCTGGGAAAGGGGTTGTTGCAGAAATGTTAAAAGAACAAGGTTTTGAATATTCTTCAACTTCCGACAGAGTTAGAGAGGAAGCAGTAAGAAGGGGAATAGACAATTATACAACAAAACAATTACAAGACATAGGAAATGATTTAAGAAGAGATTTTGGAGTTGGAGTTCTTGCAATAAAAACACTTGAAAAATTATTTAACAAAGAAAATGTTGTAATTGATGGAATTAGAAATTTAGGAGAAATAGCAGAATTAAAAAAACAAAATGCAATAATTATAGCAGTAGATGCTCCCCAAGAACAAAGATTTGATAGGTTGATTAAAAGAGCAAGGCCAAGCGATCCAAAAGACCATGAAGGATTTATTGAAATGGAAAGAAGAGATTTAGGGTTGGGGGAATTTAACACCGGTCAACAAGTTTCAGCTTGCATGGAAAAAGCAGATTATAAAATTTTAAATAAAGGAACTTTAGAAGAATTAAAACAAGATATAAAAACAATTTTAGAAAGAGAAGGAATAACTCTTACTCAAAAAGAAATTATAAAAAGACCTTCATGGGATGAATACTTTATGAAAATAACTTCTTTAGTTGCAGAAAGGTCAACTTGTTTAAGACATAATGTAGGGGCAATAATTATTAAAAATAAAAGAATTATTTCAACAGGTTATAATGGTGCTGCAAGAGGAATTAAAGATTGCACCGAAAGAGGATGTTTAAGAGATGAATTAAATATACCTTCTGGAACAAGACATGAAATATGCAGAGCAATCCACGCAGAACAAAATGCAATAATTCAAGCAGCAATTCACGGAACTTCAGTAGAGGGCGGAACAATTTATTCCACACACGCACCTTGCATAATTTGTGCAAAAATGATAGTTAATGCAGGTATAAAAGAAGTTGTTTATTATAATTTATATCCAAATGAAGATTCAATGGAACTTTTTAAAGAAGCTGGAGTAAATATAAGAAAAGTTTTAAGGCCTGAAAAAGAAATTAATTTTAAAGATTAAAACCCAGGCATCAAACTATTATGCCCAAATTGAACAACCAAATCAACTTTAACATCTCCCAAATCTGGCGTATCACAAGCACCAAAACAACTTCCAGACCAAATTAAAAAGTCAACACCTTTAATCTTCTCTTCCAAATAATCAGCAATAGAAGTTGCATACGGCTTCAACCCATCAGGAAATTGCAACAAAACCAACTTACATTTTTCATCCACAATTTTAGAAATAACTTTATCTAATTCCAAATCATATTTTTCATTAAGCTGTTCAAGAGTATATCCCATAAAAACAACTATAACTCAAACTTTAAAAATCCTCTGGCATTCACATAACTATGACAAAAATAAGACAACCAATTGTAACAGTATGCGGGCATGTTGATCATGGGAAGACATCAATCCTTGATTGTTTTAGAAGTAGCTGTGTCCAAGAGGGCGAAGCAGGGGGAATCACACAAAAAATCTCATTCACTTCATATCCAATGGACCAATTAAAATGCGCCTGTCCTTTAATAGAATCCTCAAAAATAAAATTAAACATCCCAGGATTCTTATTAATAGACACTCCTGGCCACGCAGCATTCACAAATCTAAGAAAAAGAGGAGGTTCCCTAGCAGACTTAGCAGTTTTAGTAATCGACATCAACGAAGGAATCAAGCCCCAAACAGCAGAAGTAATTAAAATTTTAAAACACAATAAAACACCTTTCTTAATTGCAATAAATAAAATAGATAATATATCTGGATTCCGACATGATAAAGATAAATCTCTAAGAGAATCAATAGAATCACAACCCTCAGATGTAAAATCACTTTTCGACGAAAGATACATGACTTTAATTGGAGCACTACACAGCCACGGATTTGAAGCAGATTTATTCTACAACATCGACGACTTCACACAAAAAATAGCCCTAATTCCAACATCTGCAAAAACAAAACAAGGAATACCAGAATTAATTATGATGCTTTGCGGGTTATCTCAAAAATATCTTGGAGATAGATTAAAATTAGGAGAAGAGCCGAAAGGGGTTATATTGGAAATAAAAAAAGATAAAACAAATAATTATATTGAAGCAATTTTATATGACGGAGAATTAACAAAAAAACAAGAAATCGCAATAGCAAGTTTTAATGGAGAGCCAGTTATAACCAAGATAAGAATTCTAGAAGAAATTAAGCCATTATGCTCAAGATTTTCCCCAGCAGAAAAAGTACAAGCTTCAACAGGAATAAGAATACAAATAATAGATAAATCTGAAATTCTTCCAGGAATGCCATTTGAACTTTTCAAAAATAATAAAAAAGAAATTCAAGAAAGATTCAAAAAAGAATTAGCTGAAAGTATTAAAACAAAAAAACAAGGGATAATCGCAAAAGCAGATTCCTTAGGAAGCTTAGAAGCATTATTGGTTTTATTAGAACAAAATAATATTCCGGTTGTAAAAGCAGGAATAGGGGAAATAAGCAAAGCAGATTTAGTTTCTGCAAAAGCAAATTTAGAAATAGACGAATTAAATTCAGTAATCATCGGATTTAATGTAGGAATAAACGAAGAAGCAGAAGAAATAAAATCAAAAATAAAAATTTTAACAGATGAAGTAGTCTATAAATTAATAGAAGATTTAGTTGAATTTAGAAAAAAGAAATCTCAAGAAATTGAAAAGAAAAGATTAATGAAGCTTTCTTCAATTTGCAAATTAAAAATACTTCACAAATATGTTTTTAGAAATACAAAGCCAGCAATTTTCGGAGCAAAAGTAGAGGCAGGAAAATTAATTTCAGGATTAAATTTAATCGACGATAAAGATGAAAAAGTTGGCAAAGTAAAAAATATTCAATCTGAAAAAAAATCAGTTGGCGAAGCAACAGACTCCATGGAGGTTGCATTGTCAATTCCTGGAGTTAATTTTGAAAGACAATTAAAAGATTCCCAAATTCTTTACTCAGACATGGGAGAAACTCAATTTAGAAATTTCAAAAAAAATAAAGACCTTTTATCTTCTTCCGAAATTAAAACTTTGCAAGAAATTGCAGAATTAAAAAGACAAAAAAATTCAGAGTGGGGGATGTGATTTTTTAACCTTACTTTCTATACATATTTTTAAATTAGATAATCCTTCTGGAGTCCTCATAAATTCTACTCCCTTAAATAAAATTACATCTCTTTTAAGTGTAACCATCTTTCCGTAAACTAGGGCATTATTACAAGAGACACTATATCCTTTTCCTAAACTACATCCCTCCGGCTTATAATTATCACAGACTTTACAAAATTCATCAAGATCATTTCCCATAAAGCCACCAACTTTTAGTAATTTATAATAATTTATATATCCTAAAATACTCTTTATTTTAGGAATTACTTAAAAAAGTGCTTTATAACAACATTTAATGTTCTAGATAATCCATCATTTGTTGGTCTATCAAATTTAACATTTTTATATTCTATGTGCCTTTCGGTCATTACTACCGGCTTCCCTAAAATTATAGCACTTTCACAAACCTGATTACCAGTATTCTTATTTATTCTATATTGCCCCAATATAGTACATGCTCCACTAATATAATTGTCACAACCTGCACAAAATTCATATCCAATTTTTTCCATTTTAGTTGTTCTAAAAAATTTTATATACTTATAAACCTTAGCTATTTTATGAAAACACTTCAAACAATAATTCTAACAATAGGAATTTTAATGTTAATAGAAAGTTTATTTGTAGTCTTCTATCCAAAGACAATTAAAACATTAACAAAAAATACAAAGAAATTAAAAAAAGCAGGAATAGCAGAACTTATCGTCGCTATAATTTTAATAATAATTAGTTTATTTATTTAGATAAAAACCGGCCTTATAATTACCGCACAATCTCCATCATTCTTATTTCCATAATCATCTTCACAGCTTATGTAATATGTATTACTATCTTCCCCTCTAAAAGAATGTTGAACATCAACACCATTTGTTATCTTAGTTGAATTATTTTCAAAATCAAAAGGAAAACAAGTATTCAAATGATTATAATAACACTGAGCCTCTTCATTTGTAATAAAAGTTATTTGCCTCGAATCTTCTTCTCTAAATACCCTAACAACAATAGGCGCCTCTTCATCTTTATCAATTTCAAAATTAATTGTTTTTTCAACTCTATTTTCAGCATCATCAGTACAGATTATTTCTATTTCATGATTCCCTTGAGGAGGAGTTATAATCTTTATATGAGTTATCCCTGCATCAGTTTCAAGGCCATCAAAACTAGAATCAAAATTTACAAACTTATATTTACAATCTGCAACACCCCCAAGGGCGCCACCAGAAGTTACAACCTGCAATTCAAGTTCCCCAAGACTTTTAATAAAAGCACCATCAGCTTCCATAACATTTCCTTCTTTTATTAATTTAATAGAAGATATTTCTAATTCTGAAGGAGATTGAACAAAAGTATATGGAAAGTCATAAATATTTGGAAAACCAAATTGATTCTCACATCTAATATAAATATTATTTTCAGGTTCAGTTAATTCAGTAATTGTCTTTGAGCAAAGAACATTTTCAAAACTATCTGCTTCCTCACAATTAAAACTTTGAGACATATCAGCATAAAGAGTGTTAGGGAAAAAATCATATTTACACCCACTTTCGCTAAGAGGGATATCTGCTTCAATTTCAATTAGCTTTTCTGTTTCCCCAAATTCAATATATCCCATCTCTGTTTCAGGAGTAATAATTTCAATTATTGGGGGATTTGCATTAGGTCTTTTTGTTGTAGATAATTTAATTTCATATGCATCAAATTTATTTTCATTATCACAATAATCTTTGCAATGAATATAAAAAGCAATATCTTCAGCGTCATCATTTGCTTCTGCGCTAGAAAGAGGAACTTCAATTAAAAACGAATGATTATATGTAAATGAATTTCCTTCTTTTTGTATTCCCTCAATAGGCATATCCTCAAATTTATTATCTAAATAATTTTTTGTGTATCTGCAAGTTGCTCTTCTATTTGGGGTATTTAATTTAAAATTAATCTCTGTTGTTTCTGGAATTGGAGCACCACTTTCGCTAGAAATTGTTGCGCTTGTTCCTTCATTATTTGAAATAATATTAAACCCTTCATCAATTTCTTCTGTTTTAATTTCTGGGATCTTCCCTCTATCTTCATCACAATCATCATAACAAAATGGTTCATCTGATTCTCCTGGCTCCTCCCCGTCTTCAGAAGTTATAGAATTTGAATTAAATAAACAATTAGCCCCCAAGCTTTTACATTTATAAAAGGAACAAGCTCTTCCTAAAACATCTTCATTACAAAGTTCACAATTTTCTGAACTTGTTGGGGCTTGCCATTTTCCGCAAAGAAAATGAACTGTACTCCCTTTCATCATAGTGTTTTTCCCATCTCTAAGTTTTTTAACTTCGCTTTCACAAGAAGAAGCATAGTTTTCTTCACATTCGTTTTTACATTCTTGAATGCATTGATTTTCACTTTTTCCAACACAGAAAGCATTACTTCTGCAATTATTCTTGCAACTATGATATTCTATGCAAGTTTTTTGTGGCCCCATTCTTTGTCCTTCAAAAGGTTTTGAAAAATCAATTCTATAATCATTTTCTTGCCTTTGAAATTTGCTAAAAATATTTGCCTCATATCCACCCATTGGCAAATATTTAAGATAATCTTCTCCATAAGTTTCTGGCCATTCCTTGTGTGTCCCAGAACTATAAAAACTTCCTCCTTTTCCTTCCCCGGTAATATCCCCACGATAATTAATATAAGTTCCACAATCTCCCAAACTAATACAATAATTATTCCACTTAACTACCTCCATATCATTTGCATAATTAGGCGTATTAGCACCTCCTAAAAATCTTTCATCTAAACTAGATGTTCTTCCACCTTCTGCTCTACCACAAGTATCTTGTTCTTCTGAAACATCCCCATCAGTTAATTCTTCTTCCATCCAAAATGTTCCACTTGATTTAGGATATGCAGCAGTGCAAACCCCAGCCACAAGAGCACACAAGGGTTCTTCTTCACATTTTTCTTCCCATTCCGGATTGTTTTCTACAAATTGTATATCATAACATCTCGCAACATCATTAGGTTCCCACCATGCAGTCGTTTTACCTTCATCATCTTTTTCAAAACAAACGTTTTCCCTATATTCAGAACTTTCAAATGTAACTTCCCCATTTTCACAAGTAGCAATCCAATGTTCACTTCCAACAGTATCTTTTCCATAACCAACAAAACTTTCAAATAAACACCAAGTTTCACTATGGATTTTATCATCTCGAAGAATTTTATCACTTTTAGTATCATCATATCCATTTATCGGAGCCTTATAACAATTCATATCTCTGCAAGTATAGTCAACCATATTCTTACTATATGCTGAATCTTCTGGCCGATAGGCTCCACATATAGTTCCACCATCAATAGGGTCGCAGTTTCCACAATTAGAATTTTTTCCAACATCTCCAGAAGAACAACTTTCATCCAACGGTTTTATAAATCCTCCATGCCAGCTCAAATCTTTTTTAGGATTTGCTTCCCCTTCATAAATATTTTCCCGATTCCCACAACTATCATACCAATAAACTCCAAATAAACTATTTCCTTCGTAGCACCCTGTTTTTTCCGCCCTTTCACAAATAGTATCTAACTCCGCATTAGAACAAAGCATTCCTCTCCCATAAACCTCAGCTTCAGGATGTCTGTTTGTGCATTCGCTTTGAGTAATAAAATCACATCTTCTTTCAACACCTTCTAAATAAACGCACGCCCCCAAATCAATACTTTCTGCTTGTGCACTGCAAGTTTGTTGATCAATTATTCCTTCTTCAAAATTAATATCAATTCCACTATTTCCTTCAGCATATTCTTCACATTTTGTCCGAGTTTCAATAGAAAAACTATTTCCAATTTGACAACATCCTTTTTTACAATTAGCATTTTCATCTTCACTCCAATCCCCTCCATTTTCAGCACATTCAGAAAGCCCAACTCCTTCCCCACAAATTCCTTCATCAGCATGATAACAAAAGCCATTTTCACATTCATCAACACTATCGCATATACTCCATTTAATTTCTGAGCAACTTCCTCCTTCATTAATAGGAATATCATAACATCCATCATCTAAACAACACCAGCCTCCTTCAGCAGAAACAACCCCAAATAAAAAAACAAACTGAAATATCAAAATTACTAATAAAATTTTTAATTTCATCTTATCAAGTTCCCCCGCGTAGCAAATCTAAACATTTCATTTGTCTGAGTATTTTGAATAGTATATATTTTTGAAAAACTCTCCGATGTCTTAAATAAATCTATTTCCATATCTTTAGAATAATCAATATAATTTCTAAAATCAGAATCTCCCTCAGAGGCTTCGTCATTTGCAATTTTAAGAGCAATTTCTGCAAAATTATAAATTTCTGTAGGCAAAGTGATTTTAAAATTCTTAACCCTCGAAGATTCTCCTGAATGAGTTAATGTTAGGTCCATCCCTATATTAAAAATTATTTTATTTTTAATTAAATCAACATTAAAATCATAGCTTTCAAAATTCCCCTCAACAACATAATCTTGCCCCTCAAGCCCATCTTTAATTTTAATTAAACAAGAATCAACTTTATTCCCTAGAGAATTTTCAATTTGTTCCTCCATATCTTTAATTAAAAAAGGAGCAATATTTGTACATTTTTTATTATCAATTCCAGTATAACATAAATAAGAAATATCAGCATATTCCCCTTCTTCTGCAAATAAAAAGTGAATTTTCTTTTTATCTTCAAAATATCCTCCTTGAATTCCTAAATCTTCCAGAACTAAATAAACTTCATCTTCAATACAATCTTTAAATAATGATTCAGGATTTTTTTCAGCTTTTGAAAAAACATCTCCTGCAACCCCCGACCTAAATAAAAAAAACAAAGCAACTCCTGCAATTAAAATAACTGCCACAATAATAAAAATAGTTACCTGCGCCCTTTTATTTTTCCGGTTTTTGTTTATGACCTTTAGGTTATGCCCTTGGGGTACTTGCCCTTTTTTATTCTCCTTTATCACACTCATTTTAATAAATAAATTAGCGTTTTATAATTTATAAAACCTTTCAAATTTTAAACAATTCCAGGTCTTATTTTAATTGCGCAACCAGTATTTGTATTATCAAATTCATCTTTACATTTAATATAATAATTCTTTCCAGCATCCCAAACTAAACTATGTGTTTCTGAAAAAGTTCCACTAATTATTTCTCCATCTTCAAAAACAAATCCACAATTTTCTAAACTATAAGAACATTGAGCAGGCTCATCTGTAATCATTTTAAGATTTCCTTCATTACTTTTAAAAGCTCGAGTAATTATTGGTGGTTTATCGTCGAGAATTATTGTAATACTTGTGTTCCCTTCTGCTAAATTTCCTACAGCATCTGCGCATTTAACTTTAATAAGATAGTCTCCAGCATTAATAGGATTATTAAAAATTTGTTTATGTTGTGTTGAAGAAGTTTCAAAAAACTTTGTTTGACTCATAAATTCTCCAAACTGGTAAGTACAATTTGCAACTCCAGAATCCATCCCGCCTTCTGTAACAACATCTAGAATTAAAGGGTCTTCTTCAGTTATTGGATTCTCTCTCAATAATCCGCTAGTAGGAGAAATACTCGCTATTTCTAAAGCAGATTCTGTTGGTAAAAAAGTAAATGGATATGCCTGAGTATTATTATTTCCATTGCTATCCTCACATTTAATATAAATTTTATTTTCTTCCCTATCTAAATTTTCTATTATTCCATAAGCAAAATTTTCTTCAGTTGGTTCAGGGTCTCCGCCAATTAAATGAAGAACCATATCGCTATATAAAGTTCCTTCATTAACATCATATCTACAATCTGCAGGTTCATCTAATAGCACACTAAAAGGCGCAGAAGTTTCTTCAAATTGAACATACCCTGGGTCAGCAGGGATTGTTCCTGTAATTCCAGGAGGGGTTATATCCGGAGTTGGGTCTATTTGGAATTTTACAATATATTCATTAATATTAACTCTCCCACAATATGTTTCACATCTTATATAAGTAGTATAAACCTTATCTACAACACTATCCTCTTCAATCAAAGGCATAACCACTGCAAAAGTATGCTCTTTAGAATATATAGTTCCTTCCAAGGAAGGCTCTCCTTCTTCACTAAACAAAGTTGGTTCTAAAATAGAAGGGCTATATTTGCAAGTTGAATAAACATCTGTAGTAATTGTGAAATTTATTCTATCATTTTCAACAACAGAATTAAACCCAATTCTTTGAATTTTTTTATTTTCATATTCATATCCCATTCCAACTTGCCCAAAGTCAAGTTGAGGTTCCATAGTTGCACCAGCAGTATTACAAAAATAATAAACACAAACAGGATTATCAACCTCAACCATTGTTACAGGTTCTTCATCTCCAGGAGCATTTCCATCAAAATTATTTTTTGCATCAAGCTCACCATTTAATAATTTACAATTTTTACCTAAACTTTCACATTTATTTTGAGTACACGGAATTCCTAGAGAATCAACTTCTTGATTGCAAACATCACAATTATCTCCCCCCAAAGGAGGTTCCCATTGGGAGCAGGTAAATTTAACAGTTGTTTGTTTTATATCACCTAATCCAGTTAATTCCATATAAACTATTCCAGATGCGATAATCGCTGCTACTACTAATAGAACCCATCCCACAGGATTCCAGGCATTTGCCAATCCACTTGCGCCAGCTTGACTGGCAGTAATGGCAGCAGTACTAGCAGCAGTCCCCGCAGCAGCAGCAGCAGTAGCACTAGAACCCAAAGTAATAGCGGCCGCATATGCGGTTGAAAAGGCTAAAGTACCTGCTGCACTGGCAGCGGCAGCGGCACTAAGAGAAGCATATAAAGTAATCATACCAAAAGCTCCGAGAAGACCTACTGGAATTCCCAACCCAATTTCCCAATTTTTAGCAAGATTCCCTAATTTGTTATTAAAATCAGCATCCATATCTCCATGTAATCCAACAATATCTGAATAAGTTCCTTCTTCTCCGCTCGGAAGATACATTGGGGTGTTAGGCAATTCTTTCCCATCATAATTTACTTTATTATTCCATCTTAAATTATCCTCTGCTGTTCCAACATAATTATATCTATTTTTACTAATTCTTGTAACTTTAAATCCATGAGAATTATCATCAAAACCTTTCATTTCACTTCCACGAACACCATAACCATCTTCAGTAAAAGTTCCATTAAAATTAATATATCCTCCACAATCTCCTAATGAAACACAAAGATCATTCATTTCTCTTGCAAAATCTACCCCCAAGCAATGTTGATTTGCAATAGGCATCCATTCACAATCAATATGTGTGCCAATTAATGCACATTGTTTCTCCCAAATAACAGGGCATTTTTGAGAACCTGAAGAACAAATATCTGCTTCAGAACTTGTGGAAGATTCTTCACCAGTAAATTCATTATTTTGTGGGAAACCTTTTGGATATTTTGGAATACAACTCCCAAATTGAAATCCTTCATCAACATCTACATATTCCCATCTACAATCTGGGACCTCATTACACTCTTCTTTATTTTCCATATCAAAACACATAAACCAAAAATTAGGTCTGCATTGTGCTTGCCATTGTCCACTATCATATTGAAATTCTGCACAAATTTGTCCTCGGTAACCAAGCCCACACTTATCTGTTTCAATTTCCCCTTGATGACAATATCTTATATAATGTCCAGAGCCAACAGCATCTAAACTTTCGCCAGTATAAGAATCATAAACACACCAGCTCTCCCCATTATCATAATTTTCTTTACTATATTCATCATAACAACCCAACGCCTTACAAGTATATCCTCCTGCCTCAACCTGGTCATCTTCAAGAGTTCCCTTACAAATACTTTCTTCAGGATAATTACAATTCCCACAATCATCCCCCGAACAACTAGCACTTTCTTTTGATTTAATATATCCCTCATTCCAAGTAGTTTCTTTTTTATCTAATCCCTCATAAATATTTTCCCGATTACCACAACTATCAAACCAATAAATTTCTGGATTTGTAACTTTGTCCTCTGCGCAATTAATAGAATCATACGGAGCACAATCTGTATCTATTGGATAAAATTTAGAACACAAAGTATCTTTAGACCATTCGCCATTTTCCCCAACACATTCCCCCTCTGTTTCAAATTTACAAATTCTATTTTCCAACATACAAGCACCCATATCTTCTGAATAAAATTTACATTGCCCCTCATCAGTATCTGTATTAAATTCAGTATCATAACCTAATTCATCTTCGATATGTTTACATTGAGTTGCCGTCATATAACCAGTATTTCTTCCAGCTAAACAACAACCTTTAGAACATTGGTCCATAGTTAAACAATCAACCCCCCAATAGCCCCCATTTGCAGAACAAGAATTTTCAGTTGCTCCAGAAACACAAAAACCTTCTGTTGGATTAAAACAACAACCAGGTTTACAAAAATCACTCTCTGTACAAGAAGCTACTGTGGATTGCATATCTTGATCACACATCGATTGTGTCTCCGCTCCTTGACACCACGCCCCATTTTCTAACAATCTTTCACAACAAAAATGATTCGTTTCCTCTGCAGAAACAATTCCAACTTGTTTTATAGATAAAAATCCAACTAACAAATTTACTCCAAGTTTACCTGCATTAACAATTTTTTCAACATCAATAACACTTTCTTCAAAATTATTTGATTCACTAATAATATAGCTATTTGAAACAACCATATTTAACAATAATAAAATACTTACAAAAACAAATAATCTTAAAAATTTCATTAGATTCCTGGAGGAAAGACACACCCCCTTACAGCAAATCTAAAAAATTCTTCTGAATCCAAATGAGTTATAGTATAAATAATAGAACCATCTTGTGTAGTAAATTTATCTATTTTAAATTCTGGATAAAGTTTCATATATCCAAGATAATCAAAATCACAAAATTGTGCTTCTTTAGAAACAGCCTCTTGAGCAACTAACAAAATCTCATACATTTTAGACTTAATATAAACTTCAAAATCAGCTTCCCTTCTAATTTCTTCTCCCTTTGTTAAACTAAGTTCATGTTTAAGAAATATCATAACTCCATCAACTCTTAAATCCACATCATAACCATCATCTTTAATTGAAATATCATATCCCTCATCTTCATAACTTTTATCAAGAGAATTCAGACATCCTTTCACAATTTTTTCTTCATTTTCGTTTTCTCCATCAAGATATAATTTTATTTCTTTTTCAAAATTACCAATTAAATCAATTTCCTGATTAACACATGGTTTATAGTCTTCCACATTATAACATAAATAAGGAATATCTCTTACAATTCCTTCTTCACTAAACATAAAGCTTATATTCAGAGGATTTGAAATATACCCTCCCTGCGGGCCAAGTGTATTAACAATTTCATAAACTTCTTCTTCAAAACATGTTTGTAAAAACGTCTCAGGATTTTTAACAGAAGTACCAAATACATCTTTTACCACATCAGAACGAAGTAAAAAAAACAAAGCAACTGCAACAATCAAAACCACTGCCACAATTATGAAAATTGTGACTTGCCCTCTTTTATTTTCCATATGTAAATTAGCTATTTAATGCTTATAAATATTTCTTCGTTGAAGCAAATTAATTTTTCCTAGAAATCATCTCATTAACAGCTTTAGCCAGTTTAAAGATATATGAATCCCAAGTATTTTCAGAAAATACTTTTTTTTGTGCCTTTTCTGTAATTCTTTTAACTACAGAAGGATTTTTTTTTAAAAAATCAAATGAATCAAAAATATCTTCCGCAGTTTCAGAATTTCCAATAGTATATGGGCTTTCACAAGAAATAACTGGAACTCCTAAGGCCATAGCGTCTAAAGATACTTTCCCATAAAGCTCAGGGCTTATCATTGGTTGTATTACCACATCTGAAGCAAAATGATAACCCAAAAATTTTTCTCTATCTTCTGGTTTTGATCCATCCAACCAATTAACAACATGAACATCTTTTACTAAAGCAGGATTTAATCCATGTTCAATAAGTTCTTCCGCAGTTTTCCGAGTACCAATTAAAACAAATGCTGAATTAGAATAATTTTCCTTTATTCTTTCGAATGCATCAAATAATCTTGAAGTTCCTTTTGAAGGATAAATTCTTCCACAATAAAGCAAAACATTTTCTTTATTTAATCTATTTTTTAATTCATTAGCTTTGATTTTCGCAGAAAAAATTTCTTGATCAGTTAAATCTGTAAAATCAGAAACATTTTCGAGAACATAAGTGGGTTGTTTAAAATCAAGTAATCCTAAAACTTTTTTATGGGTTTTAGATATTGCGATTAGCCCAGAAGCTTTTTTAGAAATTTCTATTTGAAATTTTTGAAGATCTGAAACTTTAGAGTCCACAATTTTTTTAATTTCCTTTTCAGACATTTCTCCTTTTAAAAATTTATCTCGCTCAGGAGTATTCATATATAAAAAAATAGGAATTGCATGAAAAGTATACAAAAATTTATCTCCTTCAAAAGGAACCATAAGCCCATCATGTTCATAAGTATGAGTATGAAAATGTAAAATTTTATTTTCCCCATTTTTTAAGTTTGCAATATCGACTTCTCTTTCTTCTCCAGTAGAAACATCTATTAATTTTGGGTTTGAATCAAACCAGTGAGAACAATATTTTACTTTATGCCCTTTCCTATTAAGCGCTTTAGCCAAACCAAATGAATGCTCAAATGTCCCACTATTCCTTTTATTAATTCCAAAAATAATATGCTGTAATTCCTTCATAGATTAAACCACTATATTGTGTTTATAAATATTTATTTTCAAAAAAATTTTCAATCTTCTTTAAAATCAATCCCACTATCAATCATTCTTTCATCCAACATTCCATATAAATCTTTTTCACGAGAATCAATGTAATTTGTTAATTCTTCTTGAGTAGGTTTTCTTGAAGGTTCAACAATAACTTTAGAGTAAATTCCCATTTGCTCATAAGCTGAAACTAATTCTTCATTAGTTGTTTCCCCATCAAAATTAGAATCTGCCAATCCTCCTCTAAAAACTTTTTCAGAATCATTAAAATATTTTTGTTCTATTTGTTTTTCTTCACCAAGCTCTTTTACCATTTTCCCAATTGGATTTATTGAAAATGTTCCTAAACAAGATAGAATATAAATAGAACCAAAAACAGCATATGCAGAATGCAAAATTATTTTCCCCATATGATGAAATTCTTCTTTAGGTCTAACTTCTCCACCATAATTAATAGCACTCCCCACAGGCAAAATTTTCCAAAAATTCTTTAAAGTATTTCCGATTTTTCCTAATAACGTTTTTGCCATTTTAAAAATTATCAGAACTCTTTTTCTTCTTTACTTTTTCTTAGTAATCTCAGTACACATTCCAGCAGCTACAGTAACACCAGCATCTCTTACTGCAAATCTACTCATGAAAGGATTTTCAGATTGAGTTTCTAAGCACAAGTTTCCTGCAGGTTTAATTCTAACTTTTGCAGAATCTCCATTCTTCAAGAAATCAGGACTCTCTTTAATAACTTCACCAGTTGCTGGATTAATTTGAGAAATCAATTCAGTAAATTGGCAAGGAACTTGAGCAGTGTGAATGTGGAATACCGGAGTATAACCTTTTGCTAAAACAGTTGGATGATTAATTACAGTAATAGTTGCGATAAATTCTTCAACTACTGGAATAGGTTTTGTAGCGTCACAAACAACATCTCCTCTTGCAAGGTCTTTTTTACCAACGCCTCTAATATTAATACCTACATTTTCTCCAGCATCAGCTGTTGGCATTGTTTCATGATGAGCTTCAATAGTTTTTAATTCGCCTTCAACTCCAACTCCTGTTCTACCTGGAAGAACCTTAACTTTCATTCCAACCTTCATAACTCCAGTTTCAATTTTACCAACAGGAACAGTCCCAATACCAGTAATTTCATAAACATCTTGAACAGGCATTCTCATAGATAAGTTAGTTGGAGGTTCAGGTGCAGGGAATTGATCAAATTGCTCTACGATTGTTGGTCCTTTATACCAGGGCATTTTATCTGTTTTTTTAACAATATTATCTCCCATTAATCCAGAACATGCAATAAAAGAAGTTGTTTCAGGGTTAATTCCAACACCTTTTATTAATTTTCCAATATCTTCTTTAACTTTGTTGAATTTAGCTTCGTCATAATCAATAGCATCCATCTTGTTAACTGCAATAGCTAAATTCTTTACTCCCATTGTTCTTAATAACCATAAATGTTCTGTTGTTTGCGGTTGAACACCTGCAGGAGCAGCAATTACTAAGAATGCTGAATCTGCTTGAGAAGCACCTGTAATCATGTTCTTTACAAAGTCCTTGTGACCTGGTGCGTCAATGATTGTGATTTCGTACTTTTGAGTCATTAATTTTTTATAAGATAAATCGATTGTAACTCCTCTTTCTCTCTCTTCCTTAATGTTATCCATAATATATGCGAA
>CAYZVU010000004.1:0-29132 GCA_964482075.1 Candidatus Woesearchaeota archaeon | reverse complement strand
TCAAAAGCATATTTTTCAACAATTTGAATTAGCTTTTCGTAAGATAGGGGATTGTTCTACAATATGTTATCTTTTCAGTATATAATTTCAGTTTTTAAATAATATTCAATTTCATACTTATCTTTTTCATGAGGCAGTTTAACTTTATCTCGAACTAATTTCTTTTTTCCACCAGTCTCAGCAATATAATATTTAATCAGCCCCCCTTGCTCAATAGGAATTTTTAATTCCCTCATTTTTTCTGCAGCAATAACATGCGGACCTTTTGCAATATATTCTGAAATTGGTTTTCTTAATTGAGTTTTAATAATTAAATCTTTTTTATCAATATCTCTTTTTTTAATTTTCTTAATAATTTTTTTAACATAATCTAAAGCTTTTTTCTCGTTACCATCTTTTAAAATTAAATTAATAATTTTATTCTGAACTTCACGAGCAAGCATACACCAATCACGACGAACAGTTTCAAAACCACGAATTTTCAAAACACCTTTTTCATCAACCATAGCATATTTTTTCTTTGCACCAGTAATCCCTGCCCTTGTTTTAACCCAAAGCCCACGCTTAAAAAAACCATCAAGTTCTAATTCCATAATTCCTGGCAAATCAGAATTTAATTTTTTTAAAAAATCTTTAATTTCAGTTTTAGATTTTTTTCCCTTTAAAAATCCACAACTATCTGTATCTCCAAAAATAATTTCATAACCTTGCTTTTCAATTTTCTCAATAATGTCCTTATTAAATTTTCTAACAAATCCTAAAATTGATGCAGAAGATTCTTTAGAATAATAACGAGCACCAAAAAAACCAATATAACCATGCACCGACGCTGATAAAACCTTAAAAGCATTGCTCCTCGCCTTTGTAATAACATCAGGATTTTTCTTCCACTCATTCTTAAACCTTCGCCTCTTCTCAAATAATTCATTTAACAGCGAAGGAATAAATCCTTTTTCTTTAGAAAAATAATATTTTTTATTTCCAACTTCAATACTATTTGCATTTTTTGTCGCAGTTTCTAATAAAGTTGAACCAGAAATATTCATTGAAATAATAATTGAAGTATGCATTGGAGTAAAATCAAAAACAACAATATCTTCATAAAGTCCGGATTTTGGTTCTAAAACAAAAGCACCTTCTACTTTTCCGCTGTTCCTTCTTTCTGAAATATTATCATAACTTGGTCTTTTCTCAGGAATTTCATTAAACTTTTCTAAATTATGCAATAAATAATTTTCAACATATTTTGACAAACCTGCCCTCGACAAATCAGAAACAGGCTCCTGAACAATTTTAGAAAACTCTAAAATATCTGGCCAAAACTTTTCAAAAAGTTGCAAAGTTAAAACAGAATCATGCAAATTATATTCATAAAAATCTTTCCAATTAATTTTTCCTTTTAAATTATAAGCTTCAAACTTTTTCTTAGTATCTCCTAAAAATTCTTTAGCAACATCATTTAAAGTCAAAGTCTCAGATTGCATATACTGGGCATAAACAGTTCTAATAAATTTCAAAATATCGACGTGAACAATGCCTTTTGTTTTTGCTGAAAGATTTACTCCTCGTGAAAATTTTGGTTGAGAACCATCTAAACTTAAACCCAACTTAATATTAAATTTTTCAGCGCGCGCTTTTAAATAAGGTAAATCAAAACCATCAGAAAAATAACCAACTAAAAAATCTGGTGAAAATTTTCTAACATTTTCAACAAACTTCTCAATTAATTCTGCCTCGTCTTTAACATATTCTACATAACTTGGTTTTTTATCAATTTTTTTCCAAGTTATAACTTTTTTAAAATTACTTGTGCCATTTAGGGTATCCCCAACAAGAGAAACCATTAAAATTTCACCCTTTCCAATTTTCAATTCATTTGTTTCAATATCATAAGCTAAAACTTTTGGCTTAAATTTTTTCTCTGGAATTTTTTTAATATTTTTTAATTTAATACAAAAATCAACATCATAAGCCATATCAATTCCTCCAAACTCCTGCGAATTATTCAACATCTCTCCCTCTATTTCATACCATTGCAAAGGTGAAATCTTTTTCTCAATAATATAATGTGTAACATAACCTAAACCATAACCTCGTCGTTTTTCTATTTCTGGCAAACCCAATTTACTTGCAATATCATGCAAGTCCTTGTAATTTGTCGCAAAAATCTTCAATGCCTGAACATCTTTATCTAAAAATCTTTTTTTATGCAACTCAACTTTTTCAACTTTCGTCCTCCGACCCTTTACATCAAGTTTTATTTTACTAATTTTATTAATCAGATTCTTTATTTTTTTCTCAGACAAACCAGCTTTTAAAATCGCCCACAAATAAACATCACATGAATCAACAACACAAACCCGCTTTCCTGCATCATCACGACCAATTATAATAGCATAATTTCTACCTTTATAATCAAAGTAACTATAATCTACTGGAATGAAGTTAGTTTTCATAATCTAAGAAAATAAAAAGGTTATTTAAAATTATAGAAAAGAATATAAATCAAAATTTAAGTTGAATAATATGGCTAATGATGAAAATTCTGAAAGATGTGAAAGAAAAATACTACTAACTGCAATAAATTCTGCTAGAGAAGCTCGTACTCTTGAAGGCCTTGTGCCTCATATTAAAAGTGCAGTAGATACAGGGATAGAAGTAACTGGATTAATAAAATATAATCTTGGGGGATTTGTACTTGGAGAAGACGGATCGCCATTATCTGTAGAATATACTTTTCTAAAAAAGACTGTAAAAAAAGATTTTGGACGTGGCTATAAAGATGAGGAAGAAGCATATAAAAGGGGAATAGAAGAATTAGATGATATTCTTGGAGAGAATTGTCTTTTAGAAGTAATTTCTACTTCTGGAAAAACACAAGAAGTAAGAATTAGGCTAAGAGAACCAGGTGAATGAGGAATAATTATTTATACTTCTTAAACTCTTGAATATTATGGGATTAAACATCAAAGACATTATTCCGCGAAAAGAAATTGAAATATCTGATTTAAAGGGAAAGATTATTTGTGTTGATGCATTTAATACATTGTATCAATTTTTGTCTTCAGTTAGGCAATTAGATGGAACACCTTTGATGGATGATGAGAAAAGAATTACAAGTCATTTGTCTGGGATTTTTTATAGAAATCTTGCATTGTTGTCTGAAGAAATTAAGTTGATTTATGTCTTTGACGGCGAAGCTCCTGCATTAAAAGCTAGAACTTGGAAAAAGAGAAAAGAGGTTCGAGATGTTGCTGAGGGGAAATATAAACAAGCAAAACAAGAAGAAAATATGGAATTAATGAGAAAATATTCTTCTCAACTTCTCCGCCTTGATGATGAAATGATAAAAGAGAGTAAAGAACTTTTACAGGCAATGGGAATTGCAGTTGTTCAAGCACCGTCTGAAGGCGAGGCAGAAGCGGCATATCTTTGTAAAATCAAAAACGAAATTTATGCAAGTGCAAGTCAAGATTATGATAGTGTTTTATTTGGGGCACCAAAATTAATTAGAAATTTAACTTTGGCTAGAAGGAGAAAAACATTTTCAGGGTATGTTGAAGTAAATCCAGAGTTAATTGAGTTAGATAGTGTTCTTAATTTATTGGGAATTAATTTAGACCAGTTAATTTGTTTAGGAATCTTGGTTGGAACAGATTACAATCCAAAAGGAATTCCGAGAATTGGGCAGAAGAAGGCGTTGGATTTGGTTAAGAAATTTAAATATCCTGTTGAAATTTTTAAGGAAGTTAGAGAGCAGATTGATAATCTTCCTGAAGAGGATAAATTTGATTGGAAGGAAATTTTTGAATTATTTCATAAGCATGAAGTTGTTGATTCTAAAATAGAATTCCCAAAAGTTGATGAAGAAAAAATAAAAGAGATTCTTGTTGGGAGACATAATTTTTCTGAAGAAAGAGTTAATAAGCAACTTGAAAGATTAAAGATTATTGAAAAGAAAAAATCTCAAAATAAATTAGATAAGTGGTTTTAGGCAGCTTTTTCTTCTTCACTTGGGAAGTGCTTATTAAGTAATCTATATGCTTTTTCTCCAAGTTTTTTTGCTTCAGGGTCTTCAACTTCTTTTAGATGTTTGGATAATCCTGTAAGCCCAGAAATTGTTCTCATGCCTTTTTTAATTGGGTCCCTTGATTCATCTTCTTTTAGGCCGTATATTAATTCTGAAAGTCCTTTGAAAATTCCTAAATAAGTTGCAGATTTTGGAGAAATTTTTTTTAAATGATATGCTGTAGCCCCAATTATTTCATTAAAGTCCTGATGTGCTTCGGTGGATAAATTCCATAGCATGTAAAATTGTTGTCCCCCTGGTTGTCCTCTTGTTAATGTTGAAATTAAATCTTTATTTTTACTTGGGGGTTTAGTTGTATTATACCAGTTTTCTTTTAAAATTCTGATCATTTTTTTATGGAGAGGAATTTTGTGGCCTTCTTTTTGAGCTTTAAATTTTTCTGCGTGTTTTGTTAATTCTTCTAGAGTTTCTTGCATTTTATTTTAAGGAGAGTTAACTATAAAAATGTTTGTTTGCTTGATTTATTATGGCAAAAGAGGAAGGTGGTGTTTTGAAAAAGGTTGGGAATTTTTTTGATAAATGGTCTGAGAAGTCAAGATTCCCTACGCGGTTAAGAAGGAAGGTTGTAGAGGCTCCTTTTATCGGGGCGGGAACTGCTGTCGGTGTTGGAACTGCTGTTGGTGCTGCGACTTCTTCAGATCAAGGATTTTTTAATTATTTGAAAAATGGGGCAAAATTTATTTATGAGTTTCCTAAGAGAACATATGAGTCTTTTAATACTGCAAAAAAAGTTGCTGAGAATGCTGGAGAATTGGTGAAATCTTCAGAGCCTTTAGAGAGAGACTTGGGAAGTTTGGTTGAAAATCTTGAAAAGGTTAAGGGTGGGAATATAATTACTGGGGGGAGGGGAATTGTGGATGATGTTAATTCTATTGTTGATGTTAAGTCGGTTGTAAATGGAAATCTTTTGGGAGGGCATGGTACAGGTCAACAGTTTATGGGAGAATTGAAAAAACGAGGTGATGTTATAGAGGGTCATGTTTCAGATGCCACAGATTATTTTGTCGGGTTGGCTCAAAATGCATTGGAAAATTTTTCAGATGATCCTGTAGTTGTTAGTGCTGCGGTTGGCTTGCTTGCAACATTGGGGATTGGAGCAGGTTATCTTGGAGCAAGAACTTTGCCTCAGAAAATTCCTGGGGTGAGGAGAGTTGCTGGCAAAAATAAAAGAACTGTTACGGAGGATTCCATAAATCTTTTAAGAGTTCTCGCAGAAAAAACAACAATGCCTGTTGCTCTTGCAGCTGTGAGTTATGGTCTTGCAAAAGAAGGCTTATATTCAAAGGCTCAGGAATTTAGAGAGGGGGTTGAGACAGGATATCATAATTTTGCAGATTCTAGTTCAAATCTTGTGGATAAGATTCATGTAGCTGGGGATCAAACAATTGGATTTTTCGGGAGATTATTTTCGGGAGAAAAAACAAGTGTTCGGAAGAGTATTTCAGATGCAGTTGATTCTGCTTCAGAAACTTATCAACATGGGAATAAATTAATTGATATTCTTAAGGAAGCTCCAGAGAAATTTAAAGATACGGAGGGGTTAGACAAATATGTGGAGTTTGCGAGAAATAGTAAAGAGGGAGCCATAAAAATGTATGAGATGGGGAGACAGCTTCTTGAGCAAGGGATTGATTTGGATAGAGTAGACCAGATTTATGGGCCTATATCTACTGGTTTGGCAAATGCAGCAATAAATGTTTATCAGCATCCTTATGAATCTGCGGGGTTGGCAGTGACGGGATATCTGGCTGCTAAAGTAATTCCTAGTACACTTTCTTATACTGCAAATAAAATTCATGATTTGGCTTATTGGAAAAAGAAGGGGGAAAAAGGAAAGAAATTACCTCGGATGAAGTTTAATTTAATTGGGGATAGAATTGATAAAACTTCAAAAGTTTCTAGTGTATTTTTAGGAATTGGAATTGTTGGGCTTATTATTTCCTTATTTTTTATGAGTTTGAATTTAACTGGGTTTAGTATAATTGGGGGATTGTTTCAAAGTTATTCTAGTTTTATAACAATATTTTTAATTTCATTTGGAATTTTAATTATTGGATTATTTGGAAAAAGATATGTTCGAAGATTTAGAAAGCAGATGAAGTTTTTTTAAAATTTATTATTTGGGAAGTGTTTGAGCTATTTTTAACCATATTTTTTTTGGCTTCATTCTTCTTCTTTCAAGAATTTTTCATATTCTTCTTTCCCATATTTTTTTATGATTTTTTTCTTGTCTTCTTCTTCTCTTCTTTTTACTCTTTCAGGAAGAAGATTCATTTTTCTTTTATGCTCACTTATACTTGTTTCCGATATTTTTTGTTGTTTTGTTTGTCTTCTTCTTTCAAAAAATTCTGGGCCTTTCTTCTTTCTCTCTTTTTTTATGGGTTCCTGGTTTTCTTTTTTTGAAGGATTTTCTTCTTCAGCCTTTTGAATTTCTGGTTGTTTGGGTTTTATGGGTTCTTCTTTTTCAGGCTTTTTCGCTTTCCTTTTTTGGAGGTGTTCTCTTCTTCTTTAATCTTTTTCTTAAAGCAATACGTGTTTGAGCTTTTTCTTCTGCAATTTTTATTTTTTTATTTCTTTCTTCTTCTAATTTTCTTTCTTCTTGTTCTTCTTCCCATTTTCGTTTAAACTCTTTATCTTCTTTTATTTTTCTTTGTGTTATTTCTTCTAAGCTTTTTTCTATACTTCTTCCTTTCGCCCTTCTTTTTTCTAATTTTTTTTCTTGTTTAATTCTTTCTGTTTTTTTATTTGCATCTTCTTCCTTATGTGGAATAATCATTTGTCTGTTTTTTAGTTTTGGAGTCTTTTTCCCCCCAAACCAACTTTTTTTCTTTGGTTGATTATTTGTATTTCCTGTAAGCATCATAGATTTATTTTTTTTCATTTCTTTTTTTTGAGCTCGTGTCATTTTTTTAGACTTTATTTCTTGTTGGTTTCCTGTTAATTTTTTTTGAAATTTTTTTTGCTTCATCCTTGCGAAAAATCCGAGGTTCCCTTTGTTATTATAAGCTTTTTTTGCTTTCTTTGCTCCCCATTTAGTTGCTTGAGCTCCTTTTTTTATTCCCCAGATGCCAGTTTTTGCTCCTATCTTTGTAGCTCCCCAGCCTTTCTTCGCTCCCCATTTAGTTGCTCCCCAGCCTTTCTTTGCACCCCATTTTGTAGCGCTTCTAAAATTTTTGGGATTTGAATATTCTCTTAGAGAGTTGGGCCCAAGCTGGTTTTCTTTAGCTTTTTTTTTCCACATAAAAAGTAGTCCAAGAATTATAAATATTATTCCTGCAATAAGTGAGAATGTTTTTTCATGAATAATTCCTATTGCTCCTGCAAATATTAAAATGGCCCCCAGTAGAGTAATTAATGCAGAAAAGCTGTATTTTATTATTACTATTAGAAGGAATATTCCGATGAGGATGGGAATTATTTTATATAAAATATTTGTGGAGATTCCTAAATTTAATAAAAAATCACTTATATTTAAGTTATTCATTAAATATATAATAAATATTGAGGGGGTTCCTGCGAATATTATAGTGATTATTTTACTTTTTATTCTTTTCCCAATTAATAATGATATTATGGTAAATGGAATTAAAAATGCTAGAATAAGAATAATATTTTCCAGACCTATTTTATCTAAGACATCACCTATACTCATAATTGCACTTGTAAAATTAATCAAAGCAAGAGTTAAAATTAAGGGAAGAATTTTTTTCATTTTGACCTCAGTTGTTTATTACTACCTGTCCTTTAGCCTTATTTCCTTTTGGAGGATATTTTTTCCACCATCCTGCTCCAACCGCCATAAGAATGAATCCAATAATTATAGTTGTTGTTTTTTCATAAACGAGGTTGGCAAATCCTAAAAATAATAAAATGGCCCCTAGACTTATGAGTATTCCTGGGAATCCACTTTTATACCATAAGAATATTCCTGCACCGATTATTATTATAAAGATTATTATAAGTGAGGCTCCGTCTGGGATTCCTATCTTATAAAAAATGTTCTCCAGATCAAAATTTGTTTTATGAAGCCCATATGTTATAAATAGAGATATTATTAGTGAGATTATTCCTGATATTTGAGGGTTATTCATTGATCTATTTAGACCATAGAATAAAGTTGCGAAAAATAAAATAAAAGTTCCTCCTAAAAAAATATTTTCTCCGCCGATGCTGTCTAGTAGCCCTCCGATTCCTCCTCCATAATATCCATATGCACTTGCTAGACTAATTGTAAATAACCCTAATATAAATGTCGCAATCACCTTTTTATTCATAAGTTATCTAAGAAATTACTTATTATAAACTTTTTTATACTGGTTTTGCTTTTTTATTTGATGGGTCAAAAATCTTTTAGTGTTTTAGGGAATATAGCAATTGTTAATTTCCCAAATAAAAAATTTAAGTTAATTGAAAAAAAGAAATTTGCAAAAGAGATTTTAAGTAAAAATAAATCTGTAAAAACTGTTTTGGAAAAGTCTGGAAAATTTTCTGGAAGATTGAGAAAGATGAAAACAAGGCATTTGGTTGGTGAAAAAAATAAAGAAGTTTTGTATAAAGAGAATAATTGTGTTTTTCGTTTTAATATTGATAATACTTATTTTTCTCCTCGGTTGAGTAATGAGCGAAAAGAAGTGGCTTCTAAAATAAGGAAAGGCGAAGAAGTTTTGGTTATGTTTGCAGGCGTTGCTCCTTTTTCAATTTGCATTGCTAAGAATTCTAAGGCTGGGAAAGTTTATTCTAATGAAATTAATAGGGAGGCAAATAAATATGCTGAGTTGAATATCGAGTTAAATAAATTGAAAGATAAGGTTACATTAGTTAAGGGGGATGTTAAGAAGTTGAAGTTAGATAGAAAGATGGATGTTATTGTTATGCCTCGTCCAAATTTGAAAGATAATTTTTTAGAGTCTGCGTTTAAATTTTCTAAAAAAGGTACGAGAATTTATTATTATGATTTTTGTAAAGTTGATGAGCTTGATTCTGTTATTGAGAAAATTAAAGAGAGTGCGAAGAAAAGTAAGAAGAAAATTAAAATTCTTGGTAAAAAATTAGCAGGAGATATTGCGCCGTATAAGTTTCGGGTAAGAGTTGATTTTAAGCTTGTTTAAGATAAGCAATTTTTTCTTGTGGTTCATTATTAATAAGAATACTAACATAAATTAACCTTTAAAATTTATTATAAAGATTATTATAATCGTTTTTCAACAGGAACAGCAGTTGGAGCTTCTCCGCCGTGCCAGGTAAATCGTGGCCTCATTCTCATAGGATAAATTCTTTCTGAGTTGTCGTCTAGAATTATTGCAGAACCTTTTAGATGAGGAAGATCGTCCATGTATTTTTTGATTCCAGAAAGTAAATAGCTTTGCATAATGTGGTTTAGAGCCTCTATATCTGGAGCTGCTGTAACTCTGTGGGCGATTACAATATCTGATTGGGTCATTACGTCTCTGTGTATTTGTCCGGGTTGTTGTGTTGCTAAAACTAAAGATAGCCCGGGTTGCCTACCTTCTCTTAATATTTGGACAAGCGCGTCTGTTGCAATTGTTTTTTTATCCAGGGGTAAGAATTCATGTGCTTCGTCAATGAACATCCAAACTAAGGGGTTTTTCTTTTTTTCAAAACTGCTTCCAAATTCTAATCCTTTTACTATTGCACTTACTTCTTCATCTTTTCTTGCAGACATTCTTTGGTTGAATATTTTTCTTGAAAGTAAACTTATAACTAATGCACGGACATTGAAACTTCCTACTGAATTATAAACACTTAAATCTAGGACTGATGTTTTTCCTGCATTGATTAAATCTGAGACTTGTGTTGCTCCGGCTTTTTCTCTTGCGAATATGCCCCAGGTGTCTGCTGCTTCAAATAAACCTACTGCCGCGTTTTTGTTTTCTCTTGAAGTTGTGTCGTCTTTTTTTAATTCTGATAAAATATCATTGATGTTAAAATCTCCTTTTAGGAAAAGTCTAGTTATTACCCTTTCAATTAAAACAGCGACGGGGTGGATTATTTCTAGCCCGAAAGTTAGTATCCAATCTTCTGCAGTCATTTCCATTACATCGAGTGCGAATTTTTCGTCTGCAGGGATTCCTTTTTCTATAAAAGAATCAAAATGTCCGTAGGGTATGAAAACTTTTACTGCTAGACTTTGTGGTTCTAGTCCCCATTCTCTGATTAGTTCTTTGTCTTTTTCATTTCGGAATTTCATTGTCCAATAGATTCCCATAGTGTCGAAAATTATTGAGGCTATGTTTTCATTTATTCCGTCTGGGAGATTTGCAAGTTCTTCCATTAAAACTCCTAATGTATATGATTTACCTGAACCTCTTTTTCCTGCGACTAGGACTACGTGGCTTCGTGCGACATCCATGAAAAGTTTATTTGATAAAGAAGTGTATCTCCCCATTTTTACATATCCTTTTCCTATAAAACTCAACCCTTTTTTCCCAAGTTTTTCTTTGTCTGAAGAACCTCTTCCTATTACAATATCATATGGCATGAATTTGGAAAGAGATTTAGGTTTTTAATTATTTGGTTCTAGTAATTAATTTCCCCAAAAGATTTATAAAACCTATTTTCTAAAACTTAATATGGAAAAGCAAGAGGACGAAAATAAAAAGATTGATGAGAAGGAAGTTGTAGAAGAAGATTCTGGAGACAATAAAGAAACTTTAACTGATAAATTTCGAGAAAATCCATTTATGATTTCAACTTTTGTTTTAGGTCTTTTGTCAATTATTTTAATTGTTATGTTGGTTGGAGGTTCTTCAATAACTGGCGGAGTTGTTTCTGATAAAGATATTGGGGCTCAGCTTTTAGATTTTTATGAAGCAAATGGTGCAACAGGACTAGAATTTGATTCTGTTGATGAAATTAGTGGAGTTTATCAAGTTAATTTTTTATATAATGGGCAGATGGTTCCTATTTTTGCAACTAAGGATGGGAAATATGCTGGTTCTTTGAGCCCTTTGGTTATGGAAGATTCTGCAGATTCTGCGCCTCAAGCGCAACAACCTGTTGATGTTGTTAAGTCTGATAAGCCTGTTGCGGAATTATTTGTTATGACTCATTGCCCTTATGGTACTCAAGCTGAAAAAGGCTTCATTCCTTTTATGGAAGCTATGGGGGATTCTGTAGATGTTAAGATTAGATTTGTTCATTATTTCATGCATGATCCTGAAGAAACAGAAACTCCGAGACAAGTTTGTATTCGTGAAGAGCAATCTGAAAAATATTTATCTTATTTAAGAGAATTCTTAGTTGAAGGAGATTATGAATCTGCTTTGGCAAAGGCAGGAATTGATGTTGCTGCAATGGAAGAGTGTATTTCAAATGGAAATGCTGAGAAATATTATGCAGAAGATTCTGAGTTAAGCCAGTCTTATGGTGTTCAAGGAAGTCCAACTTTGGTTGTTAATGGTGCTCAAGCAAGTAGTGGAAGAGATTCAGCTTCTTATCTTTCAACAGTTTGTGCTGCTTTTAATAATGCTCCAAGTGGATGTGATTTAGAATTGTCTTCGGCAAGTCCTTCTTCAATGTGGGGATGGGATGCTTCTGGCGCTAGTGCAACAAGTGCTCAGTGTTAAATTTTTTGAAATAGTAATCTTTAAAAAATAAATTTATATAAAATTAATATGAAAGTTTTTAATCCGTTATTTTGTAGGAATGCCCCCAAATATATTCCTAGTCGTGGAGTTGGGGCGAAGGTAAGTACTTATTATTATGAATCTTTATGTAGGAGGAAAAATGTTCCGGCAGATAAAAGAAAGGTTGCTGGGAGAATGTTTTTAAATTCTAGGAGGAGAGAGATGGCTTTAGGTAAGAGATGTAGTAGAGATTATTCCCTCAAATAAACTAACTCTTCTTCATTTAATCTTAGCTCTTTTGCTATTTCTGGGTTTGAATTAATTATTTGTTTTATGACTGGGAATTCACTCATTGCCCTCTTCCCACCGACATGAACTTTTTCTGAGTATTTGTAGGCAATTGATTTTTTCTTTGCTGTGCGTTGGTTATTCATCCAAATTTTTAGTATTCTTGTTGGCTTTTTGTATTTTGAGAAACCTTCTGTTTTTTGTTTTTTTGCAGCAGAGATTCCAAAACTTAGGAAGGCATTTTCATAAACCATGAATCTCCAATATTGATTTCTGTAGATTCGTCCTCTAAAAATATCTACTTTTGCTAATAATTCATATGCTCTTGCTAATTCTTCTCCAGAATATTCTGTTGGTATATTTGCTTCCATCCAGAGGATTATTTCATCCATGCTCATATTTACTGAATTAAATAATTCTAGGGTTTCCTTTGTTGGTTTTTCTTTGAAGATTTTTTGAAGTGCGTTGAAAATTCCCTTTGCCTTGTCTCTTTCATCAAAGGTTAATTCAGATGGGTCTCGCATTCTTGAAACTGTGTGCAAGTCGTTTATTGCTGCCCTCAAATCTCCTTTTGCTCTTAGTGCTAAGCTTTTTACAATATTTGCGTTTACAAATAAATTTTCTTTTCTTAAAATATCAAACATGATGTCGACCATAATGCTTTGGCTGATGTCTTTTAATTCTATTAATTCGCATTTTTTTCTTAATGAGCTTAGGTTTCTTTTCCATGCGTCGTTTGCTGTGATTATCATTGGGAATGTTGAGCTTGAGATTAAAGTTAAGAGTTCTGGAAGCCCACCTCGGTCTGATGCAGAAATCCCGTCAACTTCATCTACGAGGATTATTTTGTTTTTATTAAATAAAGATTTTTGTTGGATTGATGGCTTTAGAACTTCTTGGAGTTTTCCTTTGTTTCTTAGGTCAGATGCATTTAGTTCGAAGATTTCTGAATTTGTTTCTCTTGCAATTGCGTGGACCATGGTTGTTTTTCCTATGCCCGGGGGGCCGTGTAATAGTAAAACTTTTTTTCCTTTTTTGAATTCACTTACAAATTTTTGTACCCTGTCAATTGCTAAATCTTGTCCTTTAATTTCTGAGAATTTTTGTGGTCTGTATTTTTCAACCCAGGTTTTCATTTTAAATTATTAATTTCTCCATTTAATATTGTTGGATTAAATCCAATTAATTCGTCTGTAAAAGAGCATTTTGGAAGATTATTTAGAATAAATATTTTTTTCTTAAGTTCCCATGCTTTGTATATTTCTAAAAATGTTGCTCCCCCAATATAATTTGGAATTCCTTTTTTTTCAAAATTTAAAACAAGTATTGCATCATTTGGGTTAATATTTATTTTATCTTTTCTCATCATTTCAGATTTCCATTTTATATGTTCTTTTGGGCTTAATTTTTTCATTTCTTCTTCTTTGAATGGCTCATTATATGAATTTGGCAAGTGTATTTTATGTCCTTTTTTTTCTAATTTCTTTTGGATTTCTGGAATTTTATGGTAGAAATGTTTACTACTTGCGATGAAGATTTTCATTTTACTTTCCTCGGCCAGCTAAGACAAAACTAGCTATAAGTGATTGAAGTTGAATAAATGGGTCACTTCCTTCTGTGATTCTAAATTCAATTTCTCCTGTTTTTTCTGTTAGTTTAACTTTTATTTCAGGTTCAATTGGCAAGTTCCAGATTTCTTTTTGAATGGCTTTTATTACATCCTGTCCAGAGATTGATTCTTTTAGCATGATGTCTAGTAATTTTTCTCTTGAGTTTTCAAAATCCCCTGCTAGTGCGTAATCTAAAACTATTTTAATATCTCTTGGTTTTGCATGTGAGATTATTGTTGATATTAATTCTGGGCTTACTATCGGAGATACTGATGCTGTTGCTTGGAGTAGGTTTACTGAACGTCTGCAATCTCCTTCGCTTCCTTCGTATAAAATATCCATTGCTTCTGGATGTAGTGTTAAATTTTCTCCTTGAATAATTCTTTGTAAATATTTTTCAATGTCTTTTTTTTCTAAGAGTCTGAATCTGAACATTGCACAACGAGATTGGATTGGGTCGATGATTTTTGAGGAGTAGTTGCATGATAAAATGAATCTGCATGTTTGAGCATAGTTTTCCATGGTTCTTCTTAGTGCTTGTTGTGCTTCAGGTGTTAAGGCGTCTGCTTCGTCGAGGAAGATTACTTTGAAGGGTACTTTCCCTAGAGATTTTGTTCTTGCGAAGTTTTTTACTTTTTCACGAACTACATTTATTCCTCTTTCATCGGATGCGTTTAGTTCTAAATAATTGTCTTTCCACTGGTCGTTGTACAGGCTTTTTACTACAATAAGTGCAAGTGTTGATTTTCCTGTTCCTGCTGGGCCTGCGAACATTAGATGTGGGATGTTCATTGCGTTTGTGAGGGATTCAACTCTCTTTAAGATGTCCTCTTGGCCTACAAGTTCTGAGAATTTTGTTGGCCTATATTTTTCTGTCCAGATTTCGCTCACCATGATAGATATAAATTCTTTTTATTTATAAGGATTTATGTTGTGGAGGGGATAAAATGTTTTTTGGATAGGGTTAGGGATTTTGCTTTTCATTGCAATCCTATTTGAAGTCTTAGAAGCTTTTTTATATGTAATGAACATTGATTAAATTATGACATTATGTATATCTTATTTCCAAGGTGGAATAGTTTTTTGGAGTAGTTTAATTATTTCAATAATTTTAATTGGTTTTTTATCATTATATCTTCCATTTAAAAAAGTAAAATCTAAATGGAAATTTGCATTTGTCCCCTTATTAATAATTTTAATTATTATCTCTATATGGCTAAATGTCGGATTTTTTGGGATGAAAAATAGTTGTGAAGGATTAGGGGGGCATTTTATTAAAGATTATGGGAAAGAGATAAGCACAATAGAAGGAGCAAAAGAATTATTTTTAGGTTATATGAATAAAACAGAAGAAGAATTAGATTCCAGTTTTTATGTAGATGAATCCGAAAAATATTTCTTTATTAATTATCCTGGGATGATTGATTATAAATTGTATAAAGATGGGAAATTATATTCTGAACAAGATTATTAAGCTTAAAAGAGTTTGAGTAATATTGTAATTAATATCGGGATTAATCCTACTTTATCCTCCTATTTTTCCCAAATCAAACCTTTAAAAATATTAAATTCTTTTACTTTTTATGTATGAAATAATAATTCTTCTGCTTGCAGGAGTATCGGCAGGAATTGTGACCGGGCTTCTTGGAGCAAGTGCTGTGGTTGTTGCTGTGCCTTTGATGGTTGTTTTTTTAGGTTATGATATTTTTCTTGCAATTGGGGTGAGTTTGGGTATTGATGTTATTGCGTCTTTGTGTGCGATGTTTATCTATAGGAAATATGACAATATTAATTTTCGTCTTGGAATTCATTTGATTTTAATTGCTGTTGTTGGGACTTTGATTGGGACTTATATTTCATTTCATATACCCAAGTTTTTGCTTTCTGGTTTAACTGGGATAGTTGTTTGTTTCACAGGGTTAAATCTTTTGACTAAAAAAATTAAAGAGGAAACTAAGGAGGCTGTTGAGGAGCTTCATTTGCATTATAAAAATAAAAGATATCTTTTTACTTTGCTTGTTGCTTTTGTTGTTGGTCTGATTGCAGGTTCTTTTGGGGCTGGCGGAGGGATAACGCTTTTGATTGTGTTGACTTGGATAATGGGTTTTAAAATTCATAAGGCGATTGGGACGTCGGTTTTTATTATGATTTTTATTGCATTGGCTGGTTCAATTAGTCATTTTACTTATCAGTCTTTTCCAATTGAGTTGGTTCTTATCGCAGGGGTTGGTGCTATTTTCGGTGCTTTTGCGTCTGCTAAAATTGCAAATCTTTTGAATGAGAAAACTTTGAATAAACTTGTTGGTGTGATTTTATTTCTTTTAGGATTAGGATTGGCATTGAAGCAAATTTTTGATTTTGGGATTATTTAACCCGCTTAAATTTAGAAATAAAAAATCCTTCTGTGTTATTATCGTGTGGATAGATTCGTGCGCAGTTTTCAACTTGTTTGTTGAATTCCTGATCTTCCCACTTGAGAATTCCTTTTCGAGTGTTGATTGGAAGAATTATTTCTTGGATTTCAATTTGATCTTTGAATTCCTCTAATATTTTACTTACAACGCCTTCATTTTCTTCTGGTGCATGAGTGCAAGTTGAGTAGATTATTTCTCCCCCGATTTTCAAAACTTCAAATGCATTTTTGAATAAGTCAAATTGTATTTTTGGAAGATTATTTATTGTTTTAATGTTCCACATTGAATATGTTTTTGGTGAACTTCTTAGAGTCCCTTCTCCTGAACAGGGTGCGTCGACTAGGATTTTATCAAATTCGTAGTTGTTATATTTTTTTAGTCTTTTGCAAAGTGCGGCCCCTTCTTTTCTTGAGATTATTACATTTGCACATCCGCATCTTTCTAAATTTGAAGCGAGGATCCTTAGTCTTCCAATAGAAACTTCGTTTGCAAGAATATTTCCTGTGTTATTTATTTTTGCAGAAATTTGAGTTGTTTTGCTTCCTGGAGCTGCACATAAATCTAAAATTTCTTCATTCTCTTTAGGATTTAATGTTAATGCTGGGAGCATGCTGGATAATTCTTGAATATAATAATAGCCGAGTAAGTGTTCTATGGCTCTTCCTAATTCCCCTGGGGAAAGTTCATTTTCGACAATCATTATTTCTGGGAATTTCTTCCAAGGCTGTTTTATTTTCCAGTTTTTATTTTCCAGTTTTTTTATTAATTCTTTTGGGGATATTTTTAATGTGTTGCATCTGATTGATTTTACTGGGGATATTTTTAAAATGTCTAGATATTTTTCAAAATCACTTTTTTCTGTTAAAAGTTTTTGCATTCTTTCTAGGAAAAGTGGTTTTAGTTCTGGCTGTTTTCTCATCTTCCAAACAATGAATGTCTTTTTTTAAGTTCTTCTGCATGTCTATTTTTGAAAAATCCAGCTAAAAGTGCCAATAAAGATAAGAAAAAAATTATTATTGGCAGAGAAGGATTATTTAGGGAGATGTTTTCTAAGATAGAGAATCCGATTAATTTTTTTGGGGCTAAAATAAAAGATGTTAAAATTCCAATTGTTCCTATCCCCCAAAATAAATGAGATGATTTTTGGGCTTTGTGGTGTACCTCTTTTTTCATTGAAATAAAAATAAATTAATGTTTTTATAGTTAACTTATTAAATGTAAAATCTTTTTCTAATGGATGATAGGGGAAATTAAAAAAAATATCTGGGGAATGAACTTTTCAATATTTGGCTCAAGTGTTTATTTTGTAAAAGCTGGGGGGAAGAATATAATTATTGATACGAGTTCTTTACCAAATAGGTTTGCTTTGAAAAGAGATTTAGAAAGTATTGGTATTCCCCTAGAGAAAGTGGATATTATTTTAATGACTCATAAGCATTTTGATCATGATGGAAATATTTCTATTTTTAAAAATGCAAAAGTCTATGGAGATAAAAAAGATTTTAAGAGTGATAAAATTTTGGATTTAGAGAAATTTAAAATGAAGGAATTTGAGATAATAAAAGTCCCAGGTCATACGAAAGGGAGTGTTGTTTTTTATATGCCGAAGGAAAAAGTTTTATTTTCAGGCGATCATATTTTTGATAATGGTTATATTGGGAGAACTGATTTGCCAGGGAGTTTGCCTGATGAGATGAAAGCTTCTTTAGAAAAAATGAAAAAAATAGATTATGAGATTTTGTGTTCTGGACATTCTTATTAGTTAAAAGTTGACTTTTAAATATTGTTATAGTCTAAAGTAACTTTTCAGTGCTGAATAATATTTATAAGCGTGATTCCTATTTTATTTTTATGCATAAATTACAGGTTTCAGATATAATGACTCGCGAACCGTTGGTTGCTAAGCCAGATTCTTTTTTGTTAGATTGTGTGAAAAAGATGGTTAAGAAAAAGGTTGGGAGTATACTTCTCGTTAAAGATAAAAGACTTGTGGGCTTGATTTCTCAGAAAGATGTTATGTGGGCTTTAACTAAGAAGTCAAAAAAGGATCTTAAGGAAGTTCTGGCGATTGATATTTCTCCTAAAAAGTTGGCGACAATAAAACCTTCAATGCCAATAAAAGATGTTATTGAAAAAATGAAGAAACTTAAATTTGGAAGACTTCCGGTTATTCATGAAGGGGAGCTTGTGGGTTTGGTGACTCTTAGTGATATTTTAAATTTTCATCCTGAAATGTATCCTGAATTGGACGAGTTTGATGAAATAAGGGAAAGGGCTGCTAAATTGAAAAGGATTCGGAGTAAAGAAAGAAAATATGCTGTGGAGGGGATTTGTGAGGAATGTGGAAATCATGATTTGTTACAGAAAACCCATGGGATGCTTTTATGTGAGTCTTGTAGAAATCTTTCTTAAGAGTTAAGTATTTAAATAGAATTTAATTAATTAATCTATGGGTGAAAAAGATACAATTTTTTCAAGTGCGACAAAGTATGGAGGGATTTTTAATTTTAAAGATTTTTATGCTTTTTGCCATGAGTTTTTGTCTGAAGAGATTGGGGTTGGTGTTTCTGAATCAAAATATGAAGAGAAAATAAAAGGTCCTGAAAAAGAAATAACTATCAAATGGGATTGTGATAAAAAAATGACTGATTATTTTAAGATGCATATTAAGCTTGAATTTTCTGTTAAAGGTTTGAAAAGTGTTGAGATTAATCAAGGGGGGAAGAAAATTAAGACAAATGATGGTGGGGTGAAAATTAAGGTTAAAGGTATTCTTGAAAAAGATTATGATGGGAAAATGCCATCAAATGCTTTTAATATTTTTCTTAGAGGAGTTTATGAGAAATGGATTATTCCTTCAAGAATAGAAGAATATGAAGATAAGGTTTATGGTGCTTGTGATAAATTTATTTCAAATGCAAAGGCTTATTTGGATTTAGAAGGGCAAACATAGTTTCTGTATAATAGCTATTTTTCAAAAGAAATATTTATATAATGAAGGTTTGTATATTTAACATGAAAAAGTTAATGATTTTGTTTTTGATGGGAATTTTAATATTACCTTGTGTTCTTTCTCTTGAAGTTGAGAGTTTGGGTTCGAGAGAAGTTATGGTTGCAGGGGTTGATTTTCCAACTATTTTTAATTTAAAACTTACAAATAATGGAGATTCGAATAATTTTAGATTTTCAAATTCACTTGCTTTTGAAATGGAGCCTGTTGAGAAAATTTTAATTGAATCTGAGGGGGTTAAGGAAATTCAGCTTAAAATTTATCCTCGTGAAAATTTAGATTATAGAGGATTTTATAAATTTAATTATAAGATTTTTAGGGATAAGCAAGAAACTCTTGAGAAGGAATTGATTTTTGAGATAATTGATTTGGAGGATGCATTTGAAATTGGTGCAAATAATTTTAATGTGGAGAAAAATTCACTTAATGTTTATGTTGAGAATACAAGAAATTTTAATTTTGAAAGTTTGAATATTTTATTTAGTTCGTCTTTTTTTGATCTTGAGAAAGATTTGACTTTGGGTCCAAATGAAAAAAAGGAATTTGAAGTTGTTTTAAATAAAGATGATTTTAGAAAACTTTTGGCAGGGTTTTATACTTTGGAGGCTAAGATAAAGGCGGGAGAAGTTAGTTCTAAGATTGAGGGGATAATTAATTTTGAAGAAGTTGATTCTTTGGTTACAGAAACTCAGAATTATGGGTTTTTTATTGGTACAGATATAATTGAAAAAACTAATGATGGAAATGTGATGCAGGAAGCTATTGTTTCAATGAAGAAAAATGTTTTGACGAGGCTGTTTACGAGCATTAGTCCTGAACCAACTTCTGTTCAGAGAGAAGGATGGAGTGTTTATTATACTTGGGAAAGGCAGTTGAAGCCGAGTGAAACTTTGAAAATAAATGTTAAAACAAATTGGTTGTTCCCATTGATTGTTATTATTTTGGTTGTTTTGATTGTTGCTTTTGTTAAAATTTATTCAACTAAAGATATTATTTTGAAAAAGAGAGTTTCATTTGTTCGGGCTAAGGGTGGAGAGTTTGCTTTGAAAGTTACTTTATTCATTAAGGCTAGAAGATATGTTGAGAGAGTTACAATTATGGATAGGTTGCCGTCTTTGGTTAAACTTTATGAAAAGTTTGGTATTGAGAAGCCTCGGAAAATTGATGCGAAAAATAGAAAGATGGAATGGGGCTTTGATAAATTAGATGCTGGAGAGGTTCGAAGTTTGAGTTATATTATTTATTCAAAGGTTGGAGTGTTAGGTAGATTTGCTTTACCTTCTGCTGTTGCTCTTTATGAAAGAAATGGGGATGTTCGAGAGATTGAATCTAATAAGGCTTTTTTTATGGCTGAGCAGGTTGAGTAGGATTGGGAAGATTTATAAGTATCTTTTTTTAATGATTTTTATGAAAAATATTTTAAATTTAGATAGGGCTAGGGAAGTTAGAGAAGTTAGGGAAGAATTGGAAGTTTTGGGGGAAGGTCGAAGTCTTCAAGTTAAATTAGATCTTGCAAAAAATTTGATGGGCAAATGCCCTCTTGCTATTGATCCGATACAAAGGGTACTTTTTTTTGATAATTTTTTAAATGAGCAAATAGAACTTTTTTCTGGGGAATTAAGTGAAAAAAATAGCCCTGCTGAGGTTGAGGAATATGCTTCCGTTATAAGAGGTTATTTTGCATTAAGAGAAAATCTTTATAAATTTTTTCCTGAATTAATTGAATTAAAAACTTGCCAGCGAAAGAATTCTCCTTATACATTGGATAAGAGACTTTAGAAATCCAAATAAAAATAATTTTAACAATACAATAATTTTAAAAAAGAATTAATTCTTGTTATTATAACCTTCCGTAGTTCAGCGGTTAGAACGCTTGGCTGTAGCTTATTGCTAGGGTGGATATTCCTATTCATGGAAATTAAATGAAACTCGAGAAGCCATACTCTCTGGCAGAACCCGAGAGATCCCCAGTTCGAATCTGGGCGGAAGGATTTATAATCAATTAGAGGGAGATAATTAGAGATGGATAAAGAAAAAATATTTAGGAAAGCTAAAAATAATAGACTTCCTGTTATAAAAAGAGTTTATGATTATCATAATTCTATATTTATTGCTCTTTTGATTTCCATTCTCCTTTATTTTTTTGATTTTGTTAAAACTCTTGCATTAGAAAAAATTACTTTTGGAGTCTTTATTTTAAATTTGTTTATTTTCCTTGCAATTGGTTTACTTTGGGTTGCTTCAAATTATAGTCGTAATGGATGGGGATTTGCAATAAGAATCCGTGAAGAAGGCAAGCATAAATCAAAAAAAGCCGCATTTAAATTAATTGATGAGCTAACAAGGATTAGGGAATAAAATGGTTAAAATTATTACAAAAGAACAATTAGAAGATGCGGGCAAAATATTAAAACTTTCAGAGAGAGAAATAGTGGCTTGTGCATTAAGCGAGAATGATAAGTGGGAAGATACTTATCAATTGGTTATGAATATTAAAAATCAAAAAATTAATGAGAAACTTGTATTGGCTACACAGATATTAGCAGGAACAACAATAATCCTTTCTATATTAACACTTTGCCTCCAATATATTAGATAATTATTACAAATTATAAATCTCTGGTTAATTCCCCAATATATCCTTCCCACCCCAATAATCTTTAAAAACAAAAGCTGTGTTTGTTTTTTATGACAGACGAATATTCATCAGAACCGTATTATTCTTCAGATAATTTTGAGAGTCCTACTGCTGTAGATTCTTCTCCGAAAGAGAGCAAGCGAGTTATGGAGCTTTTTATTGGGGGGATTTTGGTTGTGCTTCTTATTCTGATGTGTGTTTTATTTATTGGATTGGCAGATGGTAAGTCTTCATCTAGTGAGAAAACTGTGGTTTCAAATTCTTATAATTCAAATTCCTATAATGAAGTCGATGTTGTTTCTCAACCGAAGCAGAAGGTTTATACAACTAAGCGAATAAGCGAAATAAGAGTGATTAAGCAAGCTGGATCGAAAGAGACGAGATATTATCCTTTGAAATTTTCTTCTTCTTCTCAGCACAGAGTTACAGATGATTTTTTTGGGGATATAGATAGATATTCTGTTTATGTGAGGAATACAGATTGTGTTCCAGGTTATTTTACTGTTAGAATTAACTTTGGGGGTTATTATGACGACGATACAATACTTTTAACTAAATATATTTATCCTGGTGAAGAAGAAGTGTTTTACTATCAAAAAAGGTGTGGTGATTCTTCTGGTTGGTCTTATAGTGTAGATTCAGAGTCGAAAGTTTCTGAACGAGAAGATTATTCAAGGAAAGTTGTGAAATATGAATATCCTCAGACTGGATGTTGTGGTTCGAATAGGTATGTTTATTAATTTATTGTGAATTACATTTGGCTTTGCTAAGATGAAATTTTTAGGGGGATTTATCAAGAGGATTATTTTTTGTAGAATGTTATGAGTAAATAATTATGTTATTGGAAGATATTTGTTATGGAGATTAATTGTTATGAACGACATGTAAAATATATTATTTATAGATTATCCTTTCATTTCTTCTCGCATCTTAATCAATTCTTGTTCTTCTTTTAAAACTTGTTTCTTTTTGTCTGCGATTCTTTTTTCAAGTTCTTTATGATGTTCTTCAGGGGATTTGTTTTTTTTCAATTCAACAATTTCATTTTGAAGTTCTTTTAATTTTTCACCTAGATCTTTTAATTCTTCGTGTTTTTCTGAAGTTGCTTCTTCTTTCCCTTCTTTTTGTTTATCGCTCCATTTTTTTACAATAATTTCTTTTCCTTTTCTTGAATTTCTTTTAAGTAATTTTATTAGAATTAATGTAATAATTAATAATAATATTATTCCACCAACAATATAAATTATTGTCCAAGAGATTACTCCTTCTTCTCCAAAAATTACAAAATTTGTTAAGAATGAAAATTTGCTTTCGTTGTTTTTTTCTGTATCTGCTTCTGGAGCCATTAGGGGCTCGGTGTCGGTTTCTGGAGGTGAAGTGTCTTCTGTTGTTTCTAATGGTGCTAAGGGTTCTTCTTCGGTCTCATTTATAGTTTCTTCAGGGACTATTACTGGTTCTTCTATTATTGGAGCTCCATCCCCTTCTGGCGTTGCTATTAATGTAAAATCAGAAGGCGCTACTTCTAAATAAATTTCGTCTCCTGAGGAATAGGAATTTGAAAAAGTTTCAGAAACAACGCTTTGGTGTTCTAGATCTTTGATATAAGCAGCGATATTGAATGTTTTTGTTGTTGTGGTATTAAATGTGGCGTCTCCATATCTATCTGCATTTTGTACGAATCTTTCTATTTGCACGAAGCCCATTACATTGGCATCAAATAAAACTAATTGTATTTCGTGGTGTGGGATTGTCTTAATATCTATTTCGGTTAGTGCTGCTGCAGATAAAGTTGGGACTAATAATAATAGAATGAATAATGTGAAAATAAATTTTTGCTCCATCTTATGTTTCTATGATATATTTTTGGTTTATAAATATTTTTGTTTAGAGTATATTTCTTATATATCTTAATTTATGCAAATATTTAAAAACTATTTTTTTTTATAGAAAACATAAAATGAGGTTAATATGAGAGGCAACAATCTTGAAGAGACTTTTGAAGAACATTTAGATGAGGGTGAAGATCTTGATCTAGATTTTTTAGATGACTAATTCTTATTTTTTTATTTTTAAGATAATTTCATTATTAGATTTATCTAATTCTTCGTAATCATATTCAATTAAAAGTTTTAATTCTTCGACATTTTTTTGTCTTAGTGGAAGATGCGATAACATAATTTTTGTTCCGTGTCCTATTTCTAATTCTGGTATTTCTATTTCTTTTATGAGTTTTTCTTTAGAATATATTTTTAGGTTCGAGGGATTAGATTTTTTTAATCCTTCATTTCTGATACTGATATTAATTTCTAAAATATTTAATTTAATTGCTGCAGATGCATCTTCTATGTTTAAATCTTCTTGGACAGGAGTTTCATATAGATGGTTTATTTTATTTATTATATCGCTTCCTATTTCTTGTGAGCATTTGCTGTAATTATACATGATATTTTTTGAGTTATCTGAATGTGCAAAACCGAGGGCGTGTAGAAGTTCGTGGATTGCGATATTGGGGTTTGTGCATTGGGATTTTTTTATTAGAAGAACTTTCCCGTTTAATATTACACTGAATTTATCTGTTAATGTTATATTTGTTGGGCCTCCTTCCCCGGCGATGAATAAGTTGTTTTGAATATTATTTTTTTCTTCGCAGGTTATAGATATTTCTTGATTTAAATTAACTGGGTAAAAATCTAAGATTGTTGAGGTTTCTAATATTTCAAATGCATTTTTCATATCTTGGGTTTTTTGTAAACCGCAGTTTTCTATTTTATATGAAATTTCTTTGTTTGGATATCTCATGTTGTAGGAAAATTGCATGTTTTCTAGGCTTAGATTGTTTTTGTTAAAGTTGTAATTTTCTGGGTCTGGAGAAAAAGAAATGTTGTTGAATGGAACCAGCCAGTATATTATTAAAAGTGAAACTGCTATCAGGATGAAAATTAAACTGAAGAGTAATTTTGTGGGGGATTTTTTTGGTTCTTCTTCCATGATTTATTTAATGGGGGGGGTTATATAAAATTAATGTGGATTGAAGTATAATTAAATTTATATATTGATTACTAATCTTTGTTGGATGGAGATATATGTGGCTCATTTAAGAAATTTTGATGCTAATAAGAATTTATATGAATTTATTAGAAAGAGTCCTTTAAATGAGAAGCATACTTTTGTTTTGCCTCATGAAAAATCATGTGATTCATTTAAGTCAAAAGAATATTTTCAAGGAAAATGCAATCTTGTTATTGCCGAGGTTTCTAATCCTTCGATAAGTTTGGGGATTGAATTAGGTTGGGCAGATGTTTATGGAGTTCCAATTGTTTGTATTTATCGAGCTGGTTCAAAATTACCAAATTCATTAAAGGTAATTTCAGATAATTTTATTGAGTATTCGAATGGGAATGAATTAATTTCTAAGTTGGAAGTTTTATTGGATGGTTTTGGAGCTTAGAGTTCCCCCTCGTTCAATATAAGAAAAATAATATTGCTTTGCAATATTAGATACGCCCCCATACCCTAAAGGGCACTAGAACCTAAACATAAGTTTAGGCCGATATTTGAACTAGTTCGAATTCAGAAATGAATTCAATCTAAAGATTGAATATACGCCCCCACCGAGATTCGAACTCGGGTCACTGCCTTGAAAGGGCAGCATACTTGGCCTCTGTACTATAGGGGCATGATTGGTAATAATGAATTTTCCTTATAAAGTTTGCTGTTTGTTAAATAAGCTAAACTCTTAAAAAGGTCTAATCCCCCTTATTTTCGATTAAAATGTCTGCCAACCAAAAGATCAACGATTTAATTTTCAGAGAATTAATCAAAAGAGGATATTCTTTAGAGGGGAACACGCGAATTTGGAATATTGCTGATTCTAAACTTTGGTATTTAACACATGAACAATCGCAGGCTTTTTTGGATTTAGAAAATTCTAAAGATTATCAAAAAAATATTATTCAGAAAGAAATAGATTTAATAAAGAATGGTTTGGATGAAACTCTTGAAAATCTTGGGGATGAGCCTTTGAATGTTATTGATCTTGGTTGTGGGGATGGGAAAAAGGTTTCTTTGTTTTTAGAAAAACTTAAAATTAAAAGTAAAATAAGATATTGTCCAATTGATATTAGTGGGTATATGGTGGAAAAGGCAATTTCTAGAATAACTAAATTAGGAGTTGGAGAGGTTGTGGAATTCCAATGGAATATTTCTGATTTTGAAAATATGGGGAATATTACTTCTTTATTAAGACAAGGAAGATATAAGAAAAATTTAATTTTGTTGCTTGGGAATACTCTTGGTAATTTTGAAATTAATGAATTGCTTTATGGTGTTCGGAGAGCGATGAAAGAAGGAGATTTTTTATGGGTCGGGAATGGATTGGATAATAAAAATGAAGAAGATATCCTTAAATCATATGATACCCCTGAGGTTAATGATTTTTTGATACATATCCCATTGCAATTAGGGTTGGTGGAAGAGGACATTAAATTAAAGGTGAGATTTATTAATTCAAGGGTGGAATTATATTATGTTTTGCAAAGAGATAAGGTAATTAAGTTTCAAGAGAAAACTGTTAATTTTAATAAAGGTGATCAGATAATTGTTTCAGTTTCTTATAAGTATAATGAATATGATTTTAAGAGTTTTTTAAATATATATTTTACTGAAGTTAATATGTCTACTTCTCCTGATGGTTCTTATGGTTTGGCTTTGTGTAAGAAGTAAATTTAGAAACCTTTTAATATCTAGTTAATTCTTTAATTTTATGAACCTGTAGCTCAGCCTGGTCAGAGCGCCGGTCTTATATGACTATGTTCCGTTAGGGATGTAGGGATCTTGGATATGCCTTGATTATCTAAGAAAGCCGGAGGTCGTGGATTCAAATTCCATCAGGTTCATGTAATTATTGAGTAGTTACAAAATAGAAAGGTTTATAAAATTCTTTTGAGAGATTTTTTTATGGATAGAAGAAAATTTATTGAGTATGCTGGAATTTTTGGGGTAGGTCTTTTTTCAGGATGTTCACAATTGAATATCAGAGATAATCCTTTGGAAGCTTCGCTTAAGGGTTCTGGAGATTTAGTTTTAGTTCCAAATGCTCCTTTATTCCCAAATGAAAATTTAGAAAAATTTTTATCTCCTCCTTCTGAGAAAATAGATGCTAAAAAATATACTCCTAATTTAATTGTTATGAATAATGTTGTTGAATTATTTAATCCAAATAATGGAATTAGTTATATTGATGAGTCTCAAAAACTAGCTTTTTCTACAGGATTTTTTATAGACAAGGATGGATTTTTTATTACAGTTGCTCATGGTTTATCTAATTATCAAAAACAAGGGGTTTCGATGAGAGTTTATAATCCTCATATGGGGCTTTCTGGAGGGGGCAAAATAATTGCTTATTCAGATAAAGTTGATATCGCCTTGGGAAAATTTTTTGGAGTTTTTGAAATAGGGAAAGAGCTTAACCAAGTATTTCTTTCTAAAAATAATAATCCAAATATTCTTTCCAATCTTAGCTTTGCAAAAATTAATCCTGAGATTGATTCTTCTCCGTTTGATCATAGTGATACTTTTATAGATAAGGAAGATGGAGTATCAACTCATTTTGAATTAAAAACAGAATTTCTTAAGGGGAGATGTGGGGGAAAAGCATTTTTTGGGAGTATTTATCATAGAGATAAACTTTTATATTCAAATATTCCTGGTTCCCCTGGAGATAGTGGTTCTCCTTTTTTTGATTCAAAAGGTAAATTGCTTGGAATTGAAATTTATCTGAGTCGGTTTGGTGTAAGAAGTTATTTTGCCCCTTCTTCATCCTTGAGATCTTTTATAAAAAATTATTCTCTTTTAACAAATTCGAATCAAAAACCATAAATACCTATTTCTTTCTTTATTATTATGTTACTTGGATTAGTAGGAAAACCGTCTGTAGGGAAGTCGACTTTTTTTAAAGCAGCGACTATGGCTGAGGTTGAGATTGCATCCTATCCTTTTACAACTATAAAAGCGAATCATGGCGTGGGGTATGTTAAGGTTGATTGCATTGATAAGGAATTTAATACGCAGTGTAATCCGAACAAGGGGTTTTGTATTAATCATCATCGATTTGTGCCTGTTGAGTTGATGGATGTCGCAGGTTTGGTTAAGGGTGCGTCTGAGGGAAAGGGTTTGGGTAATCAGTTTTTAGATGATTTGCGTCAGGCAGATATGTTTATTCATCTTGTAGATGTTTCTGGGACAACAGACTTGGAGGGGAAGCCAACTGAGAATCATAATCCTTGTGAGGATGTTGAGTTTTTGGAAGAGGAATTGAATTTGTGGTATTATAATATTTTTATGAAAGTTTGGAGAGGTTTTGCGCGGAAGACTGAAATGGAAAAGAGTAAATTTTCTGAGTCTGTTGCTAAGCAGTTTTCTGGATTGAAAGTTTCAGAGGATCAGGTTAAAGATGCTTTAAGAAAAACTAAACTTCCTGAAAAAGCTAGTACTTGGAATCAGGATCAATTAATGGAATTTGTTTCAACGTTAAGGAAAATAAGTAAGCCGATGATTATTGCAGCAAATAAATGTGATCATCCTAATGCTGTTGAGAATATTAAAAAGATGGAAAATGAATTCCCTGGACTTTTAATTTATTCTTGTTCTGCAGATTCTGAATTGGCGTTGAGACAGGCTGCAAAATCTGGTTTGATTGATTATGTCCCTGGGGAGAATAATTTTAAGATTCTTAAGGAATTAAGTGAAAAGCAAGAGAAAGCTTTGGAGAGTATTAAGAAAAATGTTTTAGAAAAGTTTGATGGGACAGGAGTTCAGGAGATTTTGAATTTAGCTGTTTTTGATTTATTGAAATATATTGCAATTTTCCCTGCAGGTGCAAATAAGCTTGGGGATAGTAAAGGAAATATTTTACCTGATTGTTTTTTATTGCCTGGTGGTTCGACAGCATTGGACTTTGCGTATTTTCTTCATACTGATTTTGGGAAGGGTTTTATTAAAGCAATTGATGCGAGGACGAAGAGAGCTCGTGGGAAAGAATATTTATTGAAACATAGAGATGCTTTGGAAATTGTTACTAGATAATAAAAGAGAATTTAATTAATTGGAATAGGATTTAGATTGGTCTTCATAATTTGAATCTTTTTCTTCTGGTTTAAAAGAACAATCCCCTGGTGTCCCCGTATTAAAAGAATTTAGGGTAGAGCGATTTCTATAAAGTATCCTCAACCCTTTTGCACGCTGTTTAGGGGTTAATTTATTATATGCTTCTCTTGCTAACATTGCTCCAACATCTATCGTCATGGTTAAATATAGGTGGTAGTTGTTTTAAAGATTTGTATAATTGTTAATATAGAGGTGCTTTGGAAATAGTTACTCGATAGATATGTTGGAAGACAATAATCTTTAAATCTTCTTATTCTTTATTAAAAATATGATTAAACATATTTTAGAGTCACAACAGTTTGATAAAAGATTTCTTTCTGATTTATTTGAGA
>CAYZVU010000003.1:0-29702 GCA_964482075.1 Candidatus Woesearchaeota archaeon | reverse complement strand
CCTGAAGCAACAATATTTTGAACTGTAATTTTTGGCTTAATTGTTACTCTAACATTTATTTTTCTCAATTGTTTTATTACAGCTTCAATTACTTGCTTAACTTGTGCGACTGATTTTGTTCCTGTGCAAACAAGATTTCCTGATGAGAAAACTAAAACTGCTGACTTTGGTTCTTTTATTCTTAAAACTAAACCAGGAAAAGTTTTTGGATTATATTCGGTATTGGGTTGAGTCTTTGCTAACTTTGTTAAAGGAACTGGTTTTTCTAAAGAAGCTGTTGCCACAATATTTTGAATCTTATAAGTACTTTTAGATTTTTTTGCAACCATTTTACAACTTAATATAGAAAAATCTATTTATAAAGGTTAGTAAGGTCTTCTTGGAAGATTCTTTGAAGGCATCCTTGGAGGTTGCTTTGGCGGAGCAGATTTTGAAGAAGAGATTGCTCCTGAACTAGGCTTGTTCATAAAATAATGAATAATTAATCCTATTATTGATAAAAGTAAAACCCCTAAAACTCCTATTGCTAAATACCAAATCCAAGCGTTATTTTCTGGAAGATTTGGCTCATCCCTTGTACTTACACAATTACCGTTTTTACATTCTTCACCTGTATAACAATCACTATCTAAATCACATTCATCTTGAGTAATTGTAGGGCAATCTTTAGTTTCTATTCTATCTTGAGAATCACAACTTGAATCTGTACAAGTTTTTGTTCCGCAACTTTTTTCTAAATTTGACCAAGAACCACAAGTCCATGTAGGAGTACAAGTATCATCATCTGAAGTTGTATAGGAAAATTCTTTTACTGCAGAATTTTCTAATCCTGAAATTTCAAATCTTCCATCATAAATAGAACATTCATAATCATCTTCTGTCCCAGGACAAGTTAAGAATGTTTCATCTGAATCAAAACAATCATCGGTCATATCATCAATATCATCTATTTCTCCATCAAAAATACAAACTGCATTTGAATAAGAATCAATTACATCTATGTAAAATGTTTTATCTGCATCAATACCATTTACAATTAAGAATCCAAAATCATCATTTGAATCTTGTTTTTCTAAATAAAGTTCTCTTAGATTTAAAGGATCGTCGTCGAAGTCCCATTCAAACTCTACAATTACCTCATCATCATTTAAGATTCGAACATCTAAATCTCCTCTATATGGATCTGCTCCTGCGAAATCATCCCCGTCTATTTCTAATTCAAAATCTATTTCTTCTACCTCTGGATCATTTTCTCCTCCAATTACTTTTCTATCCCCAAAATCACAATCTTGAATTTCAGTCTCAGGCGCACATGTTGCAGAAGTGAAAGTTATTACTTGCGTATCATCTAATAAACAATCTCCGGTTGTTCCTAATGTCCATGGTTCACAACCAGTTGCTTCAGCTTCGCAAATTCCTGTCATAATGTTACATATTGGTCTTGCGGCGTTAGTGCAATCTGTATTATCTATACATCCAGAAGTTCCAGGGACACAAGTACCCTCAACACAACTTTCTCCTATAGCACAATCAGCATCTAAAACACAATCAGGAGTTCCCCCAGAACACTCACAAATCTCGCAACCATCCACAACTGTATATCCACTAGCGCAAGCAAAATCACAAACTAAAGGTCCACATTCAACACAAACACCAGCTTCACAAACAGGCAAAGAAGGGTCAGTACAATCTACATCTGTAGTACACTCAGAAGATTCCCCTAAAACACAACATTTCCCATAACTACATTTACTCCAACGCCCTCCAGTATCAGCATCAGACAAACTTCCTCCATAAGTCGCACAATTATAATCCGCTGGGATACAAAAACCATCAACACCCGTTGGGCTATCGGAAGGTGAATTTGAACAAGCAGTTATAGTAGGGTGATCCCATTTATAACAAACCCCAAAATCACATCGTGCACCGTAAACTCTAAAATAATCAGTAGGACGAATCTTCGTGCAATAACCTCCAAAAGAATTACAAGAAGCGATTTGATGAACTTGCCCAGCAGTAGGTGCCATCTGTATTAAATCTTGATTTTGTAGAATTGTATTATAAAGAACCATTACTACAAAGATTGCTAATAAAACTCCAATAATAAGATTTGTATTTATCCTCTTTTTAGCCATATTTTATTTAGTTATTTTATATTTATAAATTCTTTGATGCTCAACCATATCTATAATTTCTTTTTTGAACTACAAAATCTTGTTCAATTTCTTTTAAAGTTGTAATTTCTGAAACTGGCTTGTCTGGTCGTAGATTTGTGAGTCTTGGGAATCGTAATGCCCAACCTGAATTGTAATTTTGGGATTTTTGTATTTCCTGATAGTTTACAGCTACGACAATTTTTGGTTTTATTGAAACAGATTTGCCTTTTTCTTTTATAATATGGGGTTTTAGTAATTTTGTTAATTCGTCGAATGAAACTCCTTGTTCTTTTTTTTCTTTTATCCCTGTCCCCATTTTACCAATTTCTAAATATTCCCCTTTCTTTTTTCCTCCACAAGATAAAATAAAACTAGACATCCAACCTGAACGTTTTCCATTCCCATATTCTGCACCTGTGATTACTAAATCTAAATCTTCTACTTCTGGTTTTATTTTTAGCATGTGCCCTACTCTTCTTCCAGGTTTATATTCTGCTTTTAAATTTTTCATCATTACCCCTTCCTGGTTGTCTTTCAAAGCTTTTTTATAAAATTCTTTTGCTTTTTTCTCATCGCTAGTTATAATTTGTTTTGAAAAAATTAATTTGTATCTATGAGGTGTTATAATTTTTCTAATTAATTTTGCTCTTTTTTCAAAAGGCTCATCTAACATTGATTTCCCATTATAGTGAAGGATATCAAAAACATTTATTTCAATAGGTAATTTTTTTTGTAGTTCCTCTATGTTATATTTTCTTCGAATTCTTTGGGAAATATCTTGGAAAGCAGTGTATTCTTTTGTTTTAGAATTAAACCCAACAGCCTCGGAATCAAGGATAAATGATTTTCCTTTTATGTATTTTTGAATATATTCAATTACTTCTGGAAATTGTTTCGTTACGTTTTCTAAACTTCTTGTAAATAACTTTACTTCATTTCCTTTTTTGTGGATAATCATTCTAAATCCATCGTACTTATATTCTACTGCACAGGGCTTTCCTAATTGCTTAAATCCGTCTTGGAAATTTTCTGCTTTTTGTGCGAGCATTGCCTTGATTGGTTTCCCGACCTCTAAATGTACTTTTTCTAATTCTTTTATTTTTCCTTTTTTTGCAATTTCAAAAACAAGTGCAATGTCGTTGGATTTGTCAATTGCTTTTTGAACTGCTTCAGCTGCTGGCTTTTGTTCTTTGAAAAATGCCTTTGCTAAAGATTCTCTAATTGTTGATTCCTGGGTTCCAATTCTTAAATCACCGATTAAAGTTCTTGTGAGATATTTTATTTCTAAATCTGAAGCAGGGGAAAATAATTCTGTGATTAAAGCAATCTTTTTTGAAACTGTTCCATGGCCTTCAAGTTCTGGAAGTTTTCTTAAATTTTCTAAAACTTTTTCTGTTCTAAGAATTTTGTGAGAAAATAATGTTGATTGTTTTTTGTTTTTTGTTAATTCTTGTGCGACTTTTCCTAAATCTCCAATTGACTTCCATTGCTTAACTATAACTTCTTTATCTATCCCTAAGGCTTTTGCAAGTGCTTTTATTACAAGCTGATTTGAAATCCCAATTCTTCGTTCGTCGTATTCTGGATAAATTCTTCCAAGAAGTAAGTAGAGAACATCTTTGTCTTTTTCTGGAAGATATTCTAGAAATTTTCTAAGAATTTCTGTTTTCTCTAAACGTTTTGTTGTGGAAGATATTTCTTCGTAAAGTTGTGCGAGTTTTAGATAGTTCATTTTTTTATTCCCCCCATTAACTCAAGATTATGTTTCTTTAACCATCTTTTAATCTCATTACTAGTTGCTTTTTTAACAAACCCAAGATAATCTTCTACAGCTAATTTCTCTACTTTTACAGGCTTAACATCCTTGGCAGACACCCACTGTTTTCCCTCCTCTCCAGAAGATTTAAAACTTTTAGAAGGCAAAGTATACAGATAAATATATTTCTGATTTGGCCACCCATCATAAATTTTTCCATAAGGTTTTTTAATGAATTTTAGTCCTGCACCATAAACTCCCTTACAACTTATTATTGCCATTGCAATTGCAATCCCCTTGATATTCGTAGCATAAACTCCTTTATGTAAATTCTCTGGATTGTTCTCTAAATCTTGTGGTTTTTTTGGTATGAACTTTTCTCCCTTAATTTTTCTTATGCTTCCATGATATAGGTATTTTGGTTTCATTTTCATTTTTTATAATATTTTAATTTAATTAAATCATAAAGTGCAGCAATACTAAAAACAGATTGTAAGATAATAAATATTATATCTTTTAGACTGATGCTATAACTTAATAAAAATAATCCTCCAAAAATATAAAACACATCTTGAATTTTTCTCTTTTTAGTTATAATTCCCGATATAATTAAAATTAAACCAATTACTCCAAAAATCTTAAACAAATTTATCACCATGAAAGATTTAGGTGTAGGGAGTTTTTAAAATTGTTTATTCATTTTTAAAAAATAAAAATAATAGAGTTATTCCATTGATTGCAAACATCCTTAATGCCGCACTTTGTCCGTTCCAAATTGGGGATTGCCACATGACGAACCATTCGCCCCCTATTGTGATAAATGCTAAGAACCATAATAATAAAGCAAGAGTTAATCCTATCACCCCTTGCCTTAATCCTTTTTCAAAATCTTTTGTTTTAATGTTTCTGATACAATTTATTGATGCTATCCAACAATAAAGTGCTATGATGATTTCCCAAGCAATAATCATCCAATAAAAAATATGATGGGCTATTGGGGTTGTTATTGAACGCCACATTAAATTGTTTCCCTCAAATGTTGTGTCCATTGAAAGAACATGTTGAACAAATTGGTAATTTGAATTGTAATCTGTTAGGTTATTTATTACTACTATTGTAAAAAATATTGCGGTTGCAATTAATAGAAATATTTTGCAGTATCTTATTGTAGTTTTTCGAGTAGATTGTTTTTGAGAATTCCTCTTTTTTGCCATAATATATATTGGAGCATATAGTTTTTAATAGTTGTGCTCTACTATTTATTTTTCCAAAGCCCATGCTTGTTACAATACATTCTTGCACTTGAGATATTTTCTGTTTTGAATGTGGCTTCAGGCTTATCTCCGGGTTTTAAGAAATGTTTGCAGGAATTTTTACCTACTTTAATTTCCATCCATTCAATATAATGACCTTCTTCCATTGGATGTTCGATTGAACCAACTTTTACTTTGTTTCCTTCAATAACTGGTGCGTGTTTTTCTGCATATTCTCCTTCATAATTTTCTTTTTGAATTTCCATTGGCTGTGAACAACAAACTAAAGCGTCTGCTCCTTCGTGAATTACTTCAATAATATTTCCACAGATTTCACATTTGTAAATTTGATTTAAGGATGTCATTTTAGTAATTCTCACATAAAACTTCGTAATAACCTTGAGCATGTTCACAGGCAGGGCATTCCTTTGGAGCTTCTTCTCCTTCGTGGATGTAACCACAGTTTCTACATTTCCATTTTACTGAATTGTCTTTTTTAAAAACAGAGTTATTTTTTACGTTTTCTAAAAGTTTTCTATATCTCTTTTCGTGTTGTTCTTCAACTTCTGCGATTTCGTGGAATGAAACTGCAATTTCTTCAAAGCCTTCGTCTCTTGCGGTTTTTTCAAATTCAGGATAAAGTTCTCCCCATTCTTCTTTTTCCCCATTTGCTGAAGCTAAAAGATTTTCCTCTGTTGTTGAAATTTTTCCAGCAGGATATGAAGCTGTAATTTCTACAGGCATACCTTCAGAAGATTCCAAGTGTTTGAAGAAAATTTCTGCATGTTCTTTTTCATTGTCTGCTGTTTCTGTAAAGATTGCTGAGATTTGTTCGTAGCCCTCTTTTTTTGCAACAGATGCGAAATAAGTATAACGCATTCTTGATTGGCTTTCGCCGGCAAATGATTTTAATAAATTCTTTTCTGTTTGTGATCCTTTTAATTCCATGAGTATAAAATGTTTGAAGAGTTTAAATAATTTTATATTATCTTCTCGGGAATAATCTTTTTGCATAAGGAATAATAGTCCCGACATAAGGCCTTCGTGAATCCTTTTCTACTTTAATGGCATAAGTAAAGACCATCTCTGGATGAGCTTTGGCTCTCTCTAGCAAATACCTCATAAATTCCTTCTGAGTTATTGCTTTAAAAACTCTTGCTGTTGCTGGCCTTATCCCATCTTCTTCAAATCCCCATCCAATTCCCGAAACAATATTCTCCCCCAAAAAAAATTCATCCATCGAAGTTATTTGAGCAGGCTTTAACTCTTCTAATCTTTTATTTATCATCTTGATAAAAATCAAATTTGGTTTTTAAATCTTTCTTTAGTAATATTTTTATCGACGAAAAACATGAATTAATTTTAAAATTTAGGAAGAAACTTTTCCCCTAATTAAATCCAAATCTAAGAATTTTCCAGGACAAGTTTTTTTTACATCTGGGAAATCATTGTGTCCAAAAATATTTTCTGTTGAGATATTATGTTGTTTTAATTTATGTTTTAGAAAATTAATTAATGTTTTAATTTGTTCTGATGTTGGAGGATGACTATCTAAGTTTCCGATTAAACAAATGCCAAGAGATTCTTTGTTGTGACCATAGACCTGAGCTCCTTGAAAGTTTTCTGAGCGTCCTTGTATAAGATTTCCTTCAGAATCTATTAGCCAATGATATCCTATGTCTTCCCAGCCATTCATACTTATATGAAGTTGTTTTATAGATTCAAAAGTATGACCATCATTTTGAGAATGATGAATTATTATTTCTGAAACTTTTGTTAATGGCTGCATATAGAAAGATAGTTTTTGAAGTTAATAATTATTTCCCTCTTCTTTTCCCAGCTCTTACACTTGGACGAGTTTTCTGAGTTGGATTCTTATTCCCAAGTCCTCTTGATTTTTTTGCTGCAGAAGTCAATCCTCTCATTGTTCTTTTTTGATTTTGTTTTTTGCAAACCCAGTTTAACTTTTTATCTTTTTTAATTTCTTGCTTACTTGGGTCAATGCATATTACTTCATAGAAATAATTAATTCCATCTTTCCCAATCACATATGAATTTAAGACAACTAAATTTTTGTATTTTTTTTCTACCCTTTGTTCTGCAATCCACTTGTAAGACATTTTTAGAGTTTTTCTTGCGTGAAGTCTTTTTGATCTTCTTCCTTTGTTTGGTCTTGGTCTTTTATGACCTCCACGCTTAACTCTTATTCTAATCATTACAAATCCCTTTTTTGCCTTGTATCCTAAAGCTCGCGCTCTATCTAATCTAAGTGGCTTTTCGACCTTTGTTAAAACTTCTGATTTCCTCCATTGAACCATTCTTTCTCTAAGAGTTTTCTTTTCTGGCTTCTTCCAAGCTTCTCTTAATCTTTGATATAATCCTTTTACCATGGATTATTGACATAAGTTTGGTTTAAAAAGCTTTTTAAATTGCTTTCTTTTACATCTATTAATGAGGCTGTAGCTCAGTCTGGTTAGAGCACTGCTCTGATAAGGCAGGGGTCCTCGGTTCAACTCCGAGCAGTCTCATTTTTATTTAATTTCCAACGCCAAATTCTAGAACTAATAAATCTTTTTCCAGAGAATAACTAACCAAAGGCAAAGTTAATGGGATTGATTTAAAGTAGGATTTTGTTTTTGTTACTGCTTTTATTTCAATGCTCCCCCCGGCAGGTTTTATGGATAGGTCTTCTATCTTTTTTACTCCAGGGATTTCTATTTCATAAATAACCTGATCTGAGAGTCTTCTTATCTTTGTTTGAGGCTCCATTTTTTTTGAAGAAAGGAATTTTTTTTGTTTATCTTTCGAGAAAATTGGAAGCTCCACCACTTTTTCTTCTTGTTTTTTAGGATTTTGTTTTTGTTGCGGTTTTTTTGTAACTTTAACATTTTGGGGGTTAACTCTTTTACCATTGATAAAAAGCTCTACATTGGAGTTTAATTGATTGTTTTGGTTATTTTGATTGTTTGAGTTATTGAATTCTTTTTTCATTTCTTTTTCCAGCATTCCCATTGCCCCGCCAAGCATTTTCCCAAGCATGCCCCCAGCAAATCCTCCAGAAAGAATTTTCTCAAAAGGATTTTGTGGTGTTTGTAAATCTGCTTTCCCGAGCATTCCAAAATCTTTTTCAAAATTATTATTAACCTTAGAACCACAGCTATTGCAAAAATTAGAATTTTTATCTATTCCCTTCCCACATTTTTGGCATTTTTCTTTCTTATTAAACATATTAAATCTAACTTACTTTTGTTTAAAAGTTTTGGGGTGGTCGAAGAAATAATCTTTAATTGAAACCATCTCATGAACATCTTCTGAGAGTGTTTTCCCCACATCTTTGAATTTTAAATGCTTTAAAGCCCCTATTAAACTAAATTTTTTTGTTTTTCTAACTTCTCGTATTGTTGGAATAAAGAAAAAGACTGCAATCATTCTAAATATTGCCCCAATAATAAAAATTATTACTAAGGGTTCAATTAAGGGGGTTTTTACAAATTTGATTAAAATTGCTCCGAGTCCTGCTCCAAGGAAAACGCCTATCCCTACAAGAAGATTATAATAAGAAACTGCAAAGCCTCTTTTATGAGAAGGGACATTATCATAAATAAAATTTCCTGCAGAAAGATTAAATCCTGCCCAACAAACCCCCCCGATTGCAGAAGGAACTAGCATAAGGTAAATTGGGTTTGTATTTAAAATCCAAAGAATTGGAATTATTGGAATTAAAATTGTTGTTAATAAAAATACCCTATAGTTTCCATATTTATCTGCAAACTTTCCCCAAATTTTTAAAACAAACATTGAAATCCCAGTTCCAAAGAAAATAATAATTGTGTAAATTAGATAATTAAATCCCAAATTTCTTAAAAGATAAACTGCTATCAAAGGACTTGAAATTGAACATGCAAAGGCAAGCGCTGTTCGAAAAATCGTGAATCTTCCAAAATTATTTCTTCTTGCATTTATTACAAAATCTGTAAAAGAAAAATAGTCTGTCTTTTTTAATTGAATTTTTGGCTCATATTGTTTTTTCAAAAAATAAGCAGATACTAGTCTTCCAATAAATGCTAAAAAGAAAAATAAAATAAATCCTTGCATTATTAAATTATTTTTTTTAAAGGTATCTAATAAAAATGCTGAGCTCGTTGTTAAAATTCCTGCCATAACCCCAATCACCAAGTGTCTTTTTGAAAACCATCTTCCTCTAAAGTTCTCGTCAACAATATCTCCCATCCAAGAAAACCAGGCGGGGAGAGGAAGATTTGCAATGATTATAAAAATTGAAAGAAAAATCAAAAAGAGAACTGGAAGAAGTGATGTTAAAATTCCTTGTAAAAAAAGGAATGCAATTATCATCAATGGTATTAAAGAAAAAGATTCCCAAAAAACAGATTTTAAAACAATTTTTTTACGAGAATATTTTTCAATTAATTTTGAACCAGATAATTGAGTTAGGGGGCCTAATAATCCAATTACTGCATGAATCATAGAAATCATGGCGTTGCTTGAATTAATTGCTATTGCGAATGGAGAAATATAATGGTCAAAAAAAGAAACTCTGAAAGTTGCGAAAATTCCTTCTTTAATGCTTGTTCGTCTTGACTGATGATTAAGTTCTTTCTTCTCAGATTTAGTTAACCTCTTTTTCATAAATTAAAAGAGGAAAGATTGTTAATAAAGTTTTTTGAGGGTTAATTTTTTATACTCTTCTAATCTTTATCTAATATGAAGAAAAAATTTTATATTACAACAGCGATTGATTATCCGAATGCCGAACCTCATATTGGCCATGCCTACCAGAAAATTGTAGCAGATGTTTTGGCTCGTTGGCATAGGAAATTAGGGGAAGATGTTAGATTTTTAACTGGGACAGATGAACATGGGAAGAAAGTTCAAGAGGTTGCTCAAGAAAATAGAAAGGATCCAAAAAAATTTGTTGATGAATTATCTAAAAAATTTAAAGAAGCTTGGAAATCTTTGGATATAGGATATGATAGATTTATTAGAACTACTGATAAGGATCATGAAGAGTTAGTTAAGAAGATGATTAAAAAATGTAATGAAAATGGAGATATTTACAAAGGATTTTATGAAGGAAATTATTGCACTAATTGTGAAGCATATATTACTGAAAAAGATTTGGTTGATGGGAAATGCCCTTACCACCCGAACAAGAAAATTGAAGTATTGAAAGAAGAAAGTTATTTTTTTAAATTAAGTAAATATCAGAAATTTCTTTTAGATTTATATAAAAAAAATCCTGAATTTATTTTACCAAAGGAAAGAAGAAATGAAATTATTGCGCGTGTTAAAGAAGGGCTGAATGATTTGAGTATTTCACGAACCTCGTTTGATTGGGGAATTAAATTTCCTCTAGATTCAAAACATATTACTTATGTTTGGTTTGATGCGTTGTTTAATTATTATTCTGGGGCGGGTAATAAACAAGAATATTGGCCTGCGGATTTGCATTTGCTAGGGAAAGATAATAGTTGGTTTCATTGTGTTTATTGGCCTGCATTTTTAAAATCTGCTGGATTAAAATTACCGAAGACTGTTTTTGTTCATGGATTTTTAAGTTTTAATGGGCAGAAAATTTCAAAATCATTAGGTAATGCAATTTCTCCCAAAACATTAGTTGAAAAATATGGTTCTGATAGTGTTAGATATTTTGTTTGCAGGCAATTTCCTTTTGCAGAAGGGAACGATGGAGATTTTTCAGAACAAGCTTTGATTGATAGACACAATGGAGAACTTGCAAATAAACTTGGCAATTTGGTTTCGAGGGTTTCTGGTTTAATTGAGCGTCATGGAATTTTAAAGTGTAATAATAAATTATTAAAAAAATTAGATGAAAAGAAAATTTCTAAGTTAATGGAAAATTATGAATTAGATAAAGCATTGAATGAAATTTTTGCTTTTGTAGATGTTTGTAATGAATATGTTCAGAATAAAAAACCATGGGAAACTAAAGACAAGAAAGTTTTGTTTGAGTTGAAGGAAAGTATTTTGAAAATTGCAGATTTGCTTTGGGCTTTTATTCCTTCTGCCTCGGAGAAGATTACTAAACAGTTTGGAGCTAAAGAAATTAAAAAGGAAGAGATTCTTTTTGGAAAAATATAAAATGGAATATAAAAAATTAATAACTGCTGCTAAAGGATTACCTTTTTCTAAAGGGATTGTTGTAAATTCAAAGTATTTGATGGAAATTTCTGGACAAGTTGGATTGGATGAGGGAACTGGAAAAGTTGAAGGAAATATTAAGCAGCAAACTATCTTAGCAATGAAGAATGTTAAAAAAATATTAGAAGAAGTTGGTTGGGATTTGAATAATTTAATCAAGGTTAGAATTTACTTGACAGATATGGATAATTATGTTGGAATGAATGAAGTTTATGCTAAACTTTTTGAGAAAGATTTTCCTACGAGAGTTGCAATTGCTGTGAAAGAATTACCTCTTGGGGCATTAATAGAATTGGATTGTGTTGCTATGGGGGAAGATATAAAATGACAAAAGAAACAATTGAATTTAAAGATTGGGAGAAACTTGATTTGCGAGTTGCAAAGATAATGAAAGTTGAAGAAATTGAAGGTGCAGATAAACTTTGGAAACTTGAGTTAGATGTTGGCGATCTTGGCAAGAGAATTATTTGTGCAGGGATTAAAGAACATTATTCTAAAGAAGAATTAGTTGGTAAAAAGATTATTTATTTTTTAAATTTATTGCCTAGAAAAATGAGAGGGGTTGAAAGCCAAGGGATGTTGTTGGCTGCTTCAGCACCCAAGGGTGTACCCCGAGAAACTTCTGAAGAAGTTTCTACTAAGGGCATTGTTTTGATTTCTCCTGAGATAGATATTGAAGTTGGTTCTATAGTTGGATAGTTCTTAGTCACTTTTAGGTGACAACATAACCGAAAAGCTTATAAAGTATTTTGACTATGAAAAAGTAAGATGATGTTTATGAATTTGTTGAAAAATGTAAAGAATTATTTTTCTAGAAAGGATGCTCCTAAAAATAGTCTTGGAATTTATGACCCTTCATGTGGGATGAATTATTCTGATTGGAAGATGGAAAGGGCATCTGACCTAAACTGCAAACAAGCTGAAAAGGATGGCAAACTAAAAGTAGATTATATTAAATCTGTAAAAAATGCGCATTCTAAAAATCAAGAGAGATATTTATCAAGTAAACCAGCCGAAATAGGAGAGTATATTGAAAAAGATGATGGAACATTATATTCATGCCTAAGGATTTTAGATTCCCCAAAAGAATACTGGCTCAGAAGGGAAAGTGAATCGCGATACTCAGAATATAGATACAACGAAGATTTAAAACAAGAAGATATTAGAACAAAGCCCTATAGAATAAATTCTCAAGAAGAAGCTGAATATTTATTGGAAGAAGCAGAAATGGATTTTGAAATGCAAGAAGCAGTTAAATCCCTTGATAAAATTATTAGTGGTTGTGAACAAGATGCCGAAGAAATGGGATTTTCTTTAGGAGATTTAATTCCCGCGAGAGAAAGATACATTTCTAGTCTAAAAGCTTTAGGAAGTGTAAAAGAAGGAAAGAATATTTATTATTAAGGCCAAGCTTGAAGATATATAATTTAAAAGGCGTATAAAGAAAAAATGAAATTTAAAGTGGGACAAAGGTTATTATTTGAATTGCCAATTTAAACATATATATTCAATTATATATTTTCTATTATATATTTTATAGAACAACTATTTCCATCCAAAAGCTCTTGCAATCCTTGTGAATAAACCTTCTTGATCTTTATCTGAATCATATTCTACGCCGAGGATTTTTGCTGCGATTTCCTTGTAAGCTCGAGCAGCTTTTGATTTTGGAGAAGTATGAATTATTGCATCTTTCAAACTCATTGATTTTTGAATTTCCAAATCCTCTGGGACCATTCCCAATATTGGTGCTTCGAGCATTTCCCTAACAGCTTCGGGTTGCATTTCATAATTATTTCTTTTTACTCTAGAAACAATTACCCCCATTACTGATTTTTTCATTTCCTCTGCAAGCTTTATTGTTTTAAGTGCATCTGTAACTGCAGGCAATTCAGGGTTTGTAACTAATATTAATTCATCTGCTAATTCAATTGCTGCAATAGCCTCACTCCCCAATCCTGCTGCACTATCCACAATTACATAATCTGAAACATCTGTGAAATCTTTTTTAAAATCTTTTAATTTTTCTGGTTTTATTTTTTTTAATTCCTTGATAGATAATGAAGAAGGCAATATTTTAACTCCAGACTCATGTTCATAGACTGCTTCAATTGTATCTGCCTTTTTTGACAAAACATGGTTTAAAGTTACTGGAACTTCTGGAGCTCCAAGATGGATTCCCACATTAGGAGTTGTTAAATTTCCGTCTACAATTAGCACTTCCTGCCCAAAATAATTTAGAGCTGCCCCTAAATTTACAGCAGTGGTTGTTTTTCCAACACCTCCTTTCCCAGATGTAATTACAATAATTTTTTTCATTTTCTAATTTACTGAACCTTACTTAGAAAGAAATTGTTTTGTGGAACTTATAAAGTTTTCTAGCATAGCAGCATAAATCTTTAATTGCTCTAAATTTACATTTATCTCTTTTCCACGATAAAATATCCTAAGATTAACATTTTTTCTAAATTCTCCAATTCTTTCTTTTCTTAATTCTTCAATTTTTTTGAACATCTCATATGATTCTATTGTATCTAAAAAGTTCTTATCTTTTTTAAATAATTTTTTTATTTGTTCTATTTTTTGAATTGGATTTGCAGGGAGAACTTTAATTTTTTTCTTTTGCTTTGCATGCTTTAACATCGCGTCAATACTAACTTCAATCATTTTTCTCCACCTTAGAATTAAATTTACAATCACATCACAAGTTTTCGTGTATTTTAAACTTACGTAAAGCAGATGATCTGCACTTATTTTTTCTTGAATAATCTCGTCCATCTTTAAACTAATATCAACAATTTTTACTACGTTATAAGGGTTTTTAACCTTTATGCATTCTTTTTTTTGTCTTTTCTAAGATGTTTTTTGATAAAATTAAAAATTCTTTTATTTTTTCTTGAGTTAAAACAACTGAAACCATACTATCTGTAAGAATTACTATTTTTTCGTCTCGCTTAAATTCAAATGAACTATTGTTATAGTGCTTTACTATTTCAAAAAGTTCTCTAATTTTTTTAATTTCTGATTCAGATATTTCATATAAAGTTGCGCATCTTTTTTCGAAAGAACGCATATTTAAGTTTGCATCTTGGTATAAAACAATTCTTGTAAAAAGATATTCGTATTGTAAAATTGCGTTGATGCAATGGGCAATTGCTTTTTTTGATTCAACTAGAATTTTAATTAACATTCTTCTGTCTTTTATTAATTGAAAAGAAACATAGTAAATATGATCTATTACTGAAACTATTTTTTGAGCTTCGTGAAGATATTCTAGGAATTTGGTCATAAAAATATAAGGGTATTGGAATTAATATGTATTGCTGTTTAGTTAAGATAGCTCGAGGATAGCCTCTGCCAAATCACCTGTTTTTTCTAAAGCCTCTTTTGCTTCTTGTTCTGATTTTCCTGTTTTTTCTGCAACTGTTTTTATATCTTCTTCGGGAATTCCAACTTCTTCTTCTCTTATTTCTCCTGTAATTTGGAAAGTTTCTTGGCCTTGCATTTTTATCTTTTGTACAGAAGCTGGTTCTATAATTATTTTAGAATTATCTGATTTTTCAATTATTACTCTCGCAGTATCAATGTCTTCTTGAGCCATTCCCATTTGCTTCATCATTGCTTGCATTTTTTTAGGGCTAAGTCCGGGGAACATTTTATCCTAACCAAACTCCTAAAGCGATTCTAAATGCTATTACCAATAATACGAATGCTACAACATGGGTTGGCTTTAACATGAACCTGCTTGAGTATTCTTCTGAATATCTCATTAATCCGCCGAATCCACCTGGGAGATTTACTCCTGTATTTTGTTGTGCCATAATTTATTGAGATATAGAAGGTTTTTAAAAGTTTCTTGGGATGAGGATTACATGGCTAAGAATAAAATAGATTTTAAAGCAATTGAAGAAAAATGGAGAAAATTTTGGGAGAAAGAAAAGATTTACAAATTTGATGTTAATTCTAAAAAGGAAATTTATTCTGTGGATACTCCGCCTCCAACAATAAGCGGGAAACTTCATATGGGGCATGCTTTTGGAGATTCACAACAGGATTTTTTTGTTCGTTATAAAAGAATGAAAGGATTTAATGTTTTAAATCCTTTTGGAACAGATAATAATGGATTGCCTACTCTGAAACTTGTTGAAAAAGAAAAGAAGGTTAGTTCGAAATCTATGAAGAGAGAGGAATTTATTGAACTTTGTAATAAAACGATTAAAGAAAAATATATTCCGGAATTTTTAAATGATGCTAAGAGCTTGGGAATTTCTGCAGATTGGGATATTTTTTATTCAACTATTGATAAAAGATCTAGGAGAATTTCCCAGCAAAGTTTTATTGATTTGTATAAAATGGGAAGAGAATATCGTGTTGATGCACCAGCCTTATGGTGCCCTTGTTGCCAGACAACTATTGCTCAAGTTGAATTGGTAGATAAAGAAGTTGAAAGTTTATTTAGTGATATTAAATTAAATGTTGATGGGAAAGATTTAATTATTTCAACTACGCGTCCTGAATTGTTTCCAGCGAGTGTTGCAGTTTTTTATAATCCGAAAGATAAGAGATACAAGCATCTTAAAGGCAAGAAAGCAAAAATTCCATTGTTTGATATTGAAGTTCCTATTTTAGAAGATGCTGGGGCTGAAATGGATAAGGGAACAGGGATTGCTTATTCTGCTACTTTTGGTGACCAGAAAGATATGGAATGGCAAAAAGAACACCAACTTCCAATTAAAATAGCGATTACTTCTGACGGAAAGATGAGTGATTTGGCAGGAAAATATTCTGGAATGAAAATTAAAGATGCTCGAAAGGCAATCTTGGAAGACTTGAAGAAAGAGGGCTTTTTAGTTAAACAAGAAAAAATTATACATACAGTTAATACTTGTGAAAGGTGCCGGACTGAAATTGAATTTATGAATAAAAAGCAGTGGTTTGTGAAGTATCTTGATTTGAAAAAAGATATGTTAAAGTGGGCGAAGAAAGTTAAATGGTATCCTGCGAATATGAGAAACAGATATGATAATTGGGTTAATGGATTGAAATGGGACTGGTGTATTTCTCGGCAGATTCCTTTTGGGATTCCTTTTCCTGTTTGGTATTGTAAAAAATGTGATGAAGTTGTTTTGGCAGATGAAAAGAAACTTCCAATTGATCCTCTTGAAAGTAAACCTCCAATTAAAGAATGTAAAAAATGTGGGTGCAAAGAATTTATTCCAGAAAAAGATATTATGAATACTTGGGCAACTTCTTCCTTGACTCCTATTATTGTTAAAGATTTGTTGAAAGGCACAAAAATTTATGATAAAATTAAAGGCAAGCCTATGAGTATTAGAAGAAATGGGCAGGACATAATTACTTTTTGGGATTTTAATACAATTGTAAAATCTAATTTGCATGATAAAATAAATCCTTGGAATGAACTTTATATCAATGGTTGGATTTTGGGACGTGATGGGACTAAGATGTCTAAATCTCGGGGCAATGGAATTTCGCCACAAGAAATTATTAAAGAATGGGGTGCTGACCCATTGAGATATCTTTCTGCTTCAATTAATCCTGGAAACGCCACAGCCTTTTCAGATAAAGAATTAGTTGCAGGGAAAAAATTAGTTAATAAATTACTAAATGCTTCTAAATTTGTTTTTATGAATCTTGAAGGGTTTGATGGGAAGAAGCCTAAGAAGTTAGAACGGGTTGATCAAATGTTTTTAACAAAAGTTGGTTTATTGGTTCAGGGAGTTGAAAATAATTTTGATAAGTATGAGCTTTCAAAAGCTAAATCAGAAGTCGAACAATTTTTTTGGAAAGATTTTTGTGATAATTATTTAGAGATTGTTAAAAAAAGAGTTTATCAAGGAGAGGGGGATAAGAAAAAATCTGCACAGTATACATTATATACTTCGTTGTTGGCGATTTTGAAAATGTTTGCGCCGATTATGCCGTTTATTACAGAGGAAATTTATCAAGAACATTTTAAAAAATTGGAAAAAGTAAAATCAATTCATATTTCTGAGTGGCCAAAAGTTAGTGTTATGAAAGTTGCTAATAAAAAGTGGGATGTTGAATGGGATAAATTTTTAGAGATTTTGTCTAGGGTAAGAGCTGAGAAAACAAAAAAGGGCAAGGCTATGAACTCTGAAATAATTTTAACTATTGATGAGAAAGATTACACCTTGGTGAGATTGGGATTATTAGAAGACCTTAAGAATGTGGTTAATGCTAAAGATATTATGAAAGGTAAATTTAAAGTGGAGTTTATCTAAAATGCCACTAACAACAATCGAATTAGAAGAACTTCTTGAAGAACTTGAAGGGTATAAGGGCCGTCATACAGAATTAATAACGGTTTATATTTCGGAAGGCTATGATGTGAATTCTGTTCAAAAACAGTTAGAAGCAGAGAAGTCTACGGCGAAGAATATTAAATCTACTGCGACGCGGAAGAATGTTACAGAGGCTCTTGATAAAATTGTTAGGCATTTGAAAACTTTGAAGAAAACTCCCGCGAGTGGACTTGCACTTTTTTCAGGGAATGTTTCAAAGGTTGAAGGGCAAGATGATTTGCAGTTGTGGGCAATTGAACCTCCGTTACCATTAAAGATTAGACTTTATAGATGTGATAAAGATTTTGTTTTAGATCCTCTTAAGGAACAATTGGAAGTTGATGAGATTTTTGCCTTGTTGGTTATGGACAGGAAGGAGGCGACAATAGGTGTTCTTGAGGGGAAAAGAATTGAGATGATTACAAATATGACTTCTGGAATTCCATCGAAAGTTCGAGCAGGGGGACAATCGTCTCAAAGATTTCACAGAATTACCGAAGGACTAACAAGAGATTTTTACAAAAGAATTGCAGCAGAAATGAAAAAAATATTTTTTGAAAATAAAAAGTTAAAAGGAATTTTAGTTGGTGGCCCGATTCCTACAAAAGATGAATTTTTAGATAATGATTATATGACAACGCAATTGAGAGAAAGAGTTATTGGAAGAATTGATCAAGGAGATACCTCTGTTAGTGGATTGAAAGAACTTGTTAAAAAAGCGCAAGATATTTTGGCGAGTCAAGAAATTATTCATGAGAAAAAAATCTTAGAAAGGTTTTTTGAAACACTTGGGGAAAAACCAGATTTGGCGAGATATAAAATAGATGAGGTTAAGAAAGTTTTAAATTTTGGGGCTGTTGATACTTTATTAATTTCTAAAGACTATGATAAAAAAGTTGCTATGGAATTAAAGAAAAAAGCTGTTGATATGAGCACGAAAATTGAAATTATTTCCAATGAAACCGAGGAGGGTCAGCAATTTAAAAATCTCGAGGGTGTTGGTGCGATTATGCGGTATGCTGTTTAGAACTATCTTTTTGAGTAAAGACTAAAACTATAAAGTTTTTTCATAAATTCTGAAGGGGCAAATTCATAAACAGAAGCTATCTTAAAAAATAGCTCCATTGAAGGACTCCTTCTTCCACTTTCTAATTGAAAAACATAATTAGTATTTGCTCCAACTAATTTTGCAATTTTATCTGCAGTAAAATTTTCACAATTCCTAACAACTTTCATTCTAATTCCTATTTCTTCAAGGCTTTCTTTTCCCATATTTTTTTAGGAAAATAGCAATATTTAAAGGCTTGTATTTAGAAAAACTTTCTATAATTAATTATTTTTACTTCTTAATCTTTTAATTTTATCTTTTAATCTAAGAACTTCTTTTTCTTTTTTAATTTTATTTCTGATTTTTTCTCTAGATTTTATTATTTTCTTTTTCTCATTTTCTAAATATCTCCCAGCTCTTTCATTTTTTTGAAGTTCCTTTTGTAAATCTTTTAAATGAGGGCTAGATAACTCTTTTTTATTTGTTTTCATTTTACACCTTTTTTATGATTCTAATAAACCTTTCTTGTTTTTATAGTTTTCTTATTTTTAATTTTTTTAAAATTTCGGAAACATTTTTTACAATCACAACTTCTCCCAAGCCTATGACATCTTTAAAACTTACAATAAACCCTTTAACTCCAACTTTATGTTTTTTATTTAATCTAATTCTTAAGCTATCAATTTTATTTTCTCCTAAAAAAATGTCTTCAATTTTACCTATATAATACCCTTCTTCTGCATAAACTTTCTTTTTAATTAAACCTTTAAGGCTTTCCTTGGGATATTTATTCTTTTTCTCTTTAAATTTATCTAAAATATTTTTTTGATAATAGAATACTAAAAATACCAATACACTTAAAATCAAAATAAATCCTAAAATATTCCAATTAATCTTTTCTGAAAATGACCTTGTCATAAATCCTGTCATGCTTTTTCTTCCAACAAGTAAAATCCCAGCCAATGTAAGTCCAGTAAGAAGCATTAAGAAATTTTTAGACTTAATTTTTTTAATATTTTTTTGAATTTTTTTGTTATACTCTCGATGACTTCTATTTTTCTTTTTTAATTTCCAAGCTATTTTAATTAAAATCCCTATTAATAAAGTTACAATTAAAATAAAAATTCCATAAATTAAATAATTCCAATTAAAATTTTTTGAAGAAAGCAAATCGCAATTTTCCTTTGATAAAATTTCAAAAGTTTCTCCAGCCAAAGCAGTTTTGTCTCCATCATAAGTAATTTCAGAATATAATTTATAAATTCCAGGGGAAACAGATTCGGGAATATTTAATTCAATATTAAAATTAGCCTCTTTTTCAACAGCGCGAGTATCTTTTAATTCAACGATTAACTTATTATTTTCATCAACAATCCAATATGTCATAAAAGCATCAAGTAATTCTAACTTTCCATAATTCTCTAAACGAACATTCGCTTTAATCTCTCCTCCAGAGCATACTTCCTTATCTTCTTCAGATAAAATTAAATAAATATCGAATAAGGGCCCATCAGGTCCAAGATATTCACAAGTTCTTGTCTGGCTTGGCATTCCTTTTATCCCTGCACAATCTCCTTTATTCACGCAAAGTCTTTCCTGAATCCCAGATTCTGGGCAGAGAGAAGGAAACCATTTAGTGCATTCCCAATTATACTTACAACTTGAGCCTCCGCCTCCGCTTGGAGAATCAGGAGTTGGTGTAGGAGTTGGTGTAGAAATATTTTCTAGACTATAATTACCTGCTCCATAAATCCCAGAACCATATGTTCCTGCTAGAACCAGTGGAAGAAATATTAAAATTCCAAAAAACAAAATAAGTTTTTTTTTAATTATCATTTTAGTAAACTCCCTTTAATCTAACATAACTAATAGTAACTCCGTCATAGCTCACTCCCCAATCTGCTGAATTGCCTGCAGAAGGGGCAGTTAATAAAACATATCTCGTATCCCACTTGCCCATCTCATATGTTCCTCCAGCATCGAGGTCTTCTGTATGAATCACCATAGATGAATCATGAATGCTGGTGTGAGCAAAAAAGTAAATTTCACTATAAGTACTTTTTATTGTGTCTAAATCATTTGATGTAGTGATTGTAGCCTTAGAGGCTCCGACACTCGTGTCATAACATTCTTCAACATATTTTGTAGAAGTAATAGTTCCTGTAACATTAACATTCCCAACAACATTTAATTCATGTGTTGGTGCTGTTGTTCCAATTCCAACATTTCCACTTCCATCTAATCTCATTGTTTCCTGTGGTGGAACTGCACTTGTTGATCGTTTAGTCCAAAATGTTAAATCTCCTGTTCCTGCACCAGTATCTTCGTGTAGTATTGCTGAACCTCCATAATTATCTATTGTTGAAGAAAACAATATTCCTGTTTGTCCTCCTGTTGAACCACTTCCACGAATAACCATTTGGTAATTATCCCAATCCCCTAAATCATCAGGAGCAATATTTTTATAAACCATAAGTCTTGTAGCATCTGAAACTGCTCCAATTCCAACATAATCTTGAACATATAAATCATCTTCAATTTTTAAATTAGTTTCAATAGTAACATTTTTATCCGAATCAATATATAATCCTGCATCATCGAAAGCACTTCCCCCATAATAATAATAATCAACAGCATTTCCGTCTAACCCATAAGCTCCAGAAACATAACCTAAATTATCTGTGGAATTTTGAACAAAATTACCCATAGAAAAACCTCCTATTGTTGGGGTATTAAAAATTAAATGATGTGCTGTTAATTGTGTTGTTCGTCCATTTGTTCCTCCAGAAACATGAAGCCCGGTAGTTCCATCCCCTACAATTTCAACAACATCATCTGGTGTTGAAGTTAAAAAACCATAATTACCTGCAAGATTATAACCTTGAACTCCACTACTTGCATAACTTCTCATTAAAAATTTAGCACTTCCTGTATTATCTTTTAACCACATATAAGTGCTGTTGGTTCCTGCAACTGCAATTCTTCCATCTCCTAATGCCTTTGTTGCTCTAATAACTAACCCAGAAGCAACATCATTAACTGCAACTAAAGAATTCCCTGTATAAGCATCTGCACTAACATCATCTGTAACAATTAAATCATCTCCAACAAATAAATCTCTTGCAATATCTGCATCTACTGTAACTTCTAAATCTCCACCTACTGAAACATTTGCATAAGTTGCTCCTCCAATAGTTCTAACTTCAAATAATTTCTCTAAATTTTCACTTTCAATTTTAAAAGCAGATGTATCTACTTCATTATCTGCACCTTGAATTAATACATAAGGTGTAGTTCCTACCCATTGTTCTAAAGTTGTTCCTGTTCCGATTTGAAACTTTGCTTTACCTGATGTTGCTCCAATAGTTACATTCCCACTATTAAAAAAAGAATTTCCATCTGAATTTAAATAAAGACTATTAACTTCTCCATTATATAATGATAAATCATAAGCAAGAGAACTTCCATGCAATAAAACACTTCCAGTTGCAGGTCTTAAATAAAGTGTTCCTGTGCTTTGAAGTGATGCCCATGTATCAGTAGCCCTCATTGATATATTTCCTATCCCGGAAGTAGATTGAATATTTCCTAAAACTTCAAACTTCTCAACTTGGGGTATCTTCCCAACTCCAACTTTCCCATCAATTCTCCAAACATCAGTTCCACCATCAAAATTCCAACGAGATGAATTAATATCATTGTATGTTTGATTAAAAGTTGAACTACTTATCCCAGTTAATTGTGAACCATCTCCAAGATAATTTGTTGCATTTATTGTTCCAACAACATTTAGTTCGTGTGTTGGTGCTGTTGTGTTTATCCCAACTTTTCCTAAAAAATAATTATCATAAGGTGAACTTACATAAATAGAATATTTCTCACCACTCGCAGTAGTTGTTCCATTAATTATCATCCCATAACTATTAATTAAATTTCCAGTTTGATTATAAGGCTGCTCTATAAAAAGTCCGTGGCTTTTTGTTATGGTTCCTGTTGCAGTATCTTTTAAATTATTTCCTGAAATAAAAATTCCATAATTATTATTTATACTTCCCGAGGCTGTTTCCCTCATATCTGCCCTTACATGAAACCCATAATTATTTTCAATAGTGCCTGAGGAAGACGAGCCCTGATAAGCTCTAGAAATTACCCCAAAATTATTTTCTATATGGCCATTCCCATATTGATAACCCTCACTCCATGAACCTGAATTAATAGTAATGTTACCATCCGAAGTCAATTTTGAATTAAAAATACCTCCAACCCCATAAGTTGTAACTCCTGTCCCAGAATTTATTGATTGAGTATAAATTCCAAAATTTGAAGTTACACTTCCAGAACCACTATTTTCAGCCAATGCTCTAAGAACAATATTATATTCCAGACTACCCGAACCATTAAAATAAGAATCTCCCCTGATAATCCCAAACCTCGTTTCAGTAGTTTCATCTTTTTTATAAACATGAACCATATGTTCTGGCTTTTCAATTCCCACCCCAATCATTCCACTTGTTGTAAAATTCCCGCTTCCATTAAAATTATTATTTGTAAATTGATATTTAGAATATTCTGTTAAATCTTGTGTTTGATTGTAATTATAAGTATTATTATTTAGATAGGAATTATTATTTACTATTCCATTATAAGTTGCGTTATAAGTTGTTGGAGAGTATCCGTCTGTTTGATTATATGCCCATGAATTATAAGTTTCATTGTATGTTGATGTCGCTCCAATATCGTCAGTAAAATTAGAAAGATGCGTATAAACAATTGTTTGATTATATGCCCATTCTATTCCCGCATAAAGAGTATCTGCCAAAGATTGATTCCAAGAAGAATTCGATCCAGAATTTAAAGCATAGGTTTCATTGTATGTTGATAACCAGCTTCCTTCATTTATATTAATATAATCCCATAAAGAAGAATTTACCCCTAAAACCAATGTTGTTTCATTAAATGCACTCGCCTGAGTTATATTAATAAATTTAGATGGATTGTCTATTGAATAATAAAGTGTGTCTGTTAAAACTTGATTGAATGAAGAATTTCCTCCAGAGGCTCCGGAAATTAAATCGTCAACTTCTGAATCATTATAAAATCCAAGGGACATAATATTTGAAGTTGTGTTCACAGAAAAAACTAGTCCCGTATTATTATAAATACTCGCCACATTAATGATATCTGCATCTGTTCTATTTGTATCTATTGCACTCCCCCCCCAACGAGAATCTCCTGTATCATTAAAAGATGAGCCCCATATTGTAGGGTCTGTTTCTATAGTTAAATAAGATTGAAGATCACTAACTTGAGATTCAGTTATTGTCACATTTGTCCAATCATTTGAAAAAATCTTTGTAACAAATAAATTATTCCAAAAAAAATCTAAACTTCCCATATCAAATAAGTTTGTTATGGCTGGGAGAAAAGAACCATTTAGATGTTGATTAGTTACTGTCGCATTTAAGTAGCTTCCAATTAAAGATAGATTCCCATTAATTATTATATTCCCATCTATTGTTCCACCCTCATCTTTATCTAAAAAATTAGCATCATTTGTAAAATCAGTAAGTGTTACGGCGCTATAATCTATTTCATCATCTGCAACAGAATCTGCTCCTAAATCATCGGCAGCTATTGTTCCATCCAATAAATGAGAAGAAGTTATTGATGAAGAATAAATATTTGTTCCATTTACCATTGTTTCATTTAACTGAACGCCATCACTTCCTGCAATTTTAGATAAAAAATCATTTAACACTGTCCCCCATGTTTCATTGTCTGCTCCAACTGTCGGAAGACGGGAAGCTGAAGCAAAAGTTATTAGTAAAAATAATACCATTAAATTAAAAATTAAAAATAATTTTTTAGATTTCATATTGCCCTCCTCTTTTTCATATAATCTTGTAATAATTTTTCAATTAATTTTGAATTATTAATAAAATTCTCATTAGTAAACTTCTTCCATTTAAAAAAAATCTTTTCATCTATTGTAATACTCATCACTTTTTTTACCATTATCCCTCTTTATAAATTATAATATTAATAATTTATATATTATTTATATTATTATATTTTATAAACATTTAGGTTTAATTTCCTAGAATAAATCAATAAATCTATTTAAAAACTTTCCTGAATCACTACAATGATAAACTTTACTAGTTAATTGATTAAATTTTAACTTTAATTTCATATTATTTTGTTTAATTAGCTTTTTATTCGGTGAGGAGATTTTTAATTGAGGGGGCTTAAAAAGTATTGGAGATTGATTAAAACATTGTTCAAATATTTTTATTGCTTCTTTAAGTTGTTGTTGAGAAATTTCTGAACCAAATTCTTCAAATTCGTGCGTTATCCCGTGGAGCCCCAATGTTTTGTTTAAAGCAAGAATTTCTTTGCACCATTTTTGATTTTCTGAAATTGGCTTATTATTAAAATTTGGGATTACCCAAAGAATATCTGATTTTTCAAGATCCCCCTGCTTACAGAGAATTTCTGGGCTAACATCGTCTATTTCTCTCGGGGAGATTAATCTTACAAAAAATAATGTAAGGAAGAGGAAAATAATTATTATTGGGATTATATAGATGAATTTCATGAACTTTTTAAGATGGGCAAATTTTTAAATCCTTTTGAATTGAGTTATCTATGGTTACATCCAAAACACAAGAAGAGATTGATGAAGCAAAAGAAAAAGAAGATTTGAAAACACTTGAGGCAGTGTTTTTTGTTTCAGGACGTTTTCTTAATATGCAAGATTTGATTTCACTTTCAGAAATTAATCCTGTTATGATTAATGAACTTATTGGTAAGTTGAAAGAGAAATATGATAAGGAGAATTCTGCTCTTGAGATTGTTGAAAAAAATGGTCTTTGGAAGATGGATGTTAAACCAGAGTATTCTCATATTATTAATAAACTTGCAACAGGGTCGGCAGAGTTTTCAAAAGCAGAGCAAGAAACTTTAGCAATTATCGCATTTAAACAACCAATTAAACAATCTGTTATTATTAAGATTAGAGGAAATAAAGCGTATGATCATGTTAAAAAATTTGCAGATTTAAATTTAATTAGAAAGAAAAAAGAAGGACATACGAATATTCTTTCTCTCAGCGACGAGTTTTATGATTATTTTAATGTGACTGAAGGAAGTGATATTTTGAAAATAAAAGAGGATAGGGAATAATGGACGGGATATTGCCTTATGTCTACTTAACATATATGTTTATTTCTCTTTATATGTTAAGCTTTTTTATAATAATATATTTTGGTAATAGAAAGCAAATATTTTTTTCTCCAGAGCCTGAAAAAAATTTAACTGTTAGTTTTTTAATTGCTGCGTGGAATGAAGAGGCCACAATTTCCGAAACAATAAAACACATCTTTAATACAGGGTATAATAAAATTGTAGAAGTTATTGTAATTGATAATAATAGTACCGATAGAACAAGAGAGATTGTTAAAAAATTACAAAAAAAATATCCTAAATTAAAACTCGTTCAAGAAAAAAAACAAGGCAAAGGTCATGCATTAAATTATGGATTAAAAATTGCGAAAGGAGAATTAATCGCAGTTGTTGATGCAGATTCATATCCTGCAAAGGGCTCAATCGGCAAAATGATGGGGTTTTTTAATGATAAAAAAGTTGGTGCTGTAACTGCCCCAATTACAGTTAGAAACCCTTCGACATTTTTTTCAAAACTTCAATCAATTGAATATAAAGTTATTGCATTTTCAAGGAAGCTTTTAGATTATGTTGATTCAATTTATGTAACTCCTGGTCCGCTTGCACTTTACAGAAAAAAAGCTCTAGAAGATATTGGTGGGTTTGATGCTAATAATCTTACAGAAGATATTGAAGCCACGTGGCATCTTACCTATGCCGGCTGGGAAAGAAGAATGTGTCTTAGCACTGAAGCTACCACAACTGTCCCCAAAACTTTAAAGGGGTGGTTTGTACAAAGGAGACGATGGAATCTTGGAGGATTGCAGTGCCTAAATAAATACAAAACTTCTCTTGGGAGAAAGGGAATGTTGGGTTGGTTTATTATGCCCTTTTTTATTCTTAACACTTTTATGGGATTAATTGGGTTGGGAGTTTTTGCTTATTTATTTGGCAAGAGAATCTTCTCCAAATTCTTACTTGCAAAATATTCAATTTTAGTAGGGACTCCAATGGTAACATTAAATGATTTTTATCTAACTCCAAGTGTTCTTAATTATCTCGGGGTGGTTTTGTTTGTTGTTGGATTAATTTTTACCCTTATGGTCTTGTCTATCTTAAATGAAAAAATATTAAAAAAAGAGAATATTTTAAATATCCCTTTTTACATGACAATATATCTGATTATCTATCCATTCATAATGCTCAGTGCATTGTGGCATGTGGTTAGAAGAAAAAGGGTGTGGAGATAATGTTAAAATCGCATAAACATGTTTTTTGGGAAGCTTTACTAGTTACAATTTTAATATTTGGGATTGGTATTTTTCTTGGAGTTGTTTTAGAAAATTGGCGAGCAGGAAAAATTTCTGATCTATATTCTGAATCAGATATTAATCTCCTTGACATGAATGCCTTAGAAGGAACATTAAATTTAAAAGATATAAATTGTGGAGAGGCTGTTATAAAAAACATTGAATTTGGAGATAAAATTTATGACGATGCACAGGAACTTGAAAGATATGAGAAAGCCAATAAATTTACCGATGCAATTGTTCAGGAGCATAAAAGATATGATCTTTTAAGAACTTTATTTTGGATTAATAGTATTAAGATTAAAGAAAAATGCGGACATGAAAGTTTTCACACAATGGTATATCTTTATGATTATAATTCAGATGATATTTCCCAAATTAGTAAACAATCTGTTTTCGCAAGATATTTAGAAGAATTAAAAAAAGTATATGAAGATAAAATTGTTCTTATCCCTATCGCAAGAAATATGGATTTAAAATCAGTTGAACTTTTAACAAAAAATTATGATATTAATGGAACCTCTATTTTGGTAGATGAGAAACTTCTTGTGACAGAACTTGAAGATTTGGAGAAAATAACTAATTACCTCTCTAATCTATCAGTATCATCCTAGAATATAAATCTTAAAAAAGAGAAGAGTTCTTGTTTTTCTATGGAATGTTTTAGATGTGGAATTTCTGAAGAAAAGGCGCTGTTATTTGAGACTGTGACCTCTGAAGGTGTTGAAAAAGTTTGTAGAAAATGCAGTTTTGATATTGACTCTCCTTTAATTAAAGCGCCGTCTCAGGAAAGACTGAGAGAGTCCCAGATGAAGAAATCTGTTTATGATAGATTATCTCACTCGGCCGGCTTAGATGCGGAAAAACATAAAGCAAAATTAGAGGCTATTGAAAGAAAAAGAAAAGAAATTATGTCTGGGAAAGACGATGATTTAAAGGAATTAGTTAATAAAAATCTGGGAAATTTAGATAGAGAAAGGCCAGAGAAATTTGTTAATAATTTTCATTGGATTATTATGCGTTCTCGGAGAAGCAGAAGAATTACTCGCTTAGAACTTGCAAGAGCAATTGGGGAGCCTGAAGAAGCAATTAAAATTTTGGAAAGAGGAGAGCTCCCGAGAGGAAATGAAATAATTGTTAAGAAAATTGAAAATTATTTGGGAATTAATCTTTTTAAAAAAGATGTTGAACAGCCAATGAATACTTCGGTAGAAGTTGATAAAATGCGAAGAGACTTTTTGAAAAAAGTTGAAGATGAGCCTAAAGAGCTTTTTGATAGAAAAAATCCTAATAAGTTGAAAATTTCTGATTTAGAGGAAATGAAAAAATCAACTCCATTATTTGCAAAAAATCCACGAGTTTTTGAAGAAACCAATGAGCCCACTTTAAAAATTGGAGGAGAAAAAATCCAAGTTAAAAGGGAAAATTTGGGGGAAGAACCAGAATTTATTGAAAAGGATTTTATTGGGAAGCCTCTTGCAGAAGATAAAATGGATGATCTTTCAGATGAAGAGATTAATGACTTGATTTTTGGGAAATGAAAGAAACCGAAGATTTTATAAATAGATTTTTGGATTTGTTATTATGAATATTAATGTTTTAAAGTCAGAGAAAGATTTAATGGAAGTTCAGATTGAAAATCTTACAATCGCTGAACTTTTAAGAGTTTATTTGAATAAAGATTCTGATGTTACTTTTGCTGCATGGAGAAGAGAACATCCGACTAAGGCTCCTATTCTTAAAATTGAGACTAAAGGCAAGTCAGCTTCAAAAGCAATTAAGGATGCTGTTAAAGTTATTGAAAAAGAGTTAGATAAAAGTTTGAGTGAATTTAAGAAATTGAAGTGATTCTCTAGAATAATAATCCTTATTAACATATTCTTTGTATTTTAATTATGGAATCAAATAAAATATCCACAGGAAGTTTTGATTTTAATAAATGGCTTGATGGGGGCTATGAATGCGATGTTATTACAATGATTGCAGGCTCGCCAGGAAGTGGAAAAACTAATTTAGGAATTTTGGCTTTATGTAGCCAGGCAAAAAAAGGGAATAAAGTTATTATGATGGATACAGAGGGCGGGTTTTCTATTGATAGAGTAAAGCAAATTGTGGGTGAAAATTATGAAGAGGTTTTGAATAATATTTTACTTTTAAACCCAACAAGTTTTGAAGAGCAGAAAAAAGCTTTTATTAATTTGCTTGGGAAGATAAGCAAGGAGCATGTTAAGCTAATTGTTATTGATGGAATGGCGATGCTTTATAGATTAGAATTGGGGGATGCGATTAAATCAAAGGACGAGAGGAAGATTAGATTGGTTAATAGGGAAGTTGCTCGACAAATGAGGATTTTATCTGAGATTTCGCGGAAACAGGGGATTCCAATAATTATTACAAATCAGGTTTATGGAGGTTATTTGTCTGAGGAGGATTGGAAAAATGGTGTGGAAAGAGAAACAAATATTGTTGGAGGTGATTTGTTTAAGTATTGGAGTAAATGTATTATTGA
>CAYZVU010000002.1:0-32526 GCA_964482075.1 Candidatus Woesearchaeota archaeon | reverse complement strand
GTTAGAGCACTAGACTCTTAATCTAGGTGTCGAGGGTTCAAATCCCTTCGGGGCCGTTTATAATTCCATAGGCATCAATTATTTCTGAAAGAAATTTGAACGCAGTTCAAATCACTCCTACTAATAAGGCATAGTCTCCTTTTGGTATCGAGCCATAAAATTCATCTTTATCAATAGATTTAAAAATAAAAATCAACCTAAACCTATATAGCGGGGTGGAGCAGTCTGGAGTGCTCGTCGGGCCCATAACCCGGAGGTCGTGTGGTTCAAATCCCACCCCCGCTATTCTTTAACAAATGAAAGCTACTAAATTAAGAAAATTATTCTTCTGGTTTATTCTGGGATGTTTCTCTATATTCTTTGCAGAAATAATTGCTGGCTCAACGGCATTCCCTTTCACAACGTTGGTTGGCTGGCTTATTGTTTACCCAGTTTATGCCCTTCATATTTTATTTTTCTCTTCTATTATTTATAGATACGGGAAGCCGAGCCTTTACACATTATTTATTGGAGGAGCCTTATTCGGGATGTATGAAGCTTATTTAACAAGAGTTATATGGAATTCTTATATCCCCGAAGGCCCCTTATTTAGTTTCGCAGGAATTGCATTAATTGAAACAATTACCTTAGTTTTTTTCTGGCATGTTTTACTCGCATTCATCATACCTTTATTTTTATCAGAAACTTATTTAACTAAATCAAAAGAAATCGCAGGGCTACTCCCAAAATTTCTTCAGAATAAAGGAAAATTACTTTTTACTTTATTAATTATCTGGGGTGGATTATTCACTTCAGTTAATTCACCAAATATAATTTATTCTCTTCAATCTACATTTATTGGAACAGCATTTTTATTATTTTTAATGTTCATTTGGAAAAAAACAAATGGAACAAAATATTCAATTAGAGATTTAATGCCCAGTAAAAAAGCATTCAAGTGGATTATCTTATTAATTATTCTACTATATCTAGTTCTTATAAGCAGTCCAGAATTTGGGATATTCCCAGGATTTGCCCCTCAATTAACAGTTTGGCTTATGTATGCTGGTTTAATTTTTTTATTTATTAAACTTTTAAAGAAATCAAAAAAACTTAAAATTCAAGATAATAAAATAAAGCCATTTAAATGGAAAACAGCAATAGGATTCGCATTATTATTCATAATTTTTTCAATCCTTGGAGAATTATTTTTACCTTTAATGGGACTTTTCTTATTTACTTATGCCTTTCAAATCCCAATAGGAATAATCTTATTATATAAATCGATAAGGACTGCGTTTAGTTAGTTATTTAATTACTTAACTTTAAAAACCTCCATAAGCTTTTTTTTCTATGTTAATACTCGGAATAGACGATGCAGGAAGAGGACCAGTAATAGGCCCTATGATTCTCGCAGGATGCCTAATTACAAAGGAAACAGAAAAAGAATTTAAAAAATTAGGGATAACAGATTCAAAAAAATTGACTCAAAAACAAAGAGAATCCTTTGAAAAAATAATCCAAGAAAAAGCAGAAACATTTGAAATTGGAATAGCATTCCCAAAAGAAATAGATAATTCAAATTACAACGGAATAAAATTAAATGAACTTGAAGCAATTAAGACAGCAAACATCATCAACAAAATCAACAAAGGATATTCTAAAATAAAAGTAGTGGTAGATTGCCCCTCAGTAAATCTCTCTAAATGGCAGGATTTCCTAAAAACCAAAATAAAAAATCTAACAAATCTAGAAATTTCCTGTGAGCACAAAGCAGACCAAAATCATATTGCAGTTTCAGCAGCATCAATACTTGCAAAAAGCACACGGGAAAAAGAAATGCAAAAGCTAAAGGAAAAATATGGAAATGAAATAGGCTCAGGATATACCTCCGATCCTGCAACAATAAAATTCATAGAAAAATATGCAATAAAGCACAAAGACAAAAAGATATTCAGAGAAACCTGGGCCACATGGAAAAATGCAGTTAACAAAATAGGCCAAAAGACACTATCCTAATCTTAAGACAATTGCCCATTTACTTCTTTTAATCTTGTTTCTAATGTAGATTTCTCAACTCGTAATTTTTCTCTTTTTAGAACACTCGCAAATTCTTCACCAAAAGGCAATTCTTGACTATACAAAGGGCATCTTTCCGCAATTTTACTATTATGCCCCGTACATACTGTTTGGCAATCCATATAAGAAGAATTACCAACACATTCATTTCCAATAATATTGCATATGGGATAAGTGTCTCCTTCATCATTAGTAGAAGTTCCGTTTGCACAATCCATATTAAATCTCTCTAATTTTTTTACAATCAATAAAATTTCCTTTTTTATCCATCTTTTGCTTCAATTCAATATATTTGAAACCTTTTGAATTAACAATCTTAAAATGTTCTTTCATCCCAGTTATTATTTTTTTATTCTGATAATAATCTTTTTCTGTTGTCCAATCATTAATCCCCTTTGAAGTCTCTTCTATTACTTCGCCATTTAAGTTTTTAACAATAAAAATATGAAAAATATAATGCAAAAACAATTTCTTTTGTTTAAATACCATTACTTCTAAAATTCCTTTATATTCTAAATTTCCTTCCAATCCAGTATCTCTTTTCAGAGATTCTTTAGCATTCTCAAACAAACTATCTCCAATTTTTACCTTTGTTCCAATTGGCCCAAAATTACCTAAAAACGGTCTACGGATTCTTCTCTGAAATAAATATTTGCTTCCCTTTTTTGGGAAGAGCAAAATATTTTGTATTGGCTGTTTTATTAAATCATTCTTATCTTTTTCCAAATAAGTTAAGTATTTTTCTCCTTTTTCAGATAAAACATATTTTTCTCCTTTTTTTTCTAAATAATCTTTATCACAAAGAACTTTCAAATAATACGCTCCCTTATTTGAAGGAATCTCTTTAGCTAAATCCTTAAATTTTAATTCCTTTGCCACATAAAATTTCTTTATTATATCCATTATCTGTTTTTTCATAAAATAATTATATCATCTCTATATTTAAATACATAAGTCAAACAATCTTGACCTCAGCTTCCTTAATCCTTAAAAACCCCGGAATCTTTTCCCTTCTATGGTCCACATAAAAAAATTGGTGATGCACGGATTCAAAAGTTTTGCAAAAAAAACAGAACTCCCTTTCACTCAAGGAATTAATGTAATTCTTGGCCCAAATGGCTCTGGGAAAAGTAATGTTTCAGATGCGCTCTGTTTTGTATTAGGGAGATTAAGCATAAAATCCATGCGTGCAGCAAAGGCAAAAAATCTTATTTTTCAAGGAACAAAAATAGCAAGCCCCTCAAAAGAAGCCTCAGTAGAAATGGTCTTCGACAACAGCGACAAAATTTTCTCAATAGATTCTCAAGAAATTTCATTAAAAAGAATCGTAAGAAAAAATGGACAAAGTGTATATAAAATAAACAATGAAACAAAAACACGACAAGAAATCTTATCTTTATTGGCACAAGCCGGGATAGACCCAAACGGATTTAATATAATTCTTCAAGGAGAAATTCAAAATTTTGTAAGAATGCAAAATGAAGAAAGAAGGAAAGTAATAGAGGAAGTCGCAGGAATATCTATTTATGAAATGCGAAAATCCAAATCTCTGAAAGAACTAGATAGAACAGATGAAAAATTAAAAGAAGTTTTGGCGATATTAAGGGAAAGAACCACATTTCTAAACAACTTAGAAAAAGAAAGACAACAAGCTCTAAGATTTAAAAAACTTGAACAAGATGTAAAAAAATTCAAAGCAAGTATTATCCATTCAAAACTAATAGAGAAAAGAAAAGAAAATCAAATAATAATAATAGATGTAGGAAAAAAGAATCAAGAAATAGAAAAAATACAAGCCCAAAAAACATCCATCAGAACAACTATAATAAATTTAGAAACAAAAATAAATTTGATTAGTTCTCAAATACAACAAGAAACAGGACTGGAACAAGAAAAATTAAACCAAGAAATCGCAAATTTAAGAGCAAATCTTGCAGGATTAAATGTGAAACTAGAAAATTCTGAAAACAAATTATTTAGAATTTCCAAACAAAAAAACGAACTCCAAGAAAACATAAGAAATAATGAAATTTCAATAAAAGAACTTCAAAAAGAATCACCGACGATAAATAAAACACAAAAAGAAATAACCCACAAAAAACAAGAACTTGAAAAATTAGAAGAACAAAGAAAAAAATTCTATATGATAAAGACAGAATTAAAAACAATTAAAGAGAGGATACAAGATAAAAAAACAATTTTTCAAAACTATTACTCAGAATCAGAATTCTTAGTAACACAAATAAATAGTATTTCAAAAAATTTATTTGATAGAAAAACCGACTCCCATAAAATAGAAATATTAAAAATAAATTTATCTGAAAAAAAACAAATACTATACGACTTTGAAAAAAAAGAAAAAGAACTTGAAAAAATATCCTATGCGAATGAACAGGAAATTGAGAACCATAATAAATTAATTGAAAAAATATCCAAAATAGATATTTGCCCAATTTGCAAAAGCAAGATAACTAGTGAACATATTGGATGTATAAACCAAGAAACTATTCCAAAAATAAACAAACTTAAAGAAGAAATAAAAAAAGCAGACAAAGAATTAAATGAAATTTATTCTAAAAAAGATATTTTAAGACAAGAAATAGAAAAAACAGAAATAGAAATTTCAAACAGAGAATCAGATTTAATAAAAATTTCCAACATTGAAGAAAAAAGAAAACAAATTCAAGCTCTCCACGAAAAAACAGAAATACTAAAAAAAGAACTTTTAGAATTAAATAAAAGAAAAAAATATCTTGAATCAAATTTTGATGAAAATTCAAATATAGAATATAAATATGAAACCGCCAGAGTAGAAGTCCAAGAAATTTCCTTAAGAACAGAAGAAAATGTAGACTCAGAAGTTTCATTTAAACAAAAAGAACTTGAACGTGCAAAAATAACATTAAAGCAACTTATAAGAGATGAAGAAGATTTTAATCAAGAGAATAAAGAAATAAGTGAAGAAACCCAAAGAATAGAAACTTCACTCGATAAAAAAAGAAAACAAGAAGAAGAACTAAGTAAAAAATTCGAAAAACTACTTGCAGAAAAAGAAAAATATCAAAAGCAAATTAGAGATAATGAATCAATATCTTTAGAAAAACAAAATAAAATTATCTTTATTGAACATGAAAAAAACAATCTAAATGTGGAAAAAGCAAGAACAGGGGCAGAAATAGAAAATTTTGAAACAGAAATGCTAGAATTCCCAAATATTGAAATAATAAAAATGAACAGAGAAAAACTAAGAGAAAAACTCAATAATTCCCAAGAAATAATAGTGAGAATAGGCTCTGTGAATTTAAGATCTCTAGAGGTTTATGATTCAGTAAAACAAGAATATGATTCCATAAAAGAAAAAGTAGAAATAATTGAAAAAGAAAAACAAGGAATTTTAAGAATAATCCACACAATTGATATAAAAAAGAAAAAAACTTTTCTAACAACTCTCGATAAATTAAATGATACCTTCACCAAGAATTTTTCTCAACTAAGTGCAAAAGGAGAAGTAACTTTAGATTTAGAAAATAGGAAAGACCCTTTCGCAGGAGGGGTTAATATAATTGTTAAAACCGGACATGGAAAATATTTTGATGTAACAGCCCTTTCCGGAGGAGAACAAACATTAGTTGCCCTCGCATTAATCTTCGCAATACAAGAATTAAACCCATACTGCTTCTATATCCTAGATGAAATAGATGCGGCCTTAGACAAAAGAAATTCGGGCCGCCTAGCAGGATTATTAAAAAGATATATGGAAAAAGGGCAATACATTATAATCTCCCACAACGACGAAATAATCTCTCAAGCTACAAATCTATACGGAATCTCAATGCACGATGGGGTTAGTAAAAGTATAAGTTTAAAATTATAAAATCAAAAGATTTATATATCTATAGCAACTATATAATCTACTATGGCAACAACAATGCAAGTAAGTAATGAATTATTGGGCAAACTTCAAATGATGAAAATTCATGTGAAAGAAAGTTATGAAGATATTATTTGGGATTTAATAGAAGATAGAATGGAATTTTCTGAAGAAACGAAAAAGAACATTGCTGAAGCAGAAAAAGATTTCAAAGAAGGAAAAACCCACAAATGGGAGGATGTAAAAAAGGGGTTAGGCATAAATGTATGAAATTGAACTTTCGAATAAAGTAAAAAAACAATTAAAACAATTTTCTAGAGATTTACAATATAGAATTGGCATGGCTTTTGAAAGAATAAGAATACGCCCATTTCATTTTGCAAAAAGAAAACAAGGAACCCCTTATTTTATTTTAAGAATTGGAGAATACCGAGCAATCTTAGATATTAAACAAAATAAATTAATAATATTGGTTTTAGAAATTGGACCGAGAAAAAAGATTTATAAATAACTACAAATTTGAATATTTTCTTCTTGCTTCTTTCCAAGCCTTATGTTGATTTGTTCTTATCAAATATCTTCTTACTCCTTCACGAGTAATACCTTCCAAATCACTAAATTCTTGTAATGTAAACCTTTCACAAACATTTTCATCTATTCGAGAATATCTCTTACGTATTCCTGAAGGACCCCCCCTAAAACCAGTTTTAATTTTAAATTTACTTATATATTGGTAAAGAGTTTGAATAGCTAAATCTGGGATATATTCTTTTAATTCCTTAAGAGATTTTGCTCCTTTTACAATAGCTATTTCAATTTGTTTTTTTCTTTCATTTTTTTTTGGTGGAAAAACAAGCTTAAATTTAGACATATAACTTCTCAAAATATTTCTTCCTAATCTACCATTATATACTTCTTGAAGATAAAAATATAATTCATCAACATCTTTTATTCTTTCGGAAATCGCATTCTCTATTTGAACTTTTCTTTGAGACATATTTTTTAAAGATCTTTTTTTAATAGGAAGATCAATATATTTAGAACAATTATATAATATATTTCGACTTATGCCTGTTACCCCAAAAATTTCTCTAATTGAACTTGCCCCCCTATCCATTGCCTCTTGAATTTTCTCTAATCTCTCTGCTCTTATTCTTCTTGTTTTTGATAAAATCCCTTTAACTTTTCTATTTTCTCTAGGATAGCTCTTTTCTTCAACTAATGCTTTCACTAAATTCCCATAAGGCTTTCCTTCACGATGTGCAGTTCTAATTTGTTCAACTAAATCATTTCCCATATCTTCCCCTAATAATTTCAATTTAAAAACTTTCGCTTCCGGCCACAGCCAGGATATAAAAAAAGAAAAATAATAAAAAAAGAAAAAAATTAAAAAGAATCTAGTTAGTAATAACTCTCACCGAATTCTTCAGTTTTTGAAGGTTTCTTTCCGATCAATACAATTAATACAATTAATAGTACAATAAAGATTATTGCAAGAACAATTGATAAAATCATAATCGGGCTTGTTACCGCAGAACCATTCCCTTCAGCATTTAAGCTAAAAGCAACTGTATCTAATAGAGCGTCTCCATCAAGGATAGTAGCACTAAAAGAATAAGTTCCAGCTTCATCTGCATTTGCTAAAATTCTAACTGACTCACTTGAACCAGCAGAAACAGCAACAATAGTTTCAGAAGCACTTGCGTAAAGTCCACTATCAGAATTCAACATAACCTTGAAAACCTTCAACTTATTAGTTGGGTTAACAAGCAACATTGTATACTCTGCGTTTTCTCCAACATCTGCAGTCTTGTCAGTATTAGTAACAATAACCATATTTGGAAGAGAATTAACAATAGTGATTTGCTTTACTTCAGTAACAGTTTCTTCATCGCTCGCAACAGTAACTTCTAAAGAATAAACTCCAGCTTCAGCTCCAAAAGGAACATCTAAATAAAGTCTACCGCTTACAGTATCTTCTTTGTCACAGTCGTTATCACAAACTTCTAAAGGAACTAAATCCCCGAAGTAAGTTGGACCCTTAGATACACCTAATCCAGAAATTGTAGCAGTTACATAAACATCATTAAGTTCATTGTAACCCATGTTTCTTAAAACAATATCTACTGGAAAAGTTTCTCCGACATCTACTGAACTATCAGCAGTTACAGACTTCACATCAATGTAAAAAGAAGGTCTTTGAACTCTCAAAGGTATATCATCAACTTTAGTTTTATGGTCTTTACCATCTAATTCAATACTAAGATAAACAATATCTGAAATTTCATCAGTAAGCTCAAAAGGAACTTCAATCATTAATCCTTTTGTGTAAGATAAATCTTTTTCGATATCAAAAACACCAGATATTACATGATTTTCGACTGTTTCTCCTTCAATTGATACTTCAAAGTGAACTTCCGTATCATTAACCCATGACATAAAACTAGGTATTTCTACAAAGATTGTTTCACCAGCAACAACACTAACTCTAGGATCTGTCTGAGCGAACCCTTGCCAACCTGCAATTTGTCCATTAACTTCAACCGAGAAACTTCCTGCAATCTCATCAGCACTAATCACAGATACTAAAGATACAAGTACAATTACGGCCATTAAAGAAACCAAAACATTTTTGGTATTCATTTTTGTTTTCATTTTTATTTAATTATACAAAAAGGCATTGCATTTTTGTAAATCAGAAAATGGATTTCTCTTTATAAAGATTACGGTTGTTACCATTCTAAAATTAAGATGAATTAACTAAGTGTAAGGTACAACAAGTAACAACTTTTAATTGATTGTTAAGAATCCAAGTGAAAAATTAATTAACTCAAATTTTATCGTCGATAAAAAGAACTTACGCGCTTCCAATCTCTGCCCCAATTTCTCCAAGATTTTCTAAAATATATTTATGCAAATTTTGTATAATCAAGTCCTGTAATTTCTCTTTTAATCCACCCTTACATTGAGAAATATCTTCATCAGGCATTGACTCATTCCCAATAAACAATTCACAAACCATAGACTTACCTTCAAGAATACTTTTATCAGACGAGCCTTCCTTTATTTGCAATGCAGTCACACGAACTTCACAACGCCCATCACTCTTTCCTAAAATTTTATACTCCCATGTCACACTAGCCCCATCATTTACAAACTTCGCCCGCGAACATTTTACTTGCTTCTCAATATAACAATCAACATCTTCACACAAACTAGGGAAGAACCAAATAAAATAAATCACAACAATTAAAGCAATACACACCATAATCAAAGATATTATTATCACCTTCTTCTTATTTCTCATGAAAATAAAAAAGAAAGAAGATATTTAAATGTTTTTAAAAACATTTAAGCCAAAAAAATAAAAAAATAAAAAAGGGATTTCTCCCAAAAATTATAAACTTAGAAGTTTGATTTTTTCAGAAGTTGCTGCGAAATTCTTTGCAACAATTACATCTACCTGCGAATCCTCTGCTGCACTGATTGTTGCACTTGTTACAATTCCATCTACAACCAAAACAGAAACTTCTTGACCCAATCTTTTCAATGCGCCACTCAAACCCTTTGAAGAGACATCTTTCAATTCCTTCAGATTAGAGTCTAAGATAAGAGCCTTGCCACTTCCGTCAAGCTCACTAGAAAGAACCTTAAGCTTTTCCTTAATCTCAGGAGTTACTTCAAAAACTGCCTTAACAACTTTCTCACTAGGTTTTTCATTAAATTTCATCCTATTCCTATAAAAAAAATCTCTAACAGAAACCTTTTTTCTAAGATTCATCAAAACTTCTTTCCCAGTAAGCTCTTCAACTTCTTTCCCATCAGGAGCCATTGCAATGTACTTCACTTCAACATTATCAACAACATTTTGAGCAATCAACTTTCCACCACGATCCCCATCAAGATAAAGAGTAAGTTCTTTTATCTTACCTAATTCCTTTATCTCATCAGGTAACTTAGTTCCATTCATTGCAATTACATTATTAATTCCAGCTCTCAGCAAATTCAAAACATCTGCTCTTCCTTCAACAACAATAACTTCTCTTCCAGACAAATCTCCACAAGGAAGTCTTGACTTTCCATGTTCTTGAACATCGGCAGTTTTAGCCGAATCCTTAATCTGAGAAGAAATTTCTCTTGAATTAGTTGAACCTTCAATTCCTTGCATCAACTTCTTAGCTCGCTCAATAATATAATCTCTTTTGCTTCCTCGGACATCTTCTATCTTGTCTACTTCAATTTGAGCATCACAAGGCCCAATTCTCTCAATAGTCTCAATTGCTGCCGCAATCAAAGTTGTTTCTGATTGATCAAGCGCAGTAGGAACATGAATATTCCCAATAGTTTGCTTTCCTTGCCTTTGCAAATCAACTTCAATTCTACCTATCTTTCCTTCTTTCTGAAGTTCTCTCATTTCAAGCTCAGAACCAAGCAAACCTTCTGTCTGACCGAAAACAGCCCCGATTACATCTGGTTTTTCCAAAGCACCTTCGCACGTAAAACTCGCATGTATCATATACTTTATCGATACCGGACTTACTTTTGCCATATTATATATTTTCTCCGTTTAATTTATTTAAGTTATATTAACTTATTTAGAAAAATACTAGTTACTAATTCCATCCTAGCAACAAACAATGAATCTAATTGTGAATGTGATGATAATAATTTAATATTTTCTAACAATAATTCAGAGAATTGAAAGTTTTTAAGGGTTTTGGTTTAAAAATTTATTTAATCTCACAAGAAGGCGCATTTAATCTTCTATTAGATTCATATGAATCAAAAAAATCCCCCATCAAATTAAAATCTCCTACAAAAAAAGCCCTATCCAAAAAATCAGATGAGGCCCTCGCGGTTTCATCATAAGCCTCATTAAGAATCTTTTGTTTCTTTTTTAAAAAAAGACACCTTTCAAGTTTTTTATCAAGACCTTTTAAAGATAAAACCTCACTCTCATCCAAAAATCTCTGGATAGAAGATAACTCACTCTTATTTTTACTTATTTGAGAAAATATTTTTTGTTTAGGACCGGTAAAAGTAGAATAACAAACTAATCCAAAACAAAGAACAAAATTTATTAAATAAGTTCTCGCAGCAGTTTTTGCGACATTCTTAATTAATCCATTCTCCTTAAAAAAATTATAACTCTCCCTCAAATATGACATACTAAAAAAATGCATTAAACCTTTTTAAAATTAATTATCCTCAACTATCTACTCAACAACAACTCAATCTTCTTAGGGTTCCTTTTAATCTCCTTGACAATCGTAGCAGGTCCAACAATTGTAACAGCCCCCAAATCCCCTCCAGAAAGAGCCCGAACCATTCCATTTCTCATCTTGCCAAAAAAACCAGAGTTCCCATTGCCAGCAATCACAGCCAATTCAATTCCCTTAAACCCCTTAACATGCCCAATCATAGCCATAGTATCTCCAATTAAACGCGATTCCTCGCCAGACCTCAATCGCCCCTGCAAAAATAAAATATTATTTCCCAAAACAATCCCCAAAATCTTTCTCATTCTCTCATCGCCATCTAATTCTCTAATTTCTGAAAAAGGTAAAAACTGAATTGCAAATCCCTTCAACTTTCCTAATGTTTTTTTTCTTTTCACCATCTTTTATATACTCCAAAATATATATTAAATTATATATTTAAATCTTCTTGCTCAACTTAAAAATCGATTCATAAAACTCTTCTAAATTTTTACCGTGTTTCGCACTAATTCCAACCACATCATACTCCGGGAAAGCAGACTCAATTTTTTTCATATCCGCCTTCTTTAAATCAATTTTATTAGCAACAATAAGAACAGGAATTTTCCTCGCAACCAAATTCCCAATAATAGTTATATTAACCTGATTATATGGATTTTCAGAAGAATCCAACACAATCACAACCATATCCATATCATCCAACCACTTAATACTTTCAACAATCCCTTGTGTAGCTTCTTTAGCCCTTTTCTTCGCATCTTTTTTCTTAACTTTATATTTTAAAAATTCTTCATAATCAATCTTCGTAGCAATCCCAGGAGTATCAATCATTTTGAAAACCATCTTCTTACCCTTATATTCAATCTCAACTTTTTCCTTAAACTGGACATTCCGAGTCTCATGAGGCACCTTGCTCACAGTTCCAATTTCTTCTCCTGTAAAATCCCTACAAATACGATTAGCAAGACTTGTTTTTCCGGCATTCGGAGGACCATAAAATCCCAACTTAATATCTTTCTTTCCACGAAAAAGACCTGAAAAAACCCTACTAAAAAAATTTCTAAAAACTTTAATCACCATAAATTAAAATTGTAAAGATACTTTATAAATATTTCAGTGATAAAACAAACAAATCAAAATCTTTTTCTAAAATTATTTCTCCTAAAATTAACAGATTTCTTAACAACCTTCTTCTTTACCCCAAGTCCTGGCATCCCAGTATTTTTCTTAGAATACTTTTTCAAAACATAATCAACTTTTTCTCCACTCCATCCAGATTTTTTCAACTTAGAACGAATTTGATTTTCATTTAAACCTTTTTTCTTTTCAACTTGAACATAAGAAATTAAATTATATAATTCATTTTGATTTTTAAATAAAGATTTTTCATATTTTTTCTTATACCAAATTCTAAGATAAATATAAACCCCAAAACCAATCGCAATTAAAACTAAAACAAGTAAAGCAAAATAAAGCCATTTTAAATCTTTTTTAATTTCAACCATAACATCATCTCCTAAAGAAAACTTAACAATCTCTGGAGAAATAAAAACTGGCAAATTAATAAAATCAATTTTTTCAGTTGTCGCAAAACTCATTTTTTTAGGCCCCTCTAAACTAACATAAATATACCCTGATTTTGTTTCAAACTGATTAAAATCAAATTTAAGATTATTCAAATCCTCAACAACAACATAAAAAGGATAACTAGATTCTCCTGCCACATCTAAATCAAAAAGATTCAAAATAACCTCATTGCCAGAATCATATTTTGCAGAAAACTCCTTAAAATTAGAAGTCGCCTTAATATTTTCTTGGTTCCATAAAAGAATTTCATTAATATATTCAGCCTTCTTCCCAGCATAATCTCCTCTCCCAATCTCTGTTAAAAAATCCAAATCAATCAAACTCCCATCAGAATAAAAAGAAATTCCCTCAGCACTTTCACTAACAAAAATAGATTCAGGAACTTTTAAATTAAACAAAGAAGTCATAATAGGGACATATCCCTCCTCGGTTTCAGCAGTATTATATAAAACCTTAATTCCACTAATCTCTGAATCTAATTTACTCAAATTCAAAATATCCTTCAAAGAATTTTGATAAAACGTAGGATAAATAGAAATTTCATTAGTTATGTTTCCTAAATTAGATAACTTTTTCCCAATCAACCCCTCGATAGCATCTTTAGGAGAAGTAACAGAAACTGTGAATGTTTTGAAAAAAGTTCTTGCATCAGAATCAGTGACTGTTACAGAAACATCATAAATTCCAATTGCTCCAAAATTATGAACAATTTTATTTGTAGTTGTAGTCATCGCATTATCTTCAATTTCCCAAACATAAGAAGTTACGTTTTTCCCAGAACTTTCAACGCCTACAACAAATTCAGTGGGATACCCCGCCATAGTTTCCAAAGGACCAAACCCAGTTATTACTTCAAAATCTTTAATAGTAATTGTTTCTGAAAAAAGTTCCTCCCCATTAAAACTCAAAATATATTTTTCTTCTCCAACTTCATCCCCAACAGTAAAATTTACTTTATCAAGATAAACTTTTTTCTCATCTAAATCAACAACCGCTGGGACCTCTTCAATATCATAAAAATCAGAAGATGATACTGGTCCTCCAACAATTGAATACTCCAAATCCAAATTATCAATTGTAACAGATTGATCTGTATTAGCGATAATTTTAATTGGAATAATACACCCCTCTGAACAATCCATTTCAGACCCATAAGTTTCAACTAAATAAGATTGAATTAAATTTTTTAAATTAACAGAAGTCGGGAAAATCATTTCACCAACTGGTGCATATTTTTTTGGTTTTGCAAAAATTTGATAAGATGCAACTTCTTCTTTTATTGGACTTCCATAAAATCCACAACTCGGAGACCCAACATAACCAGGAACAGAATAGCCTCTTCCCCCATCTGACCGAAGACAAACATAAAAATCTTGCTTTTTTAAATTAGAAAAATCAACAGAACAAGAAAAAACATTAGAAGAAGTTATTTCTGGCAAACTACAAATTTTTGTAATAAGCATATTTTCATCACTTAAAACCATTGTTAAAGAACGAACCTCTTCATCTGGATTAATATAAGCTCCAACCTTAAACCCCGGGGCACTATCTAACTCTATTTTTTGGCAATAAGGAGTATTTTCTATTAAAAATTCACTTGCAGTTTTAGAAAAATCATAACAACCATAACTTTCAATATCACAAACCTCATCAGAAGCTTTTGTATTAAAAAATTCAACTTCCTCGTCATTTAAGATATCCACCTCAATTTGATTTAAACAAGAAACTACAGCAGTACTAGAAATTTCCAAAGAAGCCAAAGAAACTTCCTCAACATCCCCCGTTAAAACTAATCCAATAATTTTAGATTCACCAGCACTTAAACTAAGGGTCTTCGAAATTTCTGCATTAGAAGAAACATATGTTGACCCACATCCCTCTGGCTCACATGAACTTTTAAGATTATTCAAAATCATTAACTTACTCAAACTAATTTCATTCCCATATGAATCACTAAAAACCGAATTACCTGGCTCGTCACTAAATCCAATATTTAACCATCCACTAATTGTATCTCCTAAACCATATTCCTCATAAATAGAATATCCATCATCATCCATATCAAAACTCGCGCAAACAAAACCAACAATAAAAATAATTAAGAAAAATCCAAGATATTTTTTCATTTTTTACCCCCCCTCAAAATTAAAACTCCATAAATTAAACCAATACAAAATAAAGTTATAACAAAATTAAAAAAGCTAAAAAACCCGAGTTTCTCAGTTCCAACACAGGGAATAGTCTTTGGATTTAAAACACATTTATCATTTAAAGGAACAGATGTATAAACTACAGTTAAAGCATCGGCATTTGAACAATCCCCAGTTATTTCTTCACTATATGCACAAGGAGAAGGAGGGGTACATTCTTGATTTCCTATATCCTCTTCATAAACTGAAAATTCAGTTTCTTGTAAACACTCTCCTTCATCTAAATTCCATAAACAACCAATTCCATCCTCTCTAAATCTACAACCATTAGCTCCTTCACTATAAGTTAATCCAAAAAAAATTCCTACACCCTCATCAGAATTTTCACAATCATCTTCTTCAAGATAATCTTCACAAAAATTTGCAACATAACCAATATCCTCTACACATAAGCCCTGCGGTGTACAAGAATCGCCAAGGTCACAATCTCCACAATCATCCTCCCATTCTGTGTCCACACAAACCTCCCCACATTCCCTATTTCCACAACTTACACCACATCCATTAACCACAACATTATCACAACAAATTTCAATATCATAACCTTCAACCTGGGTAAGACTTATGTGACCATTAGTCGCCGAAGACAAATATAAAAGAGGACTACCAGCCACAGCAGAAAAAGAATCACACAAACCACAATCCACATTTTCTATACAAACACCTAAATTATATACTCCTGAAATCTCAGTAGTTGAAATATGAGAATTATCTGCATTAGATAAATACACAAAAGGAGAATCACAAGATGTTGAAGAAAAATCCTCCTCACAACATACAGCATATTTATAATTTACATAAGGGAATTGAACATGTGCATTTGTCTGACTTGAAAATCCAATAATCTCATAATCCTCACAACTTTCAGCAAGTCCAACACTACAGCCCGCATTAACAAAACCAACTAGCAAAACTAAACACACAAATAAAATTACACCAACTTTTTTCATACAATGACGAAGAAAAATTATTATTTAAATCTTTGGAGATGTTTCATAAAAAAAATTATCTCGGAAGAATTTGATAAGTTCTTCCCTCCAAATCAAAATGAACTGCTTGCCCTTTTGAAGGGGGCATAACAATTTCCGTCCCCCCGAATTCTTTTTTAAAATAATAACTGGAAAAACTTTTTACAATTTCTAAATGAGTAACAATTATTAATCCCTCAGCATCATCTTTTTCATCATTTAAAATTATCATTAATTCTTCTAAATTTGGAATATCCCCAAAACTTCCTCTTGGAGCATCCCCTCCAGACCAGAGGTAAGAAATTGCTTTAAATCCTGGAGAAATCAATTGTGGAACTAATACTTCTGAACTATCTAATGCCCTCGGAGCTGTTGAAGAGATAATTTTTGCAGAACCCCCCTTTAAAATTTCTTTCATACTTTTACCTAAAAATTCCATTTGTTGACGACCAGAATCATTTAATCTATATTCCTCTTTTATCTTAGAATAATTTCCATGTCTTGCAATAAATAAATGTTTCATGTAAAAAAAAGGATATTTATACTTTTAAAAATTTATCCCTTTCATCCAATCATAACAGCCAACGGCTTCAACTTCGCAACAGGCTTTCCTAAATTTAAATTTCTACAAACATCAATAACCTCTTCAATATCTTTGTAACTTTCAGAAGACTCTTCAATCAAACCTTTAACACCGCCACACTCTAAACAAACATCTCTTTCCTCCAAAATCTTTTCAGCCTCTTCTTTAGTCAAGCTTTTCCGTGCCTCAGTTCTACTTTTCGCCCGACCAGCACCATGAGAAGTTGAACCAAATGAAAGGTCCTCTGCCTCTTTTGTTCCAACTAAAACATAACTTGCAGTCGCCATTGAACCAGGAATTAAGACAGGCTGGCCAACTTTTCTATAAATCTTTGGTACCTCTTTTCTGCCAGGGCCAAAACACCGAGTCGCACCCTTACGATGAATCAAAACTTCTCGCCCCTTATGCTCTTCAAACTTCGCAATATTATGACAAACATCATAAACCATTTCAATTTTCGCCTTCGGGAAATATCTCTTCAACAAATCCCTCATCTTATGCATAATAATCTGACGATTACAAAAAGCAAAATTCACAGCACAATTCATCGCACTCAAATACTTTTTCCCAAGCTCAGACTCAATCGGCGCATTAATTAATTCTCTATCAGGAAGATTATCAATTCCAAACTCATTCTCCATCAACTTAATATAATCAGTAGCAACCTGATGCCCCAATCCGCGAGAACCACAATGATTCATAATCACAACAGAATCTTTTTTCAAATGAAAAACTTTTGCAATTTCCTCTTCAAAAATTTCCTCTACACTTTGAACATCAATAAAATGATTTCCTGCTCCAAGAGTTCCTAATTGAGAAAACCCTCGAGAAAGTGCCTTCTGGGAAATATCTTTAGGGTCAGCCCCAGCAATACAACCATTTTCCTCAGTCCTCTCCAAATCCTCTTTTAAAGCCAAACCATTTTCCAAAGCCCACTTCGAACCTTTTTTCAAAACTTCCAAAATATCCTCACGGCTCCTTCTCTCACCACCACGCCCAACTCCAGACGGGATAGTTCTCTTAATATCATGAATAATCTCTTTTCTTTTTTTCATAAATTCTTTCACAGAAATATCTGTTGAAAGCAAACGCACACCGCAATTAATATCATAACCAACTCCGCCAGGCGAAACAACTCCTTTCTTCACATCAAAAGCCGCCACACCTCCAATTGTAAACCCATATCCTGCATGAATATCGGGCATTGCAAAAGAATAATCAATAATCCCTGGCAACATCGCCACATTCGAAACCTGTTGCAAAGAAAAATCATCAAGACCCTCCAACAACTTCTCTGAAATAAAAATCCTTCCAGGCACATTCATCTTTCCTTTCTTTGGAATTTCATAAATATTCTCAGATATTTTCTTAATTTTTATCATCTCTAAAGAAAAATTATATTCTTTATTAAATTAACTCTCTAATATCTATGTGTGAAAGAATTGGTAAGAATCCATATATTTAAATAAACAATTACAAATTCCAAAATATGATAAAAGAACATGCCTTAAGAGGACACCATCTGGGAATACTTAAAAAATATATTCAAGGAGCAAGACCTAAAATGTTAAATGCTATCCAGGCCTTAAATAGAAACTATGGAAATTTTGCAGGCGTTGCTGCAAGTAAAATAGATTTAATGATATCAGATCCAGAAAATCAAATTTTAATAACCACTGGCTTAGATGATATTTGTAATTCAAAATGCCCTTATAGAAAGGAAAACTCTTGTCAAAGAGATGACCAAATAATTACTGATGAAGAAGCTGCTAAATTTGATAGGAAATTTATTGAACAATTTGGTCTACAAGCTGGGAAAAAATACTCTGCTAATGATTTAATAAATATACTAAACCAATAAGCTTAAAAGCCATATTCAATAAATCATATTATGGCTATAGAAAAAGGCAACAAGATAAAAGTAGAATATGAAGGTAAATTAGAAGACGGCCAAGTTTTCGATTCCTCAAAGGGAAAAGAACCCTTAGCATTTGAAGCAGGCGAAGGTCAAGTAATCAAAGGATTTGACGAAGCTGTGATAGGAATGGAAAAGGACCAAGAAAAAGAATTCTCAATTGAACCTAAAGATGCTTACGGCGAAATAAAGCCTGAATTAACACAAGAAGTTCCTAGAGACGCCTTACCAAAAGACCAAGAACCAAAAGTAGGTATGGGATTAATGCTATCTGCTCCAAATGGGCAACAAATGCCCTCTCAAATTACAGAAGTTACTGATGAAAAAGTAGTTATCGACATAAATCATCCTTTAGCTGGTAAAAAGCTAATCTTTAATATTAAAATTGTGGACATTGAATAAATTCAATAGAATTATAAGGAGGATAAGTATAAGATGAAAATATATGTAGGAAATTTGCCTTGGAGCGTTGACGAAGAAGGCTTGAAAAAGCTTTTCGAGAGTTTTAATCCTGAAGAAGTTTCTTTGATCAAAGATAAGTTTAATGGACGATCAAAGGGTTTCGGTTTTGTAACAATTGCAGACGATGCATCTGCTAAGAAAGCAATTGCTGACATGAACGAGAAAGAAGTTGATGGAAGACAATTGAAAGTGAACGAAGCAAAACCAATGGAAGATAGACCAAAGAGAGATTTTAATCGTGATGGCGGAAATCGTGGAAACTTCGGTGGAAACCGTGGTGGCGGAAATCGTTCTGGCGGAAGCGGCGGTCAACGAAGATTTTAGATTTTTAATCTAGAATCAAACTTTTTTTATTTTTTTTATTTAATTGTTTGTTTATTAATAGAAATCCCACGAAGTAGTTCGGGGATTTTGAAGAGAGGTAGTTAAATTGAATTTTTTCATTTACTTCTAACTTTATTTTTTTATTTCAATCTTATAACATTCATTAACAAAAAAGGCTAATTGCACAGTAGCCATAGTATATGTAAGTGATTCCCAATTATCAATTTTAATAGAATGAGCCTTATGAGCTATTTTATGTCTAAGAAAAATCATTTTACTCACCGTATTAATCATTCTTATTATTTTTTCTTGATCTTTTGGAAGTGCAAAATCTGCACCAAAATTTTTTACTATAAATTTTGTAAATCTTTTTTCAATATTGGGAGCGTGCTTTTCGGCAAGATTAGGAATTTTTCCCTTAAATTGAGCCAACCTTTCTTTCTTTTTCTGAGAAGAAATCTTATTGAAGTTTTTACCAATCTTTAATAAATCACATAATAAAACAATGTCTCTTATATTCTGAAAGTTCATTTCTTCTGCTAAAATTTCTGAAAGTTTTATTTTATTTTTATTTATTTCTTCCAACTCTTCTAAATTGGCTTTAACCGAACCTAACTTTTTTTCTTTTTTCAAATCTTCTAAAGTAATAATTCCTTTGTCTAAAGATTCCTTAAAAATTTCCTCCAAAAAGTATTCTAAGCAGGAAACTAAAAAAACAATAAGTTGAATTCTTGATTGATATTGTTCTCTCTTTCCAAATTTCATCATCATAATTTTTCTTTCAAGATAAAATGCATCAACAATCTTTTTTTCAAAAGTTTTATATAAATCTTTCTTTCCCGAAAAATCTCTATTCTTCAAGATTCTATCAATTTTCATTTTCTTCTCAACTTCACTAACAAATCCCTCCTTTAAATTATTTTCTACCCACTAGGAAACAAACTAAAAGCCCCTTTCTGAATCAAGAACAAACTTATAATTATTATTATCGGAGCAGGCACAGCCATAACAGTTGAAATCAAAATAATTATAGCAAACACAATATCCAAAATACTTACCAAGCTCAAACCCCAAACAAAAATAAAACCCTTAAATAATAAAATCAAACCCAACTTAAAAATAAACCCCTCTGAAAAAACATCAAAAATTCCAAATATCAAAAACACAAGCCCAATAAATACATCTAAAATTCCCAATACTTTAACTATCATCTCAATAAATCTTAATAGGAGTTTTTAAGTTTTACTTAACTTAAAGAATAAATTCCTGCCATCGCAGCCACCGAACTTCCAACTAATAATGCAGCAAGACCTTTTTTAACAATAGGATTTTGACCACTCAATTTCTTAGAAATTCTCTCAGATTTCCTAATCCCCATTAAATCTCTAAACATATCAATAGAATATCCCATCGGCCATCCAGTAATTGTTGAAAAAGCCATTCCAGTTCCCACCCCAATCGCTATTTTTTTTATATCTGTTTCTCCAGAAGCTAAATAAATTAAAGGCCCAATCACAAGATTTATTGAAGCAGAATATCCCAAATCATGAACATATTGAATACTCTCTTTTGTTTTATCATTAATATTAAACTTCTTCCTTGAAAAATCTCTCCCTTTTGAAAAAAGAGAACCAAACCCAAGATATGAAACTCCAGAAATTATTGCTCTTGCCTTTAAAGAAACACTATCATTCATCCCCGCCACAAAAACTTCAAATCCCGCATAAACAGGACTCGTCGGGACAAGCAATCCAGTAGTATCCACTAAATGACCCTTTATTTTTCTTGTTATATTTTTTAATTTCATTTAAACATTCTCAGAATTAGGTTTCTGAGGCACCACACCTCAAAAATATCAATTATTAATGGTTTTTAAATCTTTCAAAAAAACCTCTCCATTAAAGTTAAATTCCAAATCTTTTTTATTTTACTTAATTATTTTATAAGTCCATTCTTAAAATCAATTTATCAGAACCATCTGGATAACCTTTCTTAATTATATTAATATCCTTAAATCCAATAGAATGATAAAAATTTCTTGTGGATATATAAGGAAGATAATCTTCTGTCTCTGCAAGAGTATCTACTTCAATTTGATTTATTTTATTTTTTCTACAAAAATCCACAAGTTTTTTAATTAATTTTTTTCCTAACCCTTTTCTTTGAATATCTTTTTTTACAGCAGCCCATTTAATTAAACATTTTTTATTTTTAATTTCATAAACTATAAATCCTAAAATAAAATTATCTTTTTCTACAAGAACAGAATATCTCTCTAAATCAATTTTAAGTTGCTTAACTGCCTCAGAGGTAAACCATTCTGGCAAATTTCTTACAATATTAATTATCTCTTCTTCTGTTTTCATTTTATCCAACAAACTTCAAAATCTCCTTCCCCACAATTTCATTCTCCCCAATCATTTCAAAAAGAGTATTATGAGTTCTTCCAGAAACATACAAACTCTTAACAGAAACACCTTTATCTTTTAACTCATCATCAAAAACATCCATCTGCTCAAAACTAAGCAAATTATCATTAGTCCCCAACGCCAACAAAAACTTTGTTTTCTCTCCACCATTAACATGAGAAACAGGCGACGCCTCAATCCGCGTCATCTCTCCTAAAATAGATTCCATAACTAAATTAACCCAAAGCTTTTCATTTTCGATTGTTAAATCATAAGGCCCAGCCAAACCAACAACCCCTGCAACATCCTTCATCCCATAATCTCTCTCAGTCAAACCATAGAGAGCAGAAAGATGCGCACCAGCAGAATGCCCAACCAACACAACCTCATAATTCTCCTTCAACTTAAACTTCTTTTTATTTGCATCAACATAATTAATAACCGAAGCAATATCCCTCAACTGATCCTCCGCCTTCGCATTTGGAGCAAGCCGATAATTCATATTCGCAACACTATAATCATTTTCATACAAAAACCACGCAACACTTGAAATATAATTTTTATCCCCAGCAACCCAACCGCCTCCATGCACAATTACGGCCAAAACATCAGAATATTCCCCAGACGAATAAAAATCAAAAGTCTGTTTATTTGCAGAACCATATACAATATTACTTTTCAAAAAAGGCCGAACATCATTTGGGACAGGATTATTATTTCCCATTCTAATTTTAGTCATCAAAATAAAAACCACAAATATCATAACCAAAATAATCAAAACAATTTTCCATGTCGGAGTTTTTTTAGCCATACAAAATACAAGAAAAAAGAGATTATATATTTAACTCAATCACATAAAAAACTAAACAGAAGAAACTCTTTTTCTTTTAGGCCTAAAATCTTCGAGCCTAAAAACATTTTTCCCATCAACAATTCCCCCTAATCCATCATCTTCTACTTCTCCTTTAAAATAAACTGCAAGCCTATTAAATTTTAATACTGCATAAAGACATCTAAGTCTTTCATCTCCAACAGACTGCCCAGCTAATAATTTGCATGTCTCTGCCAATCCAAGATATCTTTCATATTCACTCATAAATATCTCTCCAAAACTCTATTTATAAAATTTTCTATAAACCTATTCCTTCCAACAAAACAGCTTCAACTGCCTCAACTTTTCACTCTTTAAAGTCATAGCAATTGCAACAGACTGAGCATAAATTTCTTTGCCCGAAATATAATCATGAGCACAAACAGAATTTAACCCGCAAATTATTGCATCACATTCTAAATCCGGAATTCGAGATTCAATTAACTCATAAACCTCTCCAGCATTATTCTCACTAACCCCCCCCATCTCTGCAAATAAAATTTCCACCCTCATATCATTATTTAACTCAATCTCCCTCAAAACAGAAAGTTGCAAATCATAAAACTTTGATGACGAATCAGATTTCCCAATATAGCCCTGATTAATAACAATCAACAAAACAATTGCAATTAACATAACTGCAATAAAAGCCTCTATAATTTTTATCCAACCACGATTATTCATCACCATATTCTAATATTAATAACCCCCGGCTTTATATTTGCTTCATTATCAATATACTGGACAGGGACATCTCTAATATAAACTTCCGAATTACTCTCTCCAGTCTCTGTTTCAGCCAAAATCACATCTTTATTATTCTTAAAAATAATCCCAACCTTATTCTCTTCAGGAACATTCAAATTCTTATTTTCAAAATCATTAATAAAATCCACAACTCGCGATTCAAAAACATATTCTTCCACAAGAACTGAACCTATTTTTCCAACCCCACAACTCCCTCCATCAAAACTTTCTCCTATAAATTCTTCCTCTGAGAAATACGCTTTAAAAAAACTTTTATCAGAATCAATCTGCAAATTTCCAGAACCAAAAAAAGAAACAACAATTTCTTCTCCATCTTTCACAATAAAATTATTCCCTAACTCCAACTCACTTAGACCAACTTCTACACAAGTTACTGCCTCTTCACCAGGAGGAAAAGAAATCAAAATAGTAGTCAACTCAGTAGAAAATTCTCCAATCAATTCTTTCTCAAGAGAATTTAAAATATTTTCCTTATCTTCCCCTGTTTTAAAAGACGGCTCTAAAGCAGAATATAAAAAAAGCAAAAAAGTTACAAAAATCACAAATGACAAAATTATTCCAACATGCGATGCTCTTTTATCCCCCCTCTTTATCATAAATAATTAAAGAAATCTCCATTTATTAAGTTGGCGATTAAAACAACAATCTTTTTATAGCACAAATTTAAACCAAAGCTATGATAGCAGATCCAATTCCAATATCCCAATACAATCAAATAAGTGATCATCTAGATTGCCTTGGAGAAAATGTAATTCGAAGAGAAGAAGACAAGCCCGCCCTTAGAAAAATTTCAGGAAGAGTTGGAGATTTCACATATCATATGCTCCTAGATCAACTAGGAGAAAGGGTAAATAACAGACATTTTCATGAAAAAAGAATAAATGAATATTTCTCAAATTTAATTGCTCAAAGAAAAGGAGGGAATGGAAAAGATTATTTCAAAGACACAAAATCTATTTTACCCACAATAAAAGAAGTTGGAAGCCTAACTTATCTAGAAGAAATTTTTGGTGGAACCCCTCCTTGCACTCGAAGAAGACAAGCCTTTCGAGGAGTGCCCTTTTCTTTATTTGATTCTCATTTCCATTCATACGCACACATAAGAAAATATCTTTTAAATTCAAAAGAACCAGTAAATATAATTCGAGCAGACGCACATGGAGATTATTGGGAAAAAGAAAAAATTGATGGAAGTTCCTATGTTTATCATTTATTAAAAGACCCCGCAATCCAATCAAAAATTAGAAAACTAATTGATCTTTCTGGGGAAAAATCTTTTCAAAAAGTATCAGGAGAAGTAAATAATGTCCAATATATTGCCTCTAGTATAAAAGATCTCCCAATTATTAAAGGACCTTCAATAATAGATGTAGATTTGGATGTTCATGAAAAAAGTAGCGAAACAGGTAGATGGGGAGGAACTTGGTATAAAAGATTCTCAAATACATCAGCAGAATATTATAATCAACAAGAAATAATTGTTCATCCTAAATTTGTTGCAAGAACATTAAAAAATAAAATAGAAGACCCACGACTAATCTTAATTGCTACAGAAAGAGCTTGGAGAAATAGATTTTTCTTTTGGACAATTGAAAGAGATTTTTTAGAAGAACTAGCTGCTTAATTTAAAAAAGCAAACCCGCCCCCGTCGATATTAAAAAAGACATCAGCACCAACGCAAAAGAATGACGCACCCCTGCTTTAATCGTACCCTCCGAAAGTTTCCCAATTACAAGCCCACTAAAAAGCCCCTGAACTAAAAGCAAATACAAAAAGGCACTCGACAAATCCCCTTCATTAACATCAGCACCACCAACAGTTGAAAGACCTGTATCTGCAATTCCAGAAACCATCGGCAAAATCTTAAATTGCATCACTAAAATAATTATAATAAAAACAAAGAAAATAATATAGCCCTGTACAACCAAAGTTGAAATCGCAGCCTTTCTTTCTTTCTTTAATTTATCAGACATAGTAACAGCTCCAGCAACAGCCTCCAAAATCTCGCCAATATCTCCTCCTGCTTTTTCTGCCTGCCCAATCAAAGTCAATGCACGAGAAATTGTTTTATTCCCAACATCTCTAGAAAAAACCTGCAATGCTATATTCAACGAAATCCCTAACTTAATTTGATTCGCCAACTTCTTAATATTCTCACTCAAAACCCCATATGACCTATTCCTAACATTAATAATACTTTTACTAATCGGCGTCCCTGTTTTAACACTCTCAACCAAATTCCGAGTAAACTCCAAAAACATTTCTTCCTTTTCACGCGAAACATTTGAATCATGAATCACTGATAAAACAAAAGGTGTAACCCCAAATAAAATTCCCAAACCTAAAACAAAAAAGAAATATTGTGTTCCAATAAAAAACACAGAAATTCCAAATACAACTAATGCCAAAATAATTCCAGCCCAATGTATCGCTTTTATTTTCATTCCCCAGCCCCCTGTAAATGCAAGAAAGTCAAAAATGCCGCATTAATAACCCCCACACCCAAAATCATCACCAATGTAATCATCCCCGTACTCAAAGCAATTCCAAGCCCACTAATTTTCATCATCATTAACAATAACATCAAAATCATCGGCGCAGCAATCACAACACTAATATAAATATCCATAAAAGTTTCAGCAGAACGCGTCTTTTTTTCACGCTCCAATTTATAATCAAAAAGCAAGCTCTCTGCTCTCTTTTCAAAAAAAACAGGCAAATTCCCCCCAGAATTAATCGTAGTCGCCAAACCATTAAACAATTCCTTCAAACTTTTACTCGGAGAATTAGAAGCACTTGTCCTCAAAGCAGTAACTAAATCATAACCAAGAACATTAATCTGATTTATTAATTTTTTAAATTCTTTTTCCAAATAAGGATATTCATGGGTAGCAATAATTATTTCAAAAATCTTACTCGGCTCAACCATAGAACCTGAAATAGAAGACATATGAATTGTTGCAAAAGGCAACTCTCTATTAATTCTAGTCTCATAAGATTTCTTCTCCAGAGAAGGATAAAAATACATAAACGCAAAGGTAATTCCAGGGAGAACAATCAAAATCCAAAAAACAGTCAAAAATCTCATAAGAAAATTTTCCTTAACTAATGAAATAAAAGGGGGAGCAGAGCTAAGATTAAAAAACATAAAAAACAAGAAAATAAAAAATCCCGCAATCATAGACAAGCAAGTTGTAAAAAACATCGTTGAAAGATAAGACTTTGGCATAAATCTCAAATTAGATTTAACTAAATCTCTCTCCACCATTTCAAACTTCCGCGCCTCCAATAATTTCTCAGAATAATTTGAAAAAAAACTATTTGCAAGCTTAACATAATTACTCGGCTTAATAATTCCCTTAGGCGCAACTTTCTCTTCTTTTTCAGACAATCTTTTCAAAGTCTTTTTTTCAAATTCAGACATCTTAATATTACCATCAGAATTAATTATTTTAGGAGAATGAATACTTGGCTTCGCCTTGGACACAACTTTCTCTTCTTTGCCCTCAACCTTTACAGAGGGCAATTTCTTAATTTCTAACTTATCTTTCTCCAACATTTTCTTCAAAGAATTTATCTGAGAATTAATCATTTCTTTTTCTTCAACCGACTTTGCCTTATCTAAATTACCATGAAGCAAATCAAGTTCATGAAGCACTTCTAAATCACTCTTTTTCATAATAAAAACAAGCAAATTGTGTTATTAAATATTTCTCTAACCTTTCATCCCAAACTTCCGTAAAACTTCTGCAGGATTTTTATGATATTCATTAATAATTTTCTGCACAGCTTTAAATTCAAAAATTTTAGACATCTGCATTTTATACAAAATTTGAACTCTTCTCTTAAATTCAACATCAAGCTCTTGCATATTCAAACCATATCTTCGAGAAATCTTTTCAAAAATTTTACTATTTCTCTTAAAATAAAAATTATCTTCCCTAGCATTCCAAACAAAAGGGGTGTTAGTCATTGCAACACCATCATTATTAACATTAACGATCTCAACAATTTCTCTCAACTTTCTAGTCTCTTCTTTTTTCACAATAGCATGAGTCATGATGCAAACACAATCTAAAACATTCAACAATGCAGGAGAAAGTTCAATCGGAGGAGTCTCCAATCTTTTAATCACAGTGTCAACAGAATCTGCATGAATAGTTGAAATTGAAGAATGTCCAGAAGCCATACCCTGAAATAAAACAAATGCCTCCTTCCCTCTAACCTCTCCAACAATAACATAATCTGGATTCTGCCTAAATGAACTTCTCAATAAAGTAAACAAAGTAATCTCCCCAGAATCTTTTGCACCAGTAGCCCCACGAGCAACAGAAGGCAACCAATTTTCACGAGGCAAATTCAACTCACGCGTATCCTCAATTGAAACAACTCTCGACTCAGGAGAAATAAAAAAAGCCATCGCATTCAACAAAGTCGTCTTCCCCGAAGAAGTTCCTCCAGCAATTAAAATATTCATTTTATACTCAATCAATAACCAAAGATAAGCCAACATCTCAGGACTCAAAGTTTTAAAATCCAATAACTGCGAAGGCGTCCAAGGAGTTTTAGTAAATTTCCTAATTGTAAAAGTAGGCCCACGCGAAGTAACATCCTCCGTATAGGTTGCATTAACTCTCGACCCATCCTCTAAACTTCCATCTAAAATAGGATTTGCATAAGAAATATATTTCCCACATCTTTGCGCAAGCTTCTCAGTAAAACTCGTCAACTTATCAACTTCCTTAAACAAAACATTTGTCTGCATATTTCTATAAATCCTATGAACAACATAAATTTTAGCATCAGCACCATTACACTCAATATCCTCAACATAATAATCTTTCAAAAAAGGCTCAACCTCATTAAACCCAATAAAATCCCGCGCAAGATAATAAAAAATCTTCTTATAACTTTCATAAGAAATATTCATTCCAAATTCCACAGCCAAAAGTTTAAACATTCTATCAATATAAGCTAACAAACTCTCAACACCTTTTTCAACAATTGTATCAAAATTAATCATATCCTTCATAGCAGAAACCAACTCATCTTTATACTTCATTTCTTGCGCATCCAAAACCGGCTCTTCAACTTCATAAACAATTTCAGAAATTTTTGAATCCCAATGAATATGTGCGAATGCAAACGGCGCAATCAAAGCATATCTAATATTAACTTTTGTCTTATCAGAAATTCTCTTCAATTTTGGGACAACAGGATTAAAATCAATCTCGACCTTTGGATAATTTTGGACCCCTGTTACTTTTTTATTCCCAAACATTTTAACCTAACTCAAAATTAATATTTAATTTATCTTCAATCATTTTACTTTCAACAAATAATTTATGCGCTGTAGGGCCAGAACTCAACAATTTTATTTCTTCTTCACCCTCATAAGTTAAACCAAAATCATTCTGGAAATCCATTTCCAAAGTGATATCATTATATTTACCCTTTTCAATAGTCTTCGCAAAAATAATATCAGAACCTCCTGCCGAAACTGTTTTATCAAATTCAGAATATGCATATCTACTTTCTAATTCAAATAAAATTTTATTTTGCACTCCATCAATTGTCAAAGCCCCCTTCTTAATCACAAGTTCAATTGATCTTTTATTCCCAGGAACATCACGGATAGAATCAATTTGTAAATTAATTTCCTCCATCATTTGAATTGTCTGTTCAATAATTGCTTTATCTTGAAGCTCTTCAATTTTAGGTTTAACAAAAGCCAACACCAATCCAATTAAAGCAAATGCAATCAAAGTATACACAACAGTTTCTACCCAAACTTGTCCAGACTTACATCCTCTTTTTCTCGTAACCTTTAGGTTATTCATAAACAATTAAACAGATTTTAATTTATATAATTAACTAAAAACGACTCAAAAAAAATATTGATAATACTTTTATTTAATATCGTAAATAGGATGATATCCCTCTTCCGAATATTTTCCTTTAATTCTATGTTCACATTTTAACTTAGTATGACAATAAACCTTAAATCCCTTTTTTCTTGCAGATTTTATAAAATATACATCATCGCTACTTTTTAGATTTCCTGGAAGATCAAGTAAACCATATCTCACCACCTTAAAGACCTTTTTAGAAATTAATATACAGCCCGCAGAAGGGATTGTTACCTCAATACATTTTCCACTATTTTCTTCTTCAGGAGTTAAATGTCTCCTTAAATCCTCAGGCCCCCTTATAAAATCTGGAAGTTTTTCTTGTTTTTTTAAAATATCAAAAACTTCTTGGGGGGCATCTTTCCAAACCACAGATCTTAATTTTTGTTTACCATCAATTTTAAAATAATTATGATAAATCCCACTAACAATATTTTTATTTTGTTTTAATAATTCTAAAAGAATATTTTTTGGAATAATAACATCTGAATCTACCATAAAAACAAAATCATAATTATTCTCAAGAGCATAATCAAGAATCTTATTTCTACTATGAATCACTCTTTTCAAAGCATACCCTTCTTGAAAATTATCTCTTATTACATTAATCCCTTTTATCTCTTTAAGCTTATTAAAATAAAAATCCTCTTTAGAATTATCTATTATTAAAATATCAAAATTTGGATATTCTATATTCTTCAATGCTTGCAAAAATTCATCTTCACAATAGTTCATTCCAATATAAGTAGGAGAAGCAACTAAAACTTTGGGGTCCATAAAAAAGAATGAATACTTTTAATTTATATAATTAACTAAAAACAATCTCTAATCTCTAATCTTGAATCAGAAACCTCACACTGAATTCCGTTAACAACAGGTGCAATTTTTATTGACTCTGGTCTTACATTTGTATCAAAAACATAAGTCCTTCCAGAATTCATTTCAGGAAAAATTAATCCCTCTTGAAAAATCCCCTCTATAAAATTTATAAGCCGGGGATAACTTGCCCCCTCTCTTAATTCAAACTTATTAGAATTCCCATTAACAATTATCGAAACAGTCAGAGATTCTATTTCAATTTCTCCAACATCAACAGAAAATCTGAACCCCCCGTTCGTTTGATAACAAGTATAATCATCATTCAAACTAACTTTATCAAAAATAAAAGAACACGCTTCAGACTCTGCAATATTATCTTTAATTATTCCCTTAACAACAACCCAAATAATTGAAACTAAAACCAAAACAAATGCAACAAGAATCACCATCGTAATAACCCCCGACAACGCTTTTTTATTTTTCATTTTAAACTAATAATCTATATCCATAATTTTCATCACAGACATGATTTGTTTCTCCTTTTTCAGATTTACCTCTAAGAACAGGAATTAAAATAACTTCGCTAGCACCCGAAACATCATGAGTATATTCTTGAACTCCCCCAACACTTACTCCAGAATCACCAAGAGATTCCAAATCAGAACTACCTCCTCCAATAATTTTTATCTTCATCTCCTGAATTGGGACATTCCCATTATTTGAAACAGTAAAAGTATTTGCCACATCATAACTTGCATCAAACTGAACCTCATCACAAACAAGCTCAATATTTTTCCCGAACTTCATAACAGCTTCCTGAGTCATTCCACGAAACCATAAAAAAATAATTAACGCAATAACAACAACTATGGCAATTAACAAGACAGTTGCAATCACAGGAGACACACCTTTTTTCTTCATAAATAAAAATAGCAAGAGATGTTTATAAATTTAATTAGAATAAAATTTCAAATAAAATACTTAAAAATCCCCCCAGGACCCCCTTAAACAACTTCCCTAACTTTCGCACCATTACAAGTAACCTTTCTCTTCCCATTTTCAGTATCTTGATAACGAAAAGGCAAAATTTCAATTTCAACAATTTCCTCATCTAAATTAAAAGTTTGCAAAACTGAATCACTATCCACAATTAAAAAATTTTTTGCATCAACTGACGAAGCAAAGCTCATTCCTTCCCCCTCAGTTAAATCCTTCGTAGCAATCTTCTGCTCTTCACCAGTCGTCGCATGAATATAATACCCCCCAACATCAAACCTTCCATTATTTTTTAAAGTAAAACTCAAAACATTATTTTCATAACTTATTGAATCTAAATAAACAGAAACCCCATCAGGACACTCTAAAGGATCATTTGGTACATAACTTTTCATCCAACTAAAAATCAAAACACTCATAGCCAACACAGCTGACACTAGCAAAATATATCCAATCATCACACTAATTCCTTTTTTATCCTGTAACAACATATTTCTCCCCATCAGTTTCCTGAGCAAGAACAAAATAAAAATTCTGTCCTGGTTTTAAATCAAAAGAATAATCTACTCCCCCAAAAGTAATTTCAAAAGGGCTATCCAATTCAGTAATAATTTTTCCAGGAGTCCTAAAATCTTGAGGATCACAAAAACTTCCAACACAAATATCTCCTGCGCTAACTTCTTCATAAGTTAAAACAATTAATCTATCATCAACCCCCATAATAAAAACAATTTCCTTATCGGCCCCTGCATATCCATCATACTCTCCAGAAAACTCTCCCAACAAAATTTCCATATCTTTATCTAAATAAACTCCATGTTCCAAAACATTTCCTCCCTCAATACCCAACTCATCACCTAAATCCATTAATCGAGAGTCTGGTTTTTTCTTAGAATAATTTGACGCTGCTGCAAATCCAATAATAACTGCAATTAAAACAATCGCTGCTAGAAGATAAAACTGCCCCCTTTTATTTTGCATAAAATTCTAAAGAGAAAATTGTTTATTAATGTTTTGATAAAAAAAGATTTATATAACTAAATTACCTAAAAAAATTATGACATTAAAAGAGTGGATTAAAGCAGATTATGGAAGAGGTGCAATTTACGCAATTATAATTAGTGCGCTTTTTTTAGCATTAGTTTTTATTATACCCATTATTCCATTAATTCCCTCCATTATATTCTTAATTACATCCTTAGTATTTTCAATAAAATCTTTTAAAAATCAAGGATTTAATTGGAAAGCACTAATTGCTTTAATAATCTCAATTCCAACCTCAATTGCTTATTTCTTTATACTTTTATTAATAATAGCTTTTTCTGGGGGAATGTAATAATTTTTAGAAAATTAATGTAGACCAGAAGCCAGCTCAAAACAAACTGAAAAAGCGACCTTTCTTCTTCCTCAACTCTGCGACCCACTCAGCATCCAAACAGATATTTAGGGCTGCTCCGATCAAGGCCTGACCCAATTCACATCTGCAAGATCAAAGCGGACAAAGCGTCAATGTCGGAATCAAGACTTTTCCAACCCACTTATCACCAACTCCCTTGCA
>CAYZVU010000001.1:0-71563 GCA_964482075.1 Candidatus Woesearchaeota archaeon | reverse complement strand
CGAAAATTCTTTGATATCGTAGTTGCTGAAAATTGTCTTTAAAATTGTCGTTGGGGGTGGAAAGAGCGCGCTTTTTTGTTTCTTTTTTTTTTTTAAAAAAGAAGTTGGGCACTTCATAAAAAGTTTTAAAAAGAATAAAAAGCATAATGAATTATGACAAAATTAATTGGGGTGAAAATAATTTTAGCTTTGATTGCTATCGGTTTAGGAAGCTGGAATTATTTCCTAAGGGATTCTATGAACCTTCCAATATTGTCGGGTTTAAGCTCGGCAATGGTTTGGATTATTGCAGGAATTTTTCTTGCAGTAACAATAATCATAAATTGGACAATAAGGGATTAGGCTTAAAATAAAAATATGGAAGAAAAAAAAGAACCTGTAAGAAATAGAATTTTATTTTTTACACCAATATTATTTATTTTGATTATTTTGGTTGTATTTAAGTTTGTGGGAGTTGTTTTTAATAACACGATTAGTGCAAGTATAAGTGCAATAATTGTTGGGTCTATTCTGTTATCTTTATATTTAAAATTAGTAAAATTTTATAAAATTGATTCAATAAATTCCAAAGATTATGAAAAGTTATTAAAAGAAAAAAAGAAATATAAAGAAAAAACAGATAAAAAAGAAAATAGGATTCCTTTAGCTTCTACTAAAAAACTTGAAGAATTAATTGAGGAAGGGGATAAATTAAATAAAGAATTTTTTAAAGGAACTATTTTTTTCAATAATTATTTTGGATTTATTTTATTTTCATTATATTTTGGGGGAGCTTGTATGGAAAGACCTTTTTGGGTAACCAAAGTTATAAAAATGGTTACGAAACAAATTTATACAAATTGGAAGAAAGGAAGAAAAAGTAATCTTGCTTGGAGAAAAGTATTTGACGAAAAACAACAAGATTACATTTATTATGGTTTTGAAAATTCTTATTCAAAAAAGCCATAATTCTTTCAATTGAAAAATGCCCAATAAATAATTTCGGCGAAGCCGACTATCTGTTTTATCTTTGATAAAACCGCGCGCTCTTTCCTTGTGGGTTAGATAGACAATTTTAGCTTTTTATTTTCAGCAATTTCGTTTAATCAGCGTGTTGTGAGAAGTTTTAACTTATCTCTGGAGCGTTAAACGAAGATATCAAAATCAGAATTTTTGGTTTACCGACGACAAGGAGGAGATTGGAAATTGAAATGAACTCTTGGAAGAATAGCTAATAAAAATAATTATGACGAAGTAAAGAATGATGAAGATTTTGATGAATATGTGAAAGATAAGAGCATTCTTGAATGAATTTCTTTGTTGTTTCGCTTCGAAATCGATAAATTAAGCAGGTTTTTTGGTGTTTTCGTGTTCTTTTCGTCTTCATCGAGGGATTATTTTACTCATTAGAACCTTCTCTATCCTTTCCTACAACATTCTAACTTTTAATCTAATTTTCAAACACTATATTTTCTAAAATTCAACTAAAATATTTCTAAACCAAAACCTCTTACTGAATAAAAACCAAACATTTGCCCCATTATTTTGTCACTTTTTGTATTTTTTTTAAAAATAAAATTCTCTTTCATCATTTATTATTTTCCTTTTAATTACAGCCTTTGTCCAATTCTTAATGTATTCTTCTCTTTCTCCTCTCCACCCATATTTTTTGGTCCAACGATGAATTGTCATTGCACTTACTTTAAGTTCCTTAGCAATCTTCTTTTGTGTTATCCTATCTAAATAAAGTTCGAATGCCTTCCTTATTTCTCTTGGGGGAATTGGATTTGTTCTTCTTCCTATTTTCATTTTATTTTGCTCCAATCAATTTCTTTCATATCGTATTTAAGGGGTTTCATCTCTGGAAATCCTTTAGGATGTTTTTTCTCAAATTCTTTTATTTTTTGATCACAATATGCAAGCATTTCTGCAAATACTTGTATTCTTTCTTCTTCAGAAATATTTTTGAAAAAAGGAATCTTTTTCATAAAAGTTTTCTTATTTTTGAAGTATCTTTCTCTTGCATCTTTTATGTGCTCTTTTTTAATCTTAAGCATTTTCCTCTCTCCTTAAACATTCTTCAATGTCTTGTCCTGCAGTCAAAGGGTTAATGGCCTCTAATTCAAAATGCCCATGAGATTTATCTGTGATTATTCCATTCTCATTTAAATGCTCCCCATTTTTTTGAAAATTATTTTTTGCATATTTACTGTCTTTGATAGCAATGTGTTGGTTATCAAGATTGAATGGGACAAAAGAATCAATTTTTAATCCCGGGAAAAGAGACTCCAACTTCGAAACAAGAGAATCGATTACAAAAGATAATTTGCAATATCCCTCAGCAACATGATGAACGTTAAGGGAACTCACCAAGACATCAGGAAAGGTAACAGAAATAGAAGTAAAATTGTAAAAAACAATAACACACCCATTTGTCTGAAATTTAAACCCTGTAAAAGCCTTATTCCTCCCAACCTGGATTCTTATATATTTGTTCAAATATTGTTTATAATTCTTTGGAGGAGAGATTACTTGCAATTTTCCTTGAAGAGCGTGAAATCTTAAAACTCTTTGTTTATTTGTTTTATTTCTGATAAAAAGCCAATCTAAATCCCAGCCCTTCAAATTAAGAAGTTGTCTTTTTGTTCTTGAAGTGACTTGATATAACTTATCAATCTTCTCCACAAAACCTCCTTCACTAAGATCAGAAAGACGTTTATATGTCGAAGATAAAGGCATTTCTATACTCTCAGAAACTCCTATCACCCCCATGCCTTCTTCTCTTTCATAAAGACAAAAAAGAATAAATATATCTTGAGTATCAATATAGTCCTTCGGGAAATTCTCGCTTCCCTTAACTTGCATAGTTATACGGCGGATAAAACCCTTACATGGCCTACAAATAAAGGTATCGCCCTTCAAAGATGTTCTCTTGAGATGTTTGCAATAATCACACTTACGATACTTACGAATAGCCATGACTCACCTTTCCTCCTTTCTTACCATCTTTCATCTCCAAAATGTTCTTAAGAATCATGTCAAGCTTGTGATGAATGTCTGGTTTGAAAATCTGGTCCTTTAGAAATTGGGACATTGTCGCATAACCTGCCGAGGATGTCAACATAATTAACCTCTCCTTTTCTGACTTGCTCAACCTTAAATGAAAATCGTAGTTTGATCTTTCACCTTTTTCTTTTACTTGCATTTTAAAGGAAGTCTCTTCATTCTTCATCGGAATCCTCCCCTGGTTGTTCAAAAGAATCCACATGTTGGCAGATTATACTTCTCAAAAGAGCACTAACTGAAATGTAATTTTTCTTACAAAACAGAAGGAGTTTCTCACCTTCAGATTCTTTGAGTATTGTCTGAACACGCATAATAATAGAGAGTATGCCCTCTTTTCCACTTTTGCAGTCTGCAAAATAAATCTTTATATAAGGATAAGGGTAACCTATAGTATGGTTGATTCAGATTATATAATCATGAAAAAGATTATATTAAGTTCAAGAAACTATCGATTAGATATTCCAAAATTAATTATGAAAGGGATGGGTTGGTCAGCTGATAAAGTTGAGGTTATTCCAAATCCTGAAAACAATACCATCACATTAAAAAATAATTCAAAAAAGGCTATCGGCTCTACAGGATTTCTATTAAATATAAATGAAGCAAAATGGGAGAAAAATAAAAAAGAATATGCAAAAAATATTTCACAAAATATTTCTCCAGAGGGGAGAAAAATATTGTATTCCACAAATTGGGATGAAGTCGAAGACGGAGGTTATTATACAATAAGAAACGGTTTTTATGCTCTCAAAGAGTTTGATCGCTTAATAAAAAATGGCCCAAAAGAACTCTTGGATGCTCACAAATCATTTAAGCAAACACAAATTTATTATCTCAAAGGACTCTTAAAATATCTTGAACAAAAAGGTGGGAAAAAACCCCGATGGCTTAAACCTTACGAAACAAAATTGAAAAATATGTGAGAAAATTCTCTCAAAAGCGTCCCATAAACCCAAAACACCTCAAAAAGAATAAGAAATTGGTTCGGGGATACATCTTAAAAGATTTTTTATCGTCTATAAAAACAAATTATAATTTCCAAAAACAAAAGACCCTATTAAACCACACTGTTTTTTATGGAAATCTCCTCGATGACAACCTTTAAAAAATATTAAAGGCTCAATACGATGTAAAGAAAAAGCGGTTTTACCGTCAATAAAATTAGTTTAAAGCAAAATGCTGTTTGAGATTATTCTCACATTATGGCTCTGATGTCCAATAGGCACGTTTTCAGGATTAATCCCAGGGATTCACATAAATCTAATAAGTATTATTTTGATTTCAATTTATTTTACAATACAAATAAATCCCATCTATTTTATAATTTTTATCGTCGCCATGGCAATAACTCACACATTCATAGATTTTATTCCATCAATCTTTCTCGGTTGCCCAGACACAGATACAGAACTCTCAATTCTCCCAGGCCACGAACTTCTAAAAAAAGGCCAAGGATATCAAGCAGTAATTCTTACAGCCTACGGAAGCCTCGCCGCAATATTCATTCTAATTCTAATAACTCTGCCATCAATATTTTTAATTTCAAAAACATATTTTCTAATTCAAAGATTCATTCCTTATTTCCTTGTCTTAATTTCAATTCTATTAATCTCTTTAGAAAAGAAAAAACTTTCAGCACTTCTTGCTTTCTCTTTAACAGGGATCCTCGGTTACCTAGTTTTAAACATGGAAATTCTAAGAGAACCAATTCTCCCTTTACTAACAGGACTTTTCGGAGCTTCAATGTTAATTATAAGTATAAAAAATAAAATAACAATTCCTAAACAAGAAATAATAAAGCCTAAAATAAATTTCTTCAAACCTCTAATCGGCGCAGTTATTGCTTCTCCCTTATGCAGTTTCTTTCCAGGTCTCGGCTCAGGACAAGCTGCAATAATAGGAAATATAATTTCAAAAACAAATCAAAAAGATTTTCTTTTTCTTCTCGGCGCAACAAATACTTTAGTAATGGGATTCTCTTTTATTTCCCTTTACATAATTTCACGAACACGAACAGGTGCAGCAATTGCAATAAAAGAAATTATGCAAACACTAACTCCGCAAACACTAACCTTAATTTTAATTGTAGTTTTAATCAGCGGAATAATTTCATTTTTTCTAACAATCTCCTTAACAAAATTCTTTTCTCAAAAAATAGAAAAAGTAAACTATACTCTTCTCTGTATAATAACCCTTAGTATTTTAATAATAATTACTTTCCTTATCTCCGGAATTTTAGGAATAATAATTTTAATAATTTCAACACTAACGGGAATTTATTGTATTTCACTCGGCGTCAAAAAAACACAAATGATGGGATGCTTGTTGGTTCCGACTATTTTATTTTATTTAGTTTAACGACTAAGCTGGGTTCCAAAAATTCTATCCCTTAAGGAATTAATTAAAACAAACTGATATGCATAATCTTCTGAAAATTTAGGTGCAGAACTCCGAGTAAATTGCGAAACTAAATCTTTAGAATAATCTGTGCCATATCTTCCAATAATTCTTTTTTTACAAGATTTTAAAATATCCCCATAAGAAACATTTCCTAAATCTTCCACCAAGCCTTCTTTTCCCCTACCAAAAATTTTATTACACCCTAAACTAGAAAGTCTCTCAAAATATTCTTCTTCATTTAAACCATCTCCCAATAAATCGCAAATAATAACCTCTTTCTTCATACCAGCCTTTTTAGTTATCCTTTCAGGAGAAGAATAAAAATAAAAAACGCCATTCTCCGCCCGAAAAGACATATCATAAAAACCTCCAAGAATTGGGTCATCACTTCCTCCTTCTTGAATCTTTTTTAATTCACTCTCACTACTTAAAAAAGTTATATTACAATTATCCCCTTCTTTTAATCCCTCTAAACTTGATTTTTTTAAACAAAAACTATACAAAAAATCAACATCTGAAATTATATCTTCTTTAACATTTTTATGAAATACTTTATAAGCCCCTACAGCAAAACCAGCAATCCCAAAAGTAAAAATACCCAAACCTAAAACAATTTTAGCTAAACCCTTATTCCAATCTTTCATAAAAATAAAACCCTTAACTTATTTAAAAAGATTTATATTATTAACTTCATCTCCTTAAAACTCCCTCAACCTATCTCGCCACCTAAAATCATACAACCAACAATTCTTTATTTTTCTGCTCTCCCTCGTCAATTGGTTTTGTTCTCCCAATATATGACGCAATAAAACTATCACCCCATTGCTCATCTTTATTGAATTTTCCTTGAATAATTACTCCACTATTTTCTCCCAACTTAACACCCCTTAAATATTCTTCAAATACATTTGGAAAAACAGTCACTCTTAATTTTCCATTCTTATTATAAATTTCCATAAATGCCATATCATCTCCATTTTTTGTTATAATCGGAGAAAATCTTTTTACTAACCCAAAAACATAAACTTCATTATCCTCCTGCAATTCCTTATATTCAACAAATTTCTTTTGTCCTCCTTCACTATATAAATCAACCATGTGGCCTGAAATATGAACCCCAATTAAATCTTTTTCAATTTCTAATCTACTCCTTAAATCCAAATCAGGAATATCCGGGTAATTTACCTTATTTGCAATCCCCCCAAACAAAGTAATTTGCTTTTCTTTAATACTACTTTCTTTTGTTAAATTCTCATAAACTTGCAACAACTGATTTCTATTATATCCCAATCTATCAAAACATCCAAGAGAAATTAAACTATTGCAAATTCTCTTATTTACCTTCGACAAATTAACTTTATTAATAAAATCTTGATAACTTTTATACGGACGCAATTCAATAATTTTTTGCATCGCCTCCTCTCCAACATGTTTAATTCCAGACAACCCAACACGAATAACCTTCTTCCCATCAACAGATTCAACACTAAAAGATTCTTCAGAAGTATTAATATCTGGTGCTAAAATTTTAATCCCTTCACTTCTAGCAGACTCTAAATAAAACGCAAGTTTATCAGGGTCCCTTATTGAAGAAGAAATCGTCGCAGCATAAAATTCAACAGGATAATATTTTTTCAAATATGCAGTTCTATATGAAATTAATGCATACGCAGCTGCATGACTTTTATTAAACGAATATTCTGCAAATTTTACAATATCATTCCACAGCTTATTAACAGCCATTATTTCCATCCCTGAATATTTTACACACCCTTCCTTAAATTGCCCTTCCATCTTTTTCATTAAATCTATTTTTTTCTTACCAATCGCTTTTCTTAAAACATCAGAATCTCCTGCACTAAAATTCGCCAAAGCCCTTGATAACTGCATAACCTGTTCTTGATAAACCATAATCCCATAAGTTGGCGCCAAAATATCCTTTGCTTTTGGATGAGGATAAGTTACTTTCCCCCTCCCATGCTTCCCATCAGCATAAACTTCCAAATATTGCATCGGGCCTGGACGATAAAGTGCAACAATTGCAATAATATCATCAAAACAAGTTGGTTGAACCAAATTCAAAGTTTTTCTCATTCCTTCACTCTCAACTTGAAAGACACCAATACTTTTTTGTTGCCGCAACATTTCATAAACAGAATCATCATCCATTGGAATTTTCTCTAACCATTCACTGCTCTTGCCAATTCTATCAAGAACTTTTTTTATAACATTTAAAGTCTCTAGCCCTAAAAAATCAAACTTCACCAAACCATAAGCCTCAACATCTCCTCCCTCAACCTGTGTAACAATCTCCCCTTTTGCAAATCGGACAGGAAGATATTCATCAATTGCCTTTTTCCCCCAAACAACTCCACAAGCATGAACCCCTCTATGTCTTACACTTCCCTCAAGTCTTTGCGCAATTTTAAAAATTTCTGGATATTTTTCTTTATATTTTCTTAATTCAAAAGCATCCTCAATAAAATCCCCTTTTTCTGATTTTGCATCTAAAGATTTTTGAATAGTTTTTTCATTTACAAACTTTGTAATTGCATTCGCCTCCTCAAAAGGAATCCTAAATACCCTCATTACATCTTTCAAAACAGACTTCGCACTCATAGTTCCAAAAGTTCCAATCATCGCAATTTTATCTAAACCATATTTTTTCCTAACATAATCCAATACAACATCCTTATCTCCAAAATCAATATCAAAATCAGGAAGAGAAATTCTATCTGGATTAAGAAATCTTTCAAACAAAAGCCCTAAAGACAAAGGTTCTAATTGAGTAATCCCCAAAAGATATGCAACAATTGAACCCGCCCCACTTCCACGACCAGGACCAACCTGACAATGCTTTTTTGCATCACAAATAAAATCATGAACAATTAAAAAATAAGTTGCGAAACCCATCTTATTGATTACAGAAAGCTCAAATTCCATTCTCTCTCTCGCAATTTTAAAATTTTCCGCATCCTTATATTTTATATTTAAAGATTCCTCACATAATTTATGTAAATAACTAGCATGATCATATTCCTTAGGAACTTCAAAATCAGGAAAAATAGAATCGCCTATATCTAATTCAACATTACACTTCTTTGCAATCTCCAATGTATTCTCAATAACATCATCCCTCCCTGGAAATAATTTTCTCATTTCATCCTCACTCATAATATGATATCCTCCACCACTAAATCTGAACCTCTTTGGGTCAGACATATTTCCATTAGTTTGAATAGAAAGCATTACCTCATGAGCACGAGTATCTTCTTTTTTTAAATAATGAGCATCACAAGCTGCAATAATTTTAACCCCAAACTCATCTGCAACCTTATAATAAAACTCCCTAACTTTTTCTTCTTCAGGAATTTCATGATTATGCACCTCTAAATAAAAATCATCTTTCCCAAAAATATCAATATATCCCCTAATCAATTCCTTAGCTTTCTCCTCCTCATCTTTAACTAACATTTGAGCAATATCATTTGCCAAACATGCACTAGTACAAATCAACCCTTTACTATATTTTTTAAGAAGATTCTTATCAATTCTTGGAGCATAATAAAAACCCTCTTTATTAGCGATTGAAATAAGTTTTACTAAATTTTTATACCCCTCTAAATTTTTTGCCAAAAGAATTAAATGACGTCTTTTTTGATTTTTATCCCTCACAGTCATATCATCAACCAAGTAAGGCTCGCATCCAAAAATTAATTTAACACCTTCCTTTTTTGCAAGTTGATATTTTTTAATTACTGCATGTAAATTTCCATGTTCTGTAATTGCAACCGCATCTTGCCCAAGCTCCTTAACCCTCTTAAATAATTCACTAATTTTTATTGCTCCATCTAATAAACTATATTCCGTATGCAGGTGTAAATGAACAAATCCCATTATGCTTTCTCCTCCTTTATTGTTTCTTCTCCAAAAATACTATCTAAATAACTTTTAACTAATTCTAAATTTTGTTTCAAATAAGGAGACAAATTATATTTCTTTGCTAAAGTTAAAGCAGGTTCTAAATATTTTTTTATCCCACCCTCATGAACAGTAAAAATTATTTTGCCATTACAAATAGGGCAATTTCCAGACAACGGAGGACGCCTAATAATTTCATTACACCCAACACACCTAAAACTCTGCGTAGAGAAATTTCTTAAATTACCCCTAATATCTCTCATAAAATGTCTTTCAATAATCAACCGCGCAGTATCAGAAGTATCCGCAGAACGCAATTTCTCCACAAGTGCCATCTGATGATTAACTTTATCTTGCATCGTCGGTAAAGTTTTATAAGAAGAACACACAACCCCCTTATTAAAATCAGAAGTATCATGAGTAAATCCAATCCCAACAAAAGGATCACTATCCTCCTTTAAAATATCACTACATAATTTAATTTCTTTAACCTCTGAAGAATGCAATCTCTTCTCTGCTTTTTCATACAATTCTAAAGGATAACTTCCAGAAACAAATTCAAAATCTAAAATTTGATCGTCAACTTCCCCTGCATTAATTTTTGCATTTAAAACCAATGGCGCATCCTGAGTTCCCCCTCTATGCCCTGGCAAAAACTTTCTAGAAAAATTTAACAAAACATCCCCCAATAACATAATTGCCATCTCATCCCCATCACAATCACGACGAATTGCAGCATGCATATAAGGAGAAGCATATAATCCAAGAACATTTGCAAATCCAATAATTCTGCAAACAACTCCTGCACAATTATGAGGAGCCATACAAACTCCAAGAACACCAATTAAATCTTCTCTTTTCTTAAAATTATAAAATTTATCCAAACCATAAAATCTCTCTAGCTCCTCATCAACAAAATTTCCAATATTTAAAAAAACCTCATCAGCTTTTTCATCTGGAGTTTTAGGAGAACATGGTAATAGAATATCATGAGGAAAAAGTTCTAAAATCTGATTTTCATTAATTAAATCATCCCCATAAATATCTTTTTCATAACCCAACTCTTTTAATTTTTCAACCCCCACAAAAATCTCCTTAGGTTTAAATGAAGTTAAAGGCAACTCCGTTCCATCAATCCGAATCGTTCCATCCTTATTTACCTGTAGTCCATATTTTGCCCTCAGTAAACCCTTACAAAGATTTTCAGGAACACGCTCTTCAGAAGACATCCCACGAATTCCCTTAATTAAAGCAGGAATCTCTTCTTTTTTCATCTTTATTTTTTCAACAGCACAATTATAATAATCATTAATCTCCAAATTCTGAGTACAATAAGGAACCCCTTCCATTTCAGAATCATCCCTAACCTTACTAAAAGATTTTTCTTTTAATTTATGAAAATAAAATTGTTTTTTTGTTTTTTCCCCACAAAAAACACACTTCCCATAAATTGATTCTTTCTTACATTTTTCACAATAAAAAATCGGGAATTGACTTCTAATTTTTCCAACTTCCAAAGCAGCTTGGATACTTCTTAATCTCCCTCCTTCCTTACCAACAGAAAATAAAACATTCGGACTTCCAATTAATTTTCTCAACTTTGCCTTTTCAGGACGCCCCATTCGAGAACCAATAAAGTCTCCAGATTTATCTTTAATTTTAAATTCAGAAAAATTATTAATTACCTCTAAAGTTTTTTTATTTTCTAAATTTTCTAAAAATAACTTTTTATTAAAATCTTCAATCTTTTCCTTTAATTCCCCCTCTTTTATTTCAATTCCCAAATTAGCCAAAAGCGCCAAGCTATTTTCTTTACTTAAAATAACATTTTCATCAATAACATCATGTCCAATACCCAATAATTCCAACGCTCTTTTCCCAACCTTAAATTTATCCTGATCTTTTTTAGTATAAGGAAAAATAATCTTTTCATTTATCTGAGAATTTTTCAACCATTCTAATAATCCCAAAAATTGTTCTTTAGAAATTTCATTCCAATAAAAAATAAATTTCGGATGTAAAGGGATATTAAACTTTTTACTTAATTCAACAGCCTCTAAAAAACTAACATTAAAGTAATCTTTAACCTCCCCTCCAAGTTTCTCCAATTCTAAATTCCACCATTCTTCAACATAGCCTGGCTTTGGCAACATTGAATTTCGATTAACAACATCGCCAAACGGAAAAAGAAAATCACCAAGATAAATTATTTCTTCTGTATCTTTGTAAAACCGCCTTGCTTCCTCCGCGGTCTGAGGCTTTTTCACACTTCCATTAAATAATTTAATAATAGGCCCATCTATACAATCACAAGAAGTAACAACACAACCTTTAGTCGGCTTTTCAATTTTTAACTGAGTACCAATTGCAATAAAATCATCTGTAATTGCCATTGTAGCAGGATGAACCGAAGCAGCACTAAACCCAGAATTTCTTGCAAGCCCATATCTAAATCTAAAACCACCTGAACGCGAAGGATGCCCATAAACAGGACGACCAGCAACAATATCTTTAATATAAACCGGCACAGAATCTCCAATCTTTTTTCCAGCCCCATTAGTTAATTTTTCATGCAATTCAACATACTCTTTAATCCAATCAAACCCAGTCATCTTAATTCCATCTTTTTTTGCCTTATTGTATAATCTAAACCCCTTCGCAGCTTTTTGCGCCAACCCTTCTGCTAAAATTAAACAAACCCCACTCCGTAATCTATTTGTTTCAACTCTCTCTAAATTTTTATAATTAGAAACCTCTAATTTTTCACTAGGCTCGCCAGCAACTTGAATTGGCAAACGCTTTGCCAAAAATCTCATCTCTTCCTCTAATGGGAAATATTGTAAATTTGTAATTCTCTCCTGAAAATCATTAATTTCCGTAACATATCTTTCAACTTCATCATCACTAGGATCATATTTTGCATAACCAAAAAGTTCTCTCAAATAATCTATCAACATTAAATTAACACACCCAGCAGTAGTTCCTGCACTACGAATAGGCCCCGAGAAATATGCCTTAAAATATTCCTTCCCCTCTCGTGTCTTCTCAATCTTTAATCCAGTAAACCCTTCAATTGGACTTGCAACAACAGCAAGGGTATAATAAGCCATTCCAACCCTAATTCCCGCAGTAATAGCCTCAATCAAACTAACAAATTCACAATACTTTTGCTTCGCAACCTCTTCAGCAATTTTAAAAACAACCGTAGGGTCTAACTTTCCATATTCATCTTCCAACTCCAAAATCCTTTTGGCAATTCCAGAACCCTCTACTTGAGGATAAACAGTAGAAATTAATCCCACAACTTTTTCAGCCATACTCATCGCCAAAGGAATCTCAACTTTATCCACAGGATCCAATCCTGTTTTTTTAGCCTCCTCAGCCATATCATAAACTTTTCTAACTTGCTTTTCTAAATCTTTAAAATATTTTTCCGTTGTTTTTGTGTATGCCATTTAATCTCCCAAAAGCAACATTGCTGCCTCATATTTTGGTTTAACTAATTTTTTTGATATTTCAGAAAGTTGTTTATATTTATTTATCCATTTTTCTTTTACAACTTTTTTTGCCTCCAATTGATTTTTTCCCTCATATATAAAAGCAGCTTTAAAATGACCACTCAAACAATCAAAAGCAGAAAGAGCATCAGCCTCAATAAGAATTTTAGCCTCAATCGTCTCTGGAGGAATATTTTGGGAACCCCTATGGCAAAGAATGCAATGTTTAACTTTTTTAACTTTTTCTAAAGGATAATTAAATTCATTCAATTTTTTTTCAGCAATATCAGCCCCTGTAATATGATGATTTTTTCGATCGTAAATAACCGAACCAATATCATGTAACCAAGCAGAAATTATAAGAATTTCCTTATCTCCTCCAAATTCATCAGATAATTTTTCTACATGAAAAACTACCGATTTAAAATGATTCTCCAAGGCATCCATCCCATACTTAGAGATAGGCTTCTTACATTCTTCTTCAACAAACATTCTCACTTTTTCTATTATTTCTTCATTCATTTTTATATTATTCAAAATCCAAAATTTTAATTTCCCTCGTCTTTAAATTAAACATAGGAACCTTACAAAAATCAGGCTTACTCCCAACTTTCTCCATATAAGGAGTCATCGCCTCCCAACAAGAAATAGAAATAATTAAAATATTATTATAATAAGAAGTAGCCCCTTTATGAGTATGCCCAGAAACAAAAATATCTGGAATATCCCTAATAATAAAAGGATCCTTTTCTAAAGGAAAATACTGCGTCGAACCCTGAGATGGTGCAAGATGTCTATTTTTCAAAAGGTATTTCATAATTAATTCAGGTGAACTTGCAGCTTTAACACTCATTAAAGATTGAACATTATTAACATAATAAAAAAAAGAAAAACCATGATAAGTTAAAATATTAAAACCAGAAAAACCAGGAACAGCCCCAATATTAATATTACAAGGATTCTCAGTAATAAATACATTTTTCATCTTATACAATGGCCAGGCATATTTTTCATTAATTTTAGGCTGAGGCTCCATTAATCGAACACAATCATGATTCCCAGGAGAAATAATAATTTTAATATCACTTCTAATTTTCCCTAATAAATTTGCGATACAAGAAAATTGCTCTTCAACCCCGCCTACTTTTAAATCAGCCTCCTGATTAGGATAATTTCCAACCCCCGTAATAAGATCTCCTACAATAAAAAGATATTTTATTTTTTCAGCCTCTGGTGTATTTGGAACATTCCCATTAAGATAATCTATAAATTTTAAAAAATTTTCCTCAAGAAAAAGCTTACTCCCATAATGAAGATCTCCAATAAAAACAACAGACTCATCTTTAAGAGATTTTTTCCTTTCAGAAAGTACTGCATCAGGGAAAAAAATATCATTTACAAAAAAAATCTCTCTATTCCCAGACCCCTTAAAACCAATAACAGAATCTAAACTAATATCCTCTGCTTCCTTAAAAAGAGCCTCTTTCTTACAATTAACCAAAACTTTAATTTTCCCAGTTAAATCTTCTATTTCAAAAATTATATTTTTATTTTTAGTAATAGTTTTATTTGAAATAATTCCTATTAAAGAAACACTTTGAGAATCACGAGACAATTTATTTATAGAAGTTAATCCATTTAATTCAGGTTTTTCTTGTAAAATACTTTTCATATCATAAAACCTATTTCTAAAATAATTTACAAAATCAGAAACCACCACCTTCTTCCCCTTAACAACATTTTCAGAAAAAACCAAAACAGAAGTCTCATTAAGAACCTTATTTTCAATAACAGACGACACCTCACGAGAAATCTCTATATTTAACCCTAATTTAATTTTAAATTTTTCAAAACTTTTTTGATTCTCCTCTGGTAAAGTTAAAACAAACTCATTTAATTGTTCTCTATTTCTTTCAAAAAGACCACGAGTAATAATTTTTTCCCCTGTATTAATTTTAATTTTTTCAAGAAGAAGTTTCACAGAATTAATATCACTTAACCCATTAAACAAAGAAAGTGCGTCTCCATCTAATAAAAGTCCCTTCTGTAAACAAAATTTAAGTATCTCTTTATTTTCCATTTTAAAACAAAGATTCAATTATAATTTAAAGAATCTTCAATTATTTTTTTTGCCTGAACAACAAGATTTTTCGCAATCGCCAACCTAATTTCCCTCATTCTCCCCCCACGACCCTTTGAAATAATACGAACATTAATTATCCCCAACATATCAAATTCTTGAAGAATATCACTCATTCTCCTTTGAGTCAAAACCTCACAATTATTCTTTTTACATAAATCTTGATAATGATTATAAACATCTCCTGTAAAAATTGCCTCTTCTTTACTTTCTTCTAATAATCTCATTATAGAATAAAGAACCAACTGAAACTGTTTGGGCTCAGTACGAATAATATCTAAAATTTTATCTCTCTCTAATTTACTATTTGCTTCATCAATATGTTTTAATAAAACTTTTTTAGAATCATTTCTTTCAGCCAACTCCCCAGCTATCCTCAATAAATCCAAAGCCCTTCTCGCATCCCCATGTTCACGAGCCGCAAAGGCAGAGCACTTTGCAATAACACCCTCTTGCAATACACCCTTTCTAAAGGCAACCTCAGCCCTCTTACTCAAAATTTCCTGCAACTGCAAAGCATTATATGGAGGAAAAATAATCTCCTCTTCAGATAAAGAACTTCTAACACGAGGATCAATCTCATCTAAAAAAGTTAAATTATTACTAATCCCAACTAAACAAATCTGAGTTTTAGAAAGCTCGGAATTTAACCTGGTAAGATTATAAAGAAAACTATCTGAAATTTTCTTCACAGTTTGATCAATCTCATCTAAAATCAAAACAACAATTTGTTTCTCATTATCAATAATATCTATAAATTTATTATAAACAGATTCTGTAGGAAGCCCAGTTGCAGGAACCATCCCACCCATCTTTCGAATAAGCTCTGCCAAAATCCTATATTCTGTATCAGAAACTTTCTTTAATTTACAATTTAAATATTCCACCCTCAATTTAAAATCTGCAGCAGGTTTCATTCTTTTCAAAAGTTCCTCTTTAACTTTTTGTATAGATAATGTTTTTCCTGTTCCAGTTTTACCATATAAAAAAAGATTACTTGGCTTCTCTCCTCTCAAAACAGGCGCAAGAATAGATGCAATTTGATTTATCTGATCCCCTCGATGAATAATTTCATCTGGTTGATGATGAACTTGTAAAATAATTTTATCTTGAAAAATTCTATTTTTATCAAAAGATTCAAAAATATTATCTAGATCCGACCCCATTTTAAATTAAATTTTGTTTCATATTTAAACTCTTAGGTTATATGAAATATATAATCTCTCACAGTATGATTTCCTATGGAAAAATGTTATACAAATTATAACCCAACGAAAAAAACAAAATTTATTATATAAAAGATTATAATCACTAAAAAATAAGAACACCAACATTTCCAATGGAAAAAAAGAATTATATTAAGATATTTATTAAAAAATTATTTTTAAATATTATTTAAATTAAAAAATTACCTTAAATCTATAAATTAACTTAATATTTATATTATTATATTTATTTTTTATAATAAAATAAAATTTATAATTTAATTTAATTATAAATATAATCTAATAAAAAAATCTAATTTTTAAAAAATAAAAATAAAATATTTTTAATAAAAAAATTAATAAAAAAATCTAAAAATATTAAATTTTATATATAATATATAATATATATACTATAATATATATAATAATATAAATAAAATAAAAATAAAAAAAAACAAAATTTTTATTTATAAATACTTCTATAGGAAATCATGGGGACACACACTCAAAAAGTCCAAAAATCATCAATCATAGAGTCTTTTAACTCTATATAAATTCACAGAAAAGTTTATAAATTATTTTCTTCTGGATTTATCATGCAAGATAAAAATTCTTTTAATAGTTTAATAGGAAAGATGGTTGTAACAAAGGAAGGTAAGAGACTGGGGTTTGTTAAAGACATAACATTTGAAACAAATTCAGGGGAATTAATAAACGTTTTATTAAAAGATGCGACACCTTATACAAAAAACCTTAATTTAGAGAAAATATCAACTAATGAATTATTAGTCCCACATAGTGCAATAATCTCTATAAGCGACTTTTTAGTTATCTCTGAAGAAGATCTTGTTTAAAGCCATTCTTTCTACTTAATTTAAATATTCTTCTTTAAAACCTATTTAATAATTAATATAAATCTTTAAAAACAAGTTTTTTTTAATATTAAAATGAAATTAATAGGATTTAGTTTTAATAAAATTAGTGTAGAAAAATTTTCTCCTGCGACAAGAGAAACAAAAATTAACACAAGTATAGACATATCTGAAATAAATTCTCCAAATTCTGGGTTTTTCAAACCAAAAGGGGAATTATTAGAAATAAAATTCAAATATACTATTGAATATTCACCAGAAATAGCAAAAATAGAGCTTTCAGGAGCAATAGCGATCGAAGTTGAGGCAAAGGTATCAAGAGAGGTATTAAAACAGTGGAAGGATAAAGAATTAGAAGATGATTTTAAAATTACTTTATTTAATTTAATTATTAGAAAAGCCAATATAAAGGCGCTTCAATTAGAAGATGAAATGAACCTTCCATATCATGTGCCTTTTCCCACACTTAAGGCACCAGAAAAAAAAGAATAGACATACTTTTTTAAAACCGAATAACTTCTTTAATTCATGAAAATTTCTAAAGAAAAAAAAGATAAGATATCTGAACAAATTTTAGCCACATTATTCTTAATCTCCCCTAAACCAATTTTTACATCACATATAGCAAGAGAGTTAGCTAGAGATGAAGAATTTATTAAAAAATTATTAATTGATTTAAATTCAAAAAAATTAATTAAAAAAATTAATAAAAATCCCAAAGGAAAACAATATCTTCGAAGGGCTAGATGGGCATTAAGTGAAGAGACTTATACTGCATATAAGAATAGACAATAACCAAAAAGATATGTTTTATCATCTGAAAGTTTTTATACTTCTAAATTTTATTTAATAAATGGATGATATAATAAATGCTTTTCAAAAAGTGAAGCAAGACATGAATTTTTTAAAAAAAGAAATCGATTTAATTAGGGAAAATTTAGATCAGAATAATGAATTATTAGTTAATTTAGCCAAAAAACAAGAAAAGATTCTTTCGACAGATAATACTATGGAGCAGACAAATATAGCTCCGACTTCGACAGATAACACCTCTCTTAGGGGCTTAAAGTCCCAAAATATGGGGGTTTCCATAAGAAATGAAGGGGTTCAGACAGACAGACAGACAGACAGACAGACAGACAGACAGACAGATTTTGCCCTTAAATCTGATGAAAATTCTTTTGAAAATGCAATACAAACTTTAAACTCGCTAGATGTTCTTAAAAAAGAAATTCGCTTGAAATTTAAGAGATTAACAGATCAAGAACTTTTAGTATTTTCCACATTATATCAACTAGAAGAAGAGCATGGGTATTCCGACTATAAAACCTTATCAGAGAGATTAAATTTAACTGAAAGCTCTATTAGAGATTATATTAGTAGATTAATTAAAAAGAAAATTCCCGTCGAGAAAGTCAAATTAAATAATAAAAATATTCAATTAAAAATATCGAATAACCTTAAAAAAATCGCAAGCTTAAACACAATACTTCAATTAAGAGACCTCTAAGTAAGTTATTCCCCTAACCGAATAAATAGTTTAAACTATTATCAACTTGTTTTTATCCTCACTTTAAGTTGATATTAATCCCTTTTTTTGTTCTTTTTTATATCTTTTTTTAGATATTACCCTTAATACACTCTTTTTAGAGAGTCTGACTCTTTTTTATTGTTTAAAACTCTCACTTTTAGAATTTAAAAACAACTTTTTTTATTTTATTTCACCTTTTTCAATTTTTTTTAGCACTATTAACTCTCACTTTCGACTTTTTGAGTATTTTTTCCTTTATATCTTCCTCTATATACACCCTCTTTTTACCATTTTTCTCTATTTTTTCAGAAATAATCTCACTTTTCTGTTTTATTGAGTTTATTTGGCCTCTTATAGTAGATCTTTCTTTTCCAAGCATTGCTCCTAAATCATCATAACTTAGCTTTAAATCTGTGTTTAATAAGATGCTTATTATTGCTCTTTCAGTAATTGAAAATTGGCCTAAATTTGGTGTTTGAACACCTGTTTGAACACCTGTTTGAACAGCATAAACAGCTGTTTGTTTGTTGGACACCCTCTTAGGTGTTTTAAACACCTGTTTAGGATTTAACTCATTCATCAAAGAAAGTACATTTTTTAGCCCATCCATTTCTATTTGAATCGTCGATAAAACTTCTTTTATGTCTTGTAACTCCTTTTTTTGTATTTTTTTCTCAGAATCAAGGTGTTTGATCCAGCCACTAACAGAAACAATATCTTTTTTAACTGCTTCAAAACCTTTTTTTGTTTCTTCTCTTACTTCTTCCACATCTTTTTTTTTATTAAACCAACCAAACATAATATAATCTGCAAAACATTGTTTAAAAATGTTTTGTTTACGTCGTGGATATCTTTTTTCCCTCGTCGATAAAATTAAAAAATTACTACTAAAAATTAATAAAAATACCCTAAAAAACAGCTGTTTGTCAGAAAAAAAACAGACAAACAGCCTGTCCAAACACTCACAAACACCTTTAAACAGCCAAAAAGCAGATAAATTTAATTCAAACAGCTGTTTGTTTAAGTTAATATTCCCGTCGATAAAACAAACAAACAGCCTGTCCAAACACCTTAAAATAAAGAAAACCCCTTAAACATCTAATAACTAAGGCAACCTAAGTGCACAAGGCCTGCAGGCCACAATAAAATTACCAAAAAATTTACTCCATCAAGACATCAATTATTTCAATATACTCTTTACAGAGTGAGATTAATTCCATTTGTTGTTTTGGGGTGTCCATATTAGTTTCATTATAATCAAGATAGATAACTCTAGCATATATTGGGTATTTTAATATTTTAAATAAAAAGTCTAAATCTTCTTCAGGGTCCATGCAAATTTGTAGGATTGCTTTTGCCAATCCCCCATGATTTTTTCTAAAAGTAAAAAACTCTTCACTTTCCCCTTCCTCTGCTGCACAATAATCCTCAGAATAATTAGCAGAATTTCTCCATTCATAACCCCTTCTTTTAAATTCATCCTTCACTTTTCCCTGATCAATTTTCATAGCTCTATAGACCCATTCGGGGTTTAATCCCATAAATACTCTCCAAGCCTTTTCTTGAAAAACACTTTCTTTATTTGGGATTATTCTTATTATTTTTCCAGCATTTCCAAGAGATATAATTTCTGGATTAATCATACAAAGTTAAATTAGATTCTTTTATATTTTTATATATCTTCTAAAATATAATAACTAAGGCAACCTAAGTGCACAAGGCCGGCAGGCCACAATAAAATTACCAAAAAATTTACCTGGTTTAAGATATATATTTTTAAAAAGAATAAAATTATCTTTTTTCATGAGTTATCCAATAGAATGGGGAAATCTTGCAGAGACAAATGTAGAGGTGGCATTTGACTTAGCAAGGGGGAAGATTTCGGATCTTCAGAAAAAATTAGCTCAAAAAAGTCCATTAAATATGCTTCTACCTTTAATAAAAATTACTGGGCCAGATTCAATGGTTTCACATAGCAATTATTTAACTCAGTTACAATTTAGATTAAAGAGGACTTTTGAGCCGGGAGAAGGAAATATTTATACTGCCTTGGGTTATTATGCCCAACTTTTAGAACAAGAAATAGAAGCTTTAGGATAAATTTTTCTCTAAATCCCAAAAACCTCTATTCTCAGTGTATAATGTGTGCACCAAGGGCATCCTAAGAGAACGTGAACTATAGTTTTATAAACCTTAGTGCACGCCTTTCTATATAAAAGAGGAAAATGATAGACCAAAAACCAAAAGCAGTAATATATATCCGTGTTTCAACAGAAGAGCAAGTAAGGCATGGGATTTCTCTCGCAGCCCAAGAAGAGGCCCTACAAAATTATGCAAAGGCTTTAGGATACGAAATTTCAAAAATTTACAGAGAGGAGGGAAAATCTGCAAAAGATATCAAAGGAAGACCTGAAATGACGCAACTTTTAGAAGATGCAGAACTCAGAAAATTCCAAGCAATCTTTATTTACAAATTGGATAGGTTCTCAAGATCACTAAAAGATTTGATTGAAACAATTGAAAAGCTAAAAGAATGGGATATAGATTTTATTTCATTGCAAGATAAAATTGAAACTACATCTGCCTCAGGAAAATTAATGTTTCATATAATTTCTGCTTTCGCAGAATTTGAGAGAAATGTGACTGGGGAACGAACAAAGTTTGCAATGGATAAAAAGGCAAGAGATGGAGATGTAGTTACTAGGGCTCCATTTGGGTATAGATTAGAAGAGAAAAAGCTTATCCCTGCCGAGCATTCTTACCAAGTTCAGGAAATTTTTCAAGAATTTCTGAATTCAACAATTAGTTTAACTCAGCTTTCAAAAAAGTTTGGCTTTTCAGTAAATGGTGTGAAAAAGATTCTAAAAAACCAGACTTATTTAGGGAAAATCAAATTTGACGGGCAAATTCATCCCGGGAATCACCAACCATTACTTTCCTCAACATTATTTAATCACGTTCAAAATAAACTAGAAAAAATAGGAAAACCCAATGAAAAATCCTAAAGTAGTTTTATTCTCCATAATTGCATTAGTTTGTTTAGCTTTAGCATTCACAATTGATTGGCTTTTTATAATTCCTGCAGTAATTTTAATGTTATTAAATCAAAGAGAACTAATGAAGAAAAAATAAAAATTATTTCTTACTAAATTTACTAATATTTTTTGTTAAGCTTCTAAATGGGAAGGGTCTTTCATTTGTAATTAAAGTCATATATCTAATAAATATATACGTCTGAGTGTTCCAAACTTCACATAAATCTGCGAGATCTTTTAATCTTCGCCCAGCAAATAAAGTGAAAATCCAATTAATAACTCCTAGTGCAAGAATAAGCCATTTCCAAACACTAAGAATAACTCCAGTAACAATTGCAACAACAACACGCATTAATATTTCTACTCTTTCACTCATATAATTAAATAGATTTCCAATTTATAAATGTTTTTGAAAAATCATGCATAATAAAACAAATTAAAATAAATAAAACACCAAAGCTAAGAAAATTATATTCTAATGCTTGTGAAAAATTTCCCTTGAGTAAACTTGAAACTCCTCGGGTAATCCCAACAGAATAACATTTATCCCCTAAAATTCTTGAACAAATTGAAAGATTAGGAGAATTTTCTAAAACTTCAACAGGAATTATAAATAATAAAATTAAAACAATTAAAAAAACAAAAAATCTATATTTTGGATAACTTAATGTGAATATTTTTGAAGAAAAGTTCTTTAAAATTCCCATTCAACACCATCAAATTCGTGTTTTGTGGCAATTAGGATTATATCAATAAGTGCCCAAATTCCACAACCTCCGAAAGTAATTAATTTTAAAATTCCAATTCCAACTTGTCCCATAATAAATCTATCCACGCCAAGTCCACCTAAAAATATTGAAAGTAATAATGCAGCTAACCAATTAACCTTCTTTTTTGATTTGCCTTGTATTTTTTTAACCATATAATTAAATAGATTTCCAATTTATAAATGTTTTTGAAATTATTTCAAACACCAATAATCTTTTATATTATTTTAATATTAAAAATTTTAATGGCGAGAGGTAAAAAACCGAAAAAAACAGTCCCTCAAGAAAAAACAAAGCCAATTCAAATTGGGATTAGGAAAAAGAATAAACCTAAAGAATCAAAATTAGTTGAAATAATTGACCCAAAATTAAAAAATAATTTTAATTCAACGCAAACTCAAAAAAGAATTGCGAAAAGAAGAATTAAAATATTAAGATTGGCCACTCAAGATAGAATTTTTTGTAATGCTCATAATAAATATTTATGTGTTGAAGAAGTTGAAAGTCATAGATGTTATATGGGGCATGGAAGACCTGTTTGTAAAAATTTATATTGGGAAACGTCAAAAAAATTATTAACTCCTTATGGAAAATAAAACTATCTCTTAGAACTTTGTCTCTTCGCTCTCGCCTTAGAATCTCCTGGCTTGTAAGCTTCTTTCCTTCGAACATCTGCGATTAAAAGATTTCTATCATATTCTAAAAAAGATTTTTCAAGTTCTTGAGATTTTGAAAATTCAACAATTGCTCTTGCTAAAGCAGTTCTTGCAGCATCAATTTGGCCTTTTTCTCCACCGCCCTTTACAGTAATATCAACATTAAAATCAATTTTCCCCAAGACATGTTCTGCGATTTTAAGTGGTTCTTGAATTTTAAGTTTATCAAACATTTGTAAGTGATTATAATCTTTATTATGAATCTTAACTTTACCAGTTCCCCCAATAATTACAGCTCTTGCAACTGCTCGCTTTCTCTTACCTGAAGTTATAATTTTTTTATATTTTGTTTCAATTGCCATTTTATTTTGAAAAGTGTTTTACCTCAGAATATTTACATGTTTTTGGCTTTCCAGCCTTGATCATTTTTTTATCTTCAAATTCTTTTGGGACTTTATTGTGGCACATAACTCTTTTCCAAGCCTCTCTTCCTCTCCCAAACCTATGATTTGGCAACATTCCCCTAATAGCTCTTTTTACAATTCTCTCCGAAGTCTTAATATGTTTTGGCCCTTTTTGACTATGTCCAAATCTACTTCTTTTTTCCAAAAATTCTCTTTCAGTTGTTTTTTGATTTCCAGTAATAATTACTTTATCACAATTTAAAATAACAACTTCTTCACCCTTTAGAGTTTCTTTGGCAACATAACTAGCCAATCTTCCCAATACCGCATTTGTTCCGTCTATAATTTTCATCTGATTATTTTTATATCCTTCATTTCAGGATTTGATTTAATTTCTTCTAAAATCGTTTTTATATCACATTTTGAATTTAATAGTTTTTCTCTTGCTTTTTCTGAAAAATTAAATGCAACAATCTTAATTTTTTTATCTAATTCTCCTTGAGATAAAACTTTTCCTGGGATGAGAACTTTTTCCCCTTCTTTTGATTTCTCATTAATTTCTCTAAGATTTAAATTAACTCTTTGTCTTCTGGGTTGAGAAAGTATTGAAGCAATTTTTAAAGAATTTTCTTTTTTCTTACACAATTTAATAGTTTCAACTAATTCTGGATTAAATTTTCTTTTCGCTTGGTTTGAAATTTTAGTTTTACTTTTCATTTTAAATTTACAGAAGAAAATATCTTCTGCTTACGCGTGAACTCGCAGGTAAAAAATTGAAATATTGAAGGTATTTAAAGGTTTTTATTTAGATTTTTCATAAGATTTATAAATAGTAATCTAATATAGGATATATGTTAAAAAGAGGATTGATGTTATTTGCATGCGCTTTATTATTAATTACACTTGTAAGTGCTAGTTCTCCTTGTAATTTAGAGGTTTCTCTATTAAATCAAGACCCATATCCTGCTGTCCCAGGGGATTATGTAAAATTAGTTTTTCAAATAACAGGTGTAGAAAATGCAGATTGTCAAAATGTTGTGTTTGAGCTTGTCCCAAAATACCCAATTTCTTTTGACCCAAATGTGGAGTCAAGAGTAGAAATAAAAGCAGGGACATTTACAAAGGATTATAGTTCTTCTTTAATGGTGCCCTTCAAAGTGAGGGTAGACCCAGATGCTCTTGAAGGAGATAACCCTCTTGAGGTTTTATATTCCTCAGGATTAATAACCCAATCAACACTTTCAAAGCAATTTAATTTACATGTAGAAGATGTTAGAGTTGATTTCGAAGTTTATATTAAAGATTATCAACCCTCTACAAAAATTTTAACATTAGAAATTTTAAACATTGGGGAAAGCGATGTAGAGGCTTTAACAATTGAAATTCCTGAACAAGAAAATATTAATGTAAAGGGTTCAAGTATTAATATTGTAGGGGATTTAGATTCAAATGATTACACAACCGCAGAGTTTGAGGCAAGTCCAGAAGAAGGGGAAATTGAATTAACAATTTATTACAGCGACGAAATCAACACACGACGAACTACTACGGAAAAAGTTTACTTTAATCCAGAAATGTTTGAAGGGAGAAATGGGGAAAGTAAAGGATTATCAACTTCAACATATATTTTAATTTTAATAGTAATTGCTGGATTTATTTATTGGATTTATAGAAGACAAAAAAAGAAAAAGGCAAAACATAAAAGTTTGCATAAGTGATTTTTTTGTTTCTTTTTTTTAAAAAAGAAGTTTGTTTTTATTTAATTTTAAGGTTATATACAAAGCTTTCTTGTCCCGGAACTCCTGGGCCTACAAATATCATGTCCATTCTATCCGCCTCATATCTTTTAAATTTGACTTCTTCATCTTTTTCGAAAAGATTTTTTATAAACCAAAAAAACATATAAAAATCACTTGGGAATATAATTGTTTTTCCAGAAAATTTCAAATCATCTTTCTTTATTAAATAAGAAAAATGTTGGTTTGTGATGGTTATATTAAATTTTAAAATCTCTTCATCCTTAAATTTTTGTTTAAGTTTTTGATAAGCCCAATTTTCTCTTGCTTCAATTATCCATTCGCTTACCATCGTTAATTTTTATTTTTCTCCATATTTAAAATAATAAATAATTATTAAAGCAACAGAAAAACCTAAAATATAAGGCAAGAAAGTATAAAGAAAAATTATAAAATCTCCTTCGGAACTACTTAAACCAGTTAATCCAAAAAATAAAAATCCAAAGACAATCCACCATTTCATTTTTTTTATGAATCTAAAAAAATATTTTTTTATTGAATCTAATATTTGATTTTTCATAAAGAATTAGGGGAATAGTTGTTTAAAATATTTTCGGTGAAGCTAATTATTTGGATTTATCTTTGATAAAACCGCGGAGTTTTCTCATTAATTAAGTAGATAATTTTAGTTTTTTATCTTCAACCTTCTAAGAATATAATAAATCCTCTAAAATTTATTCGTAACGTAAGGCATCTACAGGATTAATCTTCGAAGCTTTCATAGCAGGAATAACTCCAGAAATTGCACCAGTTATTGTTGCAAATAAAATACATCCAATAAAAAGTGAAGCAGGATAACTTGGACTTAAAAATCCCCAGCCTAAATTAGTTAATAATTTTCCTCCAATAAAACTAAATGAAAACCCAAACCAAACACCAACAACCCCTGCAACAAATCCTAAAAATCCAGATTCAAATAAAAAGATTTTAAAAATCTCAGAGTTTCTAGCCCCAATAGATTTGATAATCCCAATTTCTTTATATCTTTCCAACACAGAGGTAATCATAGTATTGGCAGTATTAATAGCAGAAACAAAAACAGAAATCAAAGCAATTAAAATAATAAAGCCAACAATACCATTTAAAACATTTGCATAAGTTTCCATCATATCTTGAAATGATTGAACATAGAAATCTTCTTTTCCTTTTTCTAAATCTCTTTCTTTTCTTAAATTTTTTTCAATATTTTCAACAACATTATCTATATTTGAGGGGTCAACTCTTGCAATAATCCAACCATAAGAAATGGTTTCATTGGGATACAATTCCTCAATAAAATCATTTGTAACATAAATCTGTGCATCATCTGGCGGGCTCCCAACAGATTCAAAAAACCCAACAGCTTTTATTTTCCCACCATCAACTTTTAAATTATCATTTAAATCATAACCTCTTGAAAAAATCCTATCATCAATTTGATAATTATAACCAAAAATAGCTTTATTTTTTTCACCTGATTTTAACCATCTTCCCTTATCCATATCCATATCAAAAAATTCCATAATTAACGGCGTCTTCGGATCATAACCCATCATAAAAGTATATTTTTTAGCCCCACTTTTTTCAACTTCAACAACCTTGAAAACCACACCACTTGCTTCATAAACTCCAGACGTTTTTGAAATAGCATCTAAATCATCGTCAGTCAAAGCAAATGTATTATCTAATCCTGGCATACCAGACCCTCTTGGCTGAATAATTACTTTATCTGCAGACGAACCTGTTGTAAATTCTCCAACATAACTATAGAGCCCAAGTCCGAAGCTAATAAAAACAAAAATAGTCATTATTCCGACGAAGATTGAAACAATCGTTAGCAAACTTCTAGACTTTCGTTGATACAAATTCTTCAACGAATATTTTATGTTTTCTTCTGAGATTATCATTTTAAATGTTTTAATAATTCCTCCTTTGTTTTTACAAAAAGAATTTTACTAAAATAATCTTTCCAAGAGACTTTTTTAATTTTAAAATCTTTAATTTCTTTATCAAAAGAATATTGTTCTCTTGGTCCTTTTTTTGCAGAAACATTAACTTCATAAACATAGCCTGAAGATAATTTTGGTTTTCCAGCAATTATTAATTTATTTGGTTTAATTAAAAAAGAATTTTTATTCTTTAAATTTTTTCCAATTGCATAGAGCGCAGCATGATTAAAAGTTTTACATAAAAAAATAGCTTTCTGATTTTCAAATTTATTAATTCCTTTGGCTAGGGTAGGCTTTAGCACTTTCAATTTTTTTGTGGAGCCATGATAAAGTTTCATTTTGATATTTTCTCCAAATTTATTTTGCCCCTAAAAAAATCATCTAAGATATTTTTATGTTTCTCAATAATCCACTCCAAACTATTTTTTCTAAACCAAATACTTCTAGATACAGCCAAGAGATGTAATAAGAAATACCCCTGAATAAGTTTCAATTCTTTTTTGGAAAAATTATTTTTATATCCTTTTAAGAAATTTCCAAAACTTTTGGGATCATCCATCTCAAAAATCATCCAATAGAAAGCCTGCCCAATATCTGAAAGGCTATGTCCCTTCATCGCATTATCAAAATCAAAAACTCCAACAATATCCCCCTTAGAATTAACATTAACGTTATGGAGATGGAAATCCCAATGTAAGGGAACAAGGTCAATTTTTTCTTCTTTCAAGATATCCCAGAAAACATTTAGCTCTTCTTCCAATAGTTTATAATTAGTTAATTTTCTTTTAAAAAATTTAAGATATTTATCAATTCTTAGTTTTGTCCAAGCTTTCCATTCTTTTTTATTTTTTATCTCATGTTTTTGGTGTGACCAAAAAGAGGGTATTTTGAGATTATGAATATTTTTCAAAATTCTTCCAAAATTAACTAAAATCTTTTTCTTTAAATTATTCTTAGAGTTTCTATAAATTTCACTTCCAACATCTCCTGGAAGAAATTCCATAAGAGTAATAAATTTTTTATTTCTAACGCCTTCAAAAAAAACTTTCGGCACAGAAATTGATTTCTCATTTAGGTAATTCAATATCTTATTATTTTTGCGAGAAATTTTTTCTCTTTTTAATTTAGTAAATTTTGTAACAATCACTTTAGTTGGGTTTTTAATAAACACCTTAAAGGTAGGGCTTACTAGCCCAGTAGAAAACCTTTCATGCTTTTCAAGAGTAGAATTTGCAAAGACTGATTTGATCACTTTCTCAATTATTTTTTCATCTCTTATTTTCATCCTCTCAAGGCCTCCACGGGATTTTGTTTAGCCGCATTCATAGCAGGAGTAATTCCTGCAACAGACCCAATTAAAAAACTTCCAATTAAAACAAGAATTATAAAAATAAAATCAATTTCAGGTTTTACAGAAGCTCCAATAAAATTATTAATTCCAACAGTTCCAATATAACCAATAATAACTCCAAACACAACTCCAAAAATTCCTCCAATCAATCCCATCAAACCAGCCTCAATAAAAAAGTTATAAAAAATATCTTTATTCCGTGCACCAATTGCTTTCATAATTCCAATTTGTTTTTTTCTTTCTAAAACAGAAGTTGTCATAGTATTTACAATTCCCAATGATCCAACCAAAATAGACATACTTGCAATCACAATAATAAACGCCTGAACCCCCCCAAGAATACTATTAACCGTTTTCAAGGAAGAATCTGGAGTTGAAACCTCAAAATCCTCTTCCCCTTCCTTAACACTCCTTATCTTCCTCAAAAGTTTTTCAATATCCTCCTTAGCTTTTCCTATGGAATCTTTATCCTTAACTCTAACAGCAATAATATCTACTTCATCCCCAATATTCATTAAATCTTTTAAAACATCTTCATTTACATAAACAACATTATCAAAAACAAAACTTCCTTTCCTTTTTGCAATTCCAACAACTTGAAATTTTCTATCCTGCAAAATAATTGTATTTCCCGGAACAATTTTTTTATCAAAACCAGCTTTGTCTGCATAAAAATTATTTCCCAAAAGAACTTTATTCATATCTCCATCCTTAAGCAATCTCCCATATTCTGCCTCTAACTCTAATATATCATAAGTTAATTTCCTATTTGGATTATCTGGAACAGACATAGCATAACCAAAATTAACTTTATCATTAAATTCTAATTTTCCAGAAGGGAGGTACCTTGGAATTGCTTTTTCAACTAAACTTAACTTTTCAATTGCTTCAGCATCTTCCTCAGTTAGAGCATTTACTACACCAGAACCTGGAGGCCCATAATTATTCAACCCTCCTGCTTGAACAGTAATTATATCTGTAGAGCTAACTCCAAACTGAGACATCACACCAAGCTTCAATCCACTTCCCAAACTAATTAAGGACACCACAGCGAGAATTCCAATAAAGATTCCAAGAAGAGTTAGCCACGAACGAATACCTCTATGTTTTAAGTTTTTCAAGGATAATGCAAAATAATCTTGGATCATCTACCTCTTCCTCTTTTTACCTTTAGAACTTTTCTTTCCATACAAACTTCTTTCTGTATGCACGACTTTAAAACCATTTTTTTTATGAGTTATTTTTGCAACCTTCCCATCTTTCAGCCAATAAACTTTTTCAGCATAAGCCTCAGCTAATTCAGGCTCGTGAGTAACCATAATTATTGTCTTTCCTTCTTTATTCAACTGCTTCAAAAAATCCATAACTTTTTCTCCAGTTTTTGTATCTAAATTTCCTGTTGGTTCATCAGCCAAAATAACTTCCGGGTCATTTGATAAAGCACGCGCAATCGCAACTCTTTGCATTTGTCCCCCAGAAATCTGATTAGGATAATGGTCTCCTCTATCTCCTAAATCCACCTTATCTAATAATTTCTCAGCAATTTCTGACCTCTCTTCTTTTTCAACACCTTGAAACATCATCGGCAACATAATATTTTCTTTAACAGTTAAGTTAGGAATTAAATTAAATGACTGAAAAATAAATCCAATTTTCTTTCCACGAATTTGAGCTAAGTCAGATTCTTCTAATTTTGAAATATCTTCTCCACCTAAGAAAATCTTCCCTTTTGTTGGAACATCCAAGCTTCCAACAAGATTCATGCTAGTAGATTTCCCAGAACCAGAAGGCCCCATAATCGCAACAAACTCACCTTTCTTAATTGAAATATTAACTCCATCAACTGCCTTAACAGTCACATCCCCCATTTTATAATATTTAAAAACATCCTTTAATTGAATCACCGTAGACCTTTTTTCTGCCATAGAGTATATTCTCTGTTTTTCTATTTAAATATATCTGTCGTAAGTTTTATAAACTAAATTTCAGCATTAATTATATGATAATTCCAGTTAGATGTTTTTCATGCGGAAAGCCAATTGCTCAGCTTTGGGAACAATTCAAAAAGCGAGTCTCAGAAGGCGAAAACGCGAAAAAGGTTCTTGATGAGCTTGGCTTAGAAAGATACTGTTGCAGATCAATGTTTCTTGGACAAACAGATTTAATTGAGTTAGTTGGAAAGTTTAAGAAAAGTTAATCACAATAATTCTTATAAATAAACTATCTTTTATTTTATTATGTCTTTAGGTCCACCCCAAAATAATTATCGTGCAATTTATTCTATAAATGGGAAACAGAGGTCTGTAGGATTCTATGCAAAAAATGATGTTGAGGCCAGGCAAAAATCTGATGATGGTCCTTCACTAATTCAAAGATTGGGAATTAAGAAGGAATTTTCAGAAGTAGAATTATCTTTAATGAAACGCAAAAGTTTATGGACTACAGAACCGAAAAAGGTATGTTAATTAATTTTCCACATTTAAATTTTTAAAAGATTTTAAGAAATCATAATCACAATAATTTTAACAAGAACCAAGAGAATATTTTTGGAGTCTTAAATTATATATCTCTTCCCTTTGTCCAGTTGCTAATTTTCTTAAAGACATTTTCGCAGCATATTTCACATCCTCAATCATGCTTATCAATTTATTAGGGTCTTCTGTAATAACTTTTCTCGCTAAAGCCATACGGTCTCTTATTTCATTTTTCCTTTTATCAGACAATTCATAAGCCATAATTTATTTAGTTTACTCTACTTTATTTAATTTTCCATCTAGAAATTTTTTCACAATTATTACAAGTTATAGATTTAATCCCATCTTTAATTCGAACTTTTTCCTTACCCGAATATGGATTTAAGCATTTTCCACAGAATAATTTTTTTCTATCTTTCAAGGCAATATTCTTTCCCATGGCGCGTCTTTTAATTTTCTTAATTTCCTTGGGAGTTTTATTTTGAATATTTTCAAAAAATTCATTAACTTCTTTTTCAACTTCTGTTCTAGATTCCTTAATTTTCATAAAATAAAGAATGATTAATAGTATAAAAATTGCTCGAAAAAATAAAAACGAAACAGCACGGATGCTTGACACCTTGCCGGGCACTAACACAAACCGCGTAAGATGCTTGACTTCTGTGTTCGGAAAGGGAACAGGTATTACCAACTTACTATGGCCGTTTCAGAAATAGAGACAATTTTCTGTTTATAAAACTTTCTGCCTCTCACTTTTTTCCCCTAAACCATCTCTAACACTCTCAATCGCCTTGCTCATTCCTTTCTCTCGAGCCCTTGAAACATAAAAATAAACTTCATCCCTAGTTTTTTTTGTTATCAGCATAATCATCTTGCCCTTCATCAAACGCGCAGTTCTTCCTGCCCTCTGAATGGTTCGAATAGCAGACGCAACAGGTTCATAAAAAATCACAGCATTAACTTCAGGAATATCTAATCCCTCTTCAGCAATACAAGTCGCACACAAAACATTAAAATCTCCTGCAGAAAATTCTTCAATAATTTTCTTCTGCTCTTTTTGATTCATCCCCAATCCTTTCTTCTTCGCCTGCCCAACAAAAATTTTAGCTTTAATTCCTTCCAACTCATTTAAATTTTTATTAATAACAACCGCGCTGTCTCTAAATTGTGTGAATAATATTATTTTCATCTTACTATTGTTTTTTCTTTCTCTTTCTACAATTTCCATCAATTTCTGAATCTTCGGATGTTCCCGTTTTTTAGAAAGCAATTCATTTGAAGTCATAAAAACATAATTAAATTCCGGCTTTGCAACTAATTTTACAACCCCTTTGCTTTTTTTCTTTGCAGCCTCGTCAAAAAGTTTTTTCAAATAAACATGAAAACTTTCTAAAGTCTGAGTCTCTAATAATTCCAAGGCATGCTGGATTTTAATCGCCTGTGCACAAGCTGAAGCGCCAAGCATATAATTCCAATTCTTCAATCCCTTCGCCAAAGTTCCCATGATTCTCTGTTGAAGTTTAATCAAAGCAATTTTTGAAACAGGGCCAAAAAGAACCTTCCTATATTTTAATTCTTCCACATATTTATTAAATAATTTCAAAAGAACATGTCTCATTTCTTCAAACTCTGGAGGAAAATCAACCATAACCTTCTCATATTCTCTCTCCTGCAAATATTTCTTAACATCTTCACTTTCCCGCGTCCTCAACTCAACAGCGTTCACAGACAAATTCCTACAAATAGTTTTAATCTTCCCAGCATCACTTCCTGGCGAAGCAGTCAGCCCAATAATTCTAGGATTTTCTGCCTGATACAAATATCTCTTCGCAAGAAAATTATAATCATAATTTTTAACACAACGATGAGCCTCATCTTCAACAAGCAAACAAACTTCTGATAAATCATAAAGATTTTTCTTAATATCATTTGCAACACATTGCGGAGTTGAAAAGATAATATCTGCAGTTCTCCAAATTTTCTTCCTATTCTCAGCAGTCACAGCCCCAGTAAATAATTGCAGTTCTCCAAATAATTCAGGGAGATATTTTTTAAAAGAATTTAAATGCTGTTCAGCAAGGGGTTTTGTCGGGGCAAGAATTACAACTTTCTGCCCAGGAAATTTCATCATCCGCTCGATAGTTAACATCAATGCAATAAGAGTTTTCCCTAAGCCAGTTGGCAAAACAACTAAGCAATTTTTCTCAACACAAGTTTCAAAAATCTTTTGCTGATATTCTCGTGGTTCAATTCCTTGAAGATATTTCATTAGGAGAAAAAACGTAAACTCTTTATATTAATTTAGTACCTCTAAATAAGAAAAAAAGCATAACCTAGGCCAATTAAAACTAATGCACTCAAAAAGCTCCATAAAATTATACTTCCAAAAAAGATCTTGTTCCCATCTAAATCAGAAAGAGGGATAATGCTAAAAAACGCAAAATAAATACTTAATCTTGCAAAATCTCCATATCCAACAAAATATCCAATAATTGCAAAAACAAGATTTGCAAAAACACCTGCCGCCGCAATCAATCCAATATGCCATTCAGTCATTTCAGAATATTTATACAACCCATGCTTTTTTGCAGCTCGATAAATTCTTGGCTTAACTTCAAAAGTTAAACAAGCAAGCCAATTAAAAAAACCAAGAGTTATAACTTTCAGAACAATTGGAAAAAATAATCCTGCAGGGAAAGGTCTTTTCAATTCTTGTGAAGGATGAGTCTTCTTCGGGGAAACATTAAAAAAATGGAAAAGTCCCATTCTACGAATTTCCCACAAACCAATTTCTATATCTGATTCAAGATAAAAACCAGCAACTTTTTTTGCAAAAACATTTACTAAAATAACTAAAAAAATCAAGAGCAAGCTGTAAAGAAAAATCTGCCATGTTTCAACTAAACTTATTATAAAGCCTAATATTAATGAGGAAATTAATATAGTTGTAATCTCTCTTCTATTTAGCATATATTGGATAATGGAAAAGTATTTAAATAAGTTTAGATATTTTTCTATATGAGAATTAAAAAAATAAGTGAAGTAATTGGTTCAAAAGTTTTTACAGATGGTGGAGATTTTTTTGGGAGCATCGAAGAAGCAAATTTATCTGAGAATAAAATAGATGGATGGAGAATAAAAGTTGATGGTTCAATGGCATCTCTTTTATCTGGGGCAAGAGGAGTAATTATCCCGCACCAATTTGTTAAGGCAATTAGTGATGTTTTTATAATAAGCAAGGGCGCTTTGCCAAATCCAGAGTCAGATCTGGATCAGCTTGATTTATAATAAAAAGAGGAAAAATAAATGAGTGAAACAATTTTACAACATTGGGTAGTAACTAAGTTTATACTCCCTTTTCTTTTAATATTTGTGTTAGTTTATGCAGTCCTCGCCAAGACAAAACTTCTTGGAGAAAATCAACAAGTAAATGCAATTATTTCTTTTGTAATTGGCCTAATTTTCGTCGGTGTTGCTTATCCTAAAGATGTTGTGGGTAATATGATTTTATTCTTAACAGTATCTCTAGTTATTGTTTTTGTGGCTTTGATGCTTTGGGGTTTTGTTTCAGGGAATAAATTAGATGCAGATATATTGGATGGAAAAGTTAAGTGGGTTGTTGGTATAGTAGGGTTCATGATTATTATAATTGCAGTTCTTTGGGCAACTGGTGTTGAAAATTCAGTTTTTAATTTTTTATTTAGAGAAAGTTGGAGTGCATCTTTCTGGACTAATTTTTCATTTATGGCAATGATAGCAATTGTGCTAGCGGTTATTCTCAAGAGCAAATAATTTTATAACACAATATTTATAAACATCTTTAATTAATTATTAATATGTTATTAAAAGGGATGATGCTCGCTTCAGCAAATTTTTATGGTGGAGAATTTGGAAATATTTTAGCCCAGTGGGAACAAATGGGAGTCTTTAGTTATGTTCTTCCTTTTCTTTTAATTTTTTCATTAATATACGGAATTTTAAACAAAGTAAATCTTTTCGGAGACGATAAAAGTAAGGCGATAAATGCAATTATTGCTTTATCAACAGCATTAATGTCTCTTCAATTTGGGATGGTCTCAATATTTTTCCAAAAACTTTTCCCTCAATTGGGCATTGTAATATCAATTATATTATTAATTTTAATTGTAATGGGGTTATTTGTAGGGCCAGCAAATAAGGTAGTGAGCAAGATTTTCCTTTGGGGATCTTTGGCAATGGTTGTTTTTATTGCATTAAATTCATTAGGAATTTTTGATTTTACTAGTGGAGGATTCTTTGATTTTATTCCTCAGGGTTGGGGCCCTTTAATTGTTCTAGCAATTGTGGTGCTTGTAGTTGTAGGAAGTGCAACAAAATCTACTGAGGAGAATACGAATACCCTTCTTTCTCAGGCATTAAGTGCTACATCTCCTGCAAAACCAGCATAATTTTTTAATTAAGAATTAATTATTTTTTTATAAAAATTTTATTTTCTCTTTTTATGAACTTTTTTTCTCAATGGTTTGTCTGCTATTCTATTAACCATTTTCCCAAAACTATCTTCTACCATTGCAACTTCTTTTTTTGTTTTTGCCAATTCTTTCCCATAAGAACCTATTTTTTCCAAAACTTTAATTTGTAAATTATCAATCATAGCTTCTATTCTTTTAATTCTATCTTCAAATAAATCAATTTTTGTTCCAGCAAGTGTTTTAAATTCAACTAAGTCATGAATATTTTTATCTACTTTTTTAATTTTTTCAGAAAAAACTTGTTCTGAAATTTCAATCATATTATCTGTTCCTCCGGTCTGCACAGCAGGATAATTTCCATAGCCCTCAGCTTCGGGATACCCACCTGCTTGAGGGGCATATCCTTCTTGAGAATAATTTTCTTGCGGAGCATATTGTTCTTGTTGGGGGGAATAGCTTTCTTGAGGTACACTTTGGGCCTCTTGTGGCTCATTTCCCATTACAGCATTCTTAACTTGAGATTGTCCTAATGCATCTTGAACTTCCCTTGGGGCAAATCCTTGTTGTTGTAAATTTTCAGAAATCTGGCTTTCGTCCATTCCTTGATTTTTCATTTGAGTAACTTGTTCTATTAAAGCCATTGTATTTTAATTTTTTAATTCAGATTTTCTAACAAATTCTAATGGCTGAAACATTTTTGCCTGTTTTGTTAAAATTTCCAAATCCTCTTTTTTTGCAAATTTTGAAAATTCTGATGAGGCAGCCTCTAAAAAAGATTTTGTCCTCTCCATAACCTGTTTAAGAATTTCAATATCTTTTTTTATTTCCAAAATTTTTCCATTTAATTCTTCTCTAGTTTCAATAAGATTTCGTCCTATTAAAAGTAATCGGTCTTTCATAATATTTTGTTTCTCTTCCAAGTCTCTTATCTTAGTATTCGCACCGCCAAAATCTTGGTAAGAGTAATCACCTTCGTTTTCTTCCATGGAAAATTAAAGTTTAATTAGTTTAAATTTGTTTTGATTTATGAATTAATGAAATTGATAAATATAGAAATAATTAAAAAGGAGAAAGTTATTTTATTATTATGGCGAGAAAAGTAAGTTCGAAGGATTCAAGACATAGTGATATTGAAATGGGTGTTTACAAGGGAGGATTTTTTATTCCTTATGATTCTGATAAACAAATCCGAGCAGAACTCGATAATAATTCTGACCCCCAAGCATTAGGAGAAGCATCAAGGGGCAAGTATATCCATGGAAGTCTCAAAGATGGAAATTTTAGGCCCGCAGAGATTTCTAATAGGGAAGGATTTATTCATAACTATAAAACTCCTTTAGGACCTTTGGGATTTAATTATGAGGGGGACCTCTTAGATGAGCAAGGAGATGTTGTGGGTGGAGTTGATGTTGATGGGACTATTTTAGAAAAAAATGAATATGAATTTTCTAAATTTGCAAAAGGCCATAATGCTCTCCAAAATTTAAATCCCAAAAACAGTCTCCCAAAAATTTATTGGGCAGGGCATTTAAGTAAAAAACATGATCCGCGGGCGCCAGAAGTATATGAAGAAGCTATAAGAGCAATTAGAGAAGAAGTCGAAGCAGTAAGGGCAGGAGGGCTTGGGGTAGAAGACAGGACAGATAAGATTCCTAATTTGTATAGGCAAGCAATAAAAGATTCTTCTCGGGAGGGGAGAAAGGAGGACGTTGAGAGGCTTGAGGGAACTCTCGAAAGTTTTTTGAGAGAGAATAACTTTTCTGAGAGGAGATTAATTTCTAAAATAAGCCCAGTCTTGGCGATTGTGGGAGCATTCATCCTAGCAATATTTTTTCTCTCAACTAACATAACTGGAAATGCCGTAGGAAACCTTTCTAAGAATTCTTCAAGTTATATTGGAGGAATTTTATTCATTTTGTGTTTGTTTGGGATTTTCCATTATTCAAAAACAAGGAAGCTAAAACAAAAATTAGAATAAAAAGAAATACTTTTCTATACAAAACATTTTAAACTTTCTATTCTTATTTTAATCATGCAATTTGAAAAAGAGGCGCCATTATATTCTTACCAGATAGAAAGAGAAAGCGGAGAAGATGTACTTTATATTAATTATCTCGGAGCTCCTTTTGTGCCAAATTTAGCAGAGTCCCCAGAAATAATGGGAAAAACAGTCGACGCTTTAATTGAAAATCCAAATGCTTCAAGAGTAGTATTTGTTCAACAAAAAAATTATAACTATGATTTTAAAGAAACATCCTTTTTGCTAGAAATTGCTCAATTGTATATTTATTTAATCAAACAAGAAAAGATTCTATCCCCTGAAAAATTAATATCAGATCAAAATTATCAACAATTCTTTTCCCAAAGATATAATGATCTTTTTACTTTTTTATTTTTATTAAAACAAGACCCCTTATCTGCACATTATGAATTAAAAAAAATATTAATCAAGGCGAGAATTAATTTAGATCATATTGAAGAAATGTTTAGAACAGATCAATCAAGTTACATAAATCTTCTAGAAAGAATTTTTGATATTTTAGACGAAACAAAAATAATCCAAACAATTTCTCAATATACAGAACATTATAGAAAAGGAGAAAGAGAAATTTATAAAAAAATATTTAAGCCAGATGTAATCCCCAATTTTACATTCACACGTCTTGTTCAGGATTTACCAACTGAAGCTGAAATTGTGGATCAATATAAAATTTCAGGAAGTAAATATGATGAATCTCTCGTGACTATTTTAAGAATGAAAGAAGAGGCAAAATTAATTTATCATTTAGTCCCCCCAGAAAATTCATTAAATGAAGATCAAAATATTCTTTTAAATCTCGCAAGAGGAGTTTTAATTGAACATCAGCCTAAAGCAGAAGAGTTCACAGATACAGATAGGACGAGGCAAGTCTTCTTTAATATTGCAAAAGATTTACTACAAGATTTAGCACAAGCAAAAAGTATAAAATTAAATTATTCTGATTTAAATCAATTATCAACTATTCTTGTGAGAAATACTATTGGATTTGGGTTGATAGAAGTTTTATTACAAGACAAAAGGCTTCATGATATTTCTCTAAATGCACCAATACCCTTAACAAATATTTTTTTAAGACATCAAGATTATGATGAATGTTCAACAAATATTTTACCAAGTCAAGAAGATGTAGACTCATGGGCAGCTAAATTTAGAATGATTTCTGGAAGACCATTGGATGAAGCAAACCCAATTTTAGATACTCAATTAGAAATAGGAAAGATAAGGGCGAGAATTGCTATAATCCAAAGACCACTTTCTCCAGACGGAATGGCCTATTCAATTAGAAGACATCGGGAGGCACCTTGGACTCTTCCATTATTTATCCAAAATAAAATGCTCAATCCTTTGGCAGCAGGACTATTAAGTTTTTTAATAGACGGTTCAAGAACATTATTAGTTGCAGGAACAAGATCTTCTGGGAAAACTTCTTTACTTGGAAGTTTACTCTTAGAGATTCTCCCCAAATTTAGAATAATTGTAATTGAAGATACTTTAGAATTACCTGTAGAATCTTTAAGAAAATTAAAATATGATATTATCCGAATGAAAGTTCGTTCTTCAATGTTAAAATCAACAGCAGAAGTTTCTGCAGAAGATGGAATTAGAACAAGTTTGAGATTGGGAGATAGCTCTTTAATAATTGGTGAAGTTAGAAGCTCAGAGGCAAAGGCACTTTACGAAGCAATGCGTGTTGGAGCCTTGGCAAATGTTGTGGCTGGAACAATTCATGGAGCATCACCTTACGGAGTTTTTGATAGAGTTGTAAATGATTTGGGGGTTCCTGCTACAAGTTTCAAAGCAACAGATATAATTGTGGTTTGTAACCCAATAAAATCTGCAGATGGAATGCGCTCTTGGAAAAGAGTTGTACAAATTTCAGAGATAAGAAAACACTGGCAAAAAGATCCTTTACTTGAAGGGGGTTTTGTAGATTTAATGAGATATAATGTAGAAAAAGATGAGCTAGAAGCAACAGATGATTTAATCAACGGAGATTCTGAAATAATAAAAGGAATAGCCTCTAATGTAAAAGGTTGGGCTGGAAATTGGGACGCTGTTTGGGATAATATTTTACTAAGAGCAAAAATGAAAACAGAAATTGTTCAAGTTTCTGAACAAACAAAAATCCATGATTTACTAGAATCTAAATTTAATAATCTTTCAAATAGCATGTTCCATAAATTTTCAGATAAAATAATTCAAGAAAAAGGATTACCTTTAAGCGAATATGTTTTTCCAGAATGGAAAAAATGGCTAGATGAAGAAGTCGCGAAGAGGATTAAATGAAATCAGATCATTCTGAATTAGTTAAAGAGCATTTCACAAATAGATACCATAAGAATTGGGAATATGATGATTTAATTAGAAAGCTAATTCCCAAATATGAACAAATGCATGATAAAATAATAAAATTAATTCCCTTCCCAAAAGATAAGAAAATAAATGTTCTTGATTTGGGTATTGGATCGGGGCAGACAGCATTAGAAATATTAAAAATTTTTTCTAATTCCACAATAGAGGGGGTTGATATTTCCGAAGATATGATCAAAAAGGGGAGAAGAAGGTTAAGGAATTATCTTAACAGAGTTATGTTCTATAATAAAGATATGAAAAAGATTAAATTTGAAAATAAATATGATTTAATCGTTGCGGTTTTAAGTATACATCATTTAACTTATGAAGAAAAACAAAAATTTTATCGGACTTTATTTAATCTCCTAAATAAAGGAGGAATTTTAATTGTGGGGGATATAATTAAATTTGATTCCGAGAAGGAGACAAAAGAAAAAGAAGAGGAATGGAAAAAGTTTTTAATTCAAGAATTGGGCGAAGAAGAAGGAAATTTTTGGTTTGATAATTATCTTGAAGAAGATATCCCTGAGACAATAGAAAATCAATTAATTTGGTTAAAAGAAGCAGGATTTAAAAAAGTTAGTCAGACTTGGGAATACCTTAATTATGGTGTTTTTTATGCGATAAAAAAATAACTCCAAACATTTATTAATCATTTCTCCTTATTTTATTTATTAAAAGAAGTGATAAAATGAAATCTCCTAAAAAGCCAACTGTAGAAGATATCCTCGCAAAACATAGTTCTAGAATTGAAGGCCAAATAAAAACTACATCCCTCAACAATGTAAATTATAGTCGAGAATATGCCAAATTCAAGAATGAAATGGCGCCAGATTTATCAAAATATGAAAGATGGTGCACTAGCCTAGGAAATATAATCAAGATAAAGCCTTCAAAAAAAGACGAGGAAAAAATAAAGAAACATTTGGAAATTGCCCACTTAGATGTTGAGCCATGGCAAGCATTAGGATTAGGGGTTATGGCTTTTATTTCTGTTTTTTTATTCGGCCTTTTAAGTTCAGTAGCATATGCATTAATAAAATCAAGATCCTCTTCAAATTTTGTTGTAGAATTCTTAGCAAATTTCCCAATGATTTTTTTTATTTTAATTGCAGTTGTATCTATCTTTTTATTTTATTTTGTTAATGGCTATCCAGAAAGACTAGCAAATAAATGGAGATTAAAGGCATCTTCACAAATGGTTCCGGCAATTTTATACATCGTAGTTTATATGAGGCACACACCAAATTTAGAAAGAGCAATTTCTTTTGCAGCAGAGCATTTACAATATCCCCTTTCCCTAGATTTTAAAAAAGTTTTTTATAATGTCCAAATCGGAAAGTTTTCTACAATAAAAGAAAGTTTAGATAATTATCTTTTTCAGTGGAAAGATTATTCTATTGAATTTGTTGAGGCGTTTCATTTAATTGAATCTAGTTTATTTGAGCCAGATAATGCAAGAAGAATTTTAACCTTAGAAAAATCTCTTCAAGTAATTCTCGACGGGGTTTATGATAAGATGCTAAAATTTACACACAATGTAAGAAGTCCTTTAACAAATGTTTATATGTTGGGGGTCGTTCTTCCAACACTTGGGTTAGCCCTATTGCCTCTTGCTTCAGCAATGATTGGGGATTATCTAAAATGGTATCATGTGATTATAATTTTCAATTTAATTGTACCTTTCATGGTTTTTTATTTAACAGATAAAATATTGCTTTTAAGACCTGGTGGGCATGGGGAATCAAATCTTTTAGAAAAAAATCCTCTTTATCCAAAATTCAAAGATAAATCTATTTATTTAAAGGCATTTTTAATTTGCTTGCCATTTCTTTTAATTGGATTACTCCCATTAATTTTTCAATATACCCCCATAAATAATTGGGTTGGCATTCAAGATGATTTTTCAATTATGATAAATGGGAATGCGGAAAAGATGCTTGATTTTAAAGAAATTACTAATAGTGATGGGAATCTTACAATGATAGGGCCTTTTGGGTTTGGGGCTTTATTGATGAGTTTATTTATCCCCTTCGGGATAGCCCTCTTTTTTTGGATTTCCTATGGTGCGCGAACAAGAGATTTAATTAAAGAGAGAACGAAAACAAAACAGTTAGAACAAGAATTTAATAATTCATTATTTCAATTAGGAAACAGATTAGGAAACGGAGTCCCTCCAGAACTTGTTTTTGGAAAAATTGCAAAATCTTCCATGGGCTTAAGAACAGGGGATTTTTTTAGAAAAGTTGATTATAATATAAAACAATTAGGGATGAGTGTGGAAAAAGCAATATTCCATCCTCGCCGTGGGGCAATTGTGAATTATCCTTCAGAATTAATCGCAACAAGCATGAGGGTTCTTATAGATTCTTCAAAAAAAGGTTTAAAAATTTCAGCAATAAGCTTAATGAGTATTTCAGAATATGTAAAAAATATACAAAAAATAACAACTCGTCTTAGGGATATGCTTGCAGAAATAATATCAGACATGAAATCAAACATGACTTTTTTAGCACCATTACTTTCAGGAATTGTTGTTGGTTTGGCTGGGATGATTACAGCAATTTTAAATAAAATGTCTGAAGCATTTGCAATGGGCGGAGGAGCAGGCGCTGGAAATTTAGATGCAATATTAAATATATTTGACTTAACAAAAATGATCCCACCGTACTATTTGCAAATTGCAATAGGAGTTTATATAATTCAGATAATCTTTATTTTAACAAGTGCTTTAGTAACAATTGATTCTGGAGAAGACAAATTAGAAGAATTAAATAAAAAAGCAAAATATCTTAAGAGAGGAATTTTATTATATTTTGTAACCGCATTCCTAGCTATTGTAGCATTATTCTTTTTAACAACAGTTGTGCTCGGGAATCTAATTTAGAGATAGATTTATTAATCTTTTTTCTTTCTTTAAAATATGAAAAAAAGAGGCATTGTTTCAGATTATCTTCCTTGGTTATTAATTGCAATAGCAATTTTAGCAATTTTAGCAATTTTTATAGGAATTTTAAAAGTCAAGGGAATAAGTTTAATAGATCAATTTAAAAATTTATTTGGAGGAATTTAATTTGGCAGAGCTTACAATAGGACAATTAATAAAAATAATTTTAGGAATTTTTGTATTTGTAACAGTTGTAGTAGGAGTTTACTTTTTTTTTAATGGGCAGGTAATTCCTTTTTTTGATAATCTTGTGGGGAATGGTTCTGAAAATTCAGACAATTTAAATTCAGGGGCAGGAGATTCCTCGATAATAAACCCTCCAAAAGAAGATTCTTTTAAAGAGGGGAATTGTAAATCTTGTAGGAAAAGTTTTTGGGATACTTGCACGAAGAAAGAGTGTCTCTCTTTAGGATGTCAATATACTCCTAATAAAATTCTTGGAATGAAGATTTTCGGGGGGAAGTGTACTAGTAAATGAATAATAAAAGAGCTTTTTTACTTGCAGAAGAAACAGTGAAGATAATAATAGCAGTTATAGCAATTGCTTTTTTAATTTATTTTTTAACATCTTTATATTTGACAAATAAGCAAGAAAAAAATCTTAAATTTGCAGAGGCTTCACTAAAGCATTTAATAGAAGAAATGAATAACAAAATTCCAGAGGTTGAGATTTATAATCCAAATAATTGGGCAATTTTTTCATGGCCTAATAAGGGGATAAAAAATAATAATGGGAATATTTTCTTTGGAAGAATTCATATTTGGGGTTCAGAGGGGCCACTCCCAACACGATGCTCTTCTATGGGGTGGGAGAGATGCTTGTGTTTTTGCCCAGTAAATAGAATTAATCTAAAAAATCTTAACATAAAATATTTCTCTGAATTTTGCGGAGAAAACGGGGCTTGTTCGGAACTTAAAGAAGATTTTAATATAGCAAATGGCGCAATCAATATAGAGCCTCCAATAAAATTAAATATAGATTATAAGGATGGAATAATCTCAAAAGCATAAAATGAATTTAGATTTTTTTATAAAATATCTCTCATGGATTGTTCTATTTACAATCGCTTTAGCAGGGTTATATTTATTATTAAATAGATTAACAATTCCCACATAAAATGAAAAAAGCAGAATTAACAACCCAGCAAATTGTAATGTTAATAGTTTTAATTCTTAGCTTCGCAGTTATATTAACATTATTATTTAGATTAAATCCGGGGGACATAACAGATAAAGAAATTTGCCACAATTCTGTTGTGCTCCAAGGAAAGTCAAGTGGATTAAGTGGTGCTGTTGATTGCAAGATAGATACAATTTGCATTTCCGGAGGTGAAGAATGTGACCAATTTAATGAAAAAAGAAAAATCCCTGTAGATTTAAAGGGGAATGTGGAATATCAAATAAAAAAAATTATAACAGAGGAAATGGCAGATTGTTGGTGGATGTTTGGGGAAGGAGAAATACCTTATGTTGGGAATGGCCCAGAGAATTTAAAGAATGATTATCATTGTGCAATCTGTTCTCAAATAAAATTTGATTCTTCAATAAGAGGAATAGTTGAAAAAATAACTTATAAAGAATTGTATGATCATTTATATGAAAATAAAATAGATAAATCAGAAACTTATTTAAGATATTTATATGGGATTAATGATATTAAACATTTAGATAATTTCAAGCCAAAACATCAGATAAATTTAGGTTCAGATTCTTTCATTGAAACAAGTAAAAAATATTCTATTTTCACAGGAATGCGTTATGATTTTGCTTCTGCAAATGAATATATTCATCCATTAATTGTTGAAACAAATAAAGAGGGAAAACTTTCCCCTTGTGACTTATTTGGAGTTAGTTCTTATTAATTTCGGTTGAATTTTAAAATAATTAAATAAATTATATTAACGTCCTCTAATTGGATTGACTGATGCCTTTAGTAGTTCTATGGAATGGGGGGCTATTATATATTCATATGTAAGTTCCTTAGAACTAAAACCAGAATAATTTTTTTTAATTGTTTCCAATAATTTAAAGTATTCTTTATCCTCAAAATTACTTGTTTTGAGAATTAACTTCCCTTTTGTTCTCTTTTGATATTCCAATAAGATTTTTATGTATGTCAGAATTTGTCCTGTATCAATACCATTTAGCATAAAATTAGAAATTACATCTCCCTCAATCAAAAAAGTGTGTTCAAAAAGAGGCTTTGTTTCAAATCCAGTCTCGCTTAGCCGGGATATAATTTTTTTAAGGTCTTTTTTAACTTGGACCACATTGATTGTAATATTGGTGTTCTCCAGCATTCGTTCTTCACCAAACCTATATGATACACCCCCGACTTCTTTGAGATCTTCAGACATTTCAGCTTTGTTTTTTTCTTGGCCAATTATATAAGGATTTTTTTTAACATTTTTCCCAAAAAGTGCGTTATGTCTTGCAAGGGTTGCATATTGAAGTTCTTTTCCTTGCAAAAAATATTTTTCTATTCCTACTTTTTCTTCTTCAGTCATCCCCCCTTGCATCGCAAAAGTAATCATTCCTTCTAATCTACCACTTCCAAAATTTCCTTGTCGGTTTGCGTCAAATTCTCTTCCAATATAAACTACTGGAGCCAATAAAAATTTAACCTCCCCTACACAATCTTCCAAATTTAATTTTATCCTAGTTTTTCTTGCAACCTCGCTTCCATTCAATTTTTCTGGGAGAAGATTTGGAATAGCTTTTATATTCAGAAGGTTATTTTTTTCAGAATAATCCATCATTTTTTGAAAAAGTTTTTCAGAATATGGAATCCTTGATGTAAGAGCTTCCATAACAATATCTCCCCCAACCATAACGAATTTTGCTTCAGGATGATCTTCCAAAGATTTCATATTTGTATCCCATCCTTTTTCAATTCTAAATGATTGTTGGTCTTGGGATTCAATTTTCGCACAAGAAGGCATATTTATTGCAGCCCCAGTCCAACTGCTATTTATAACAGCATAATCTGATTCTAAAGGGGTTCTGGAAGAAGTCCTCTCTTTATCAAATCCTTCTGGAAGATATTCTAAAAATATTTCGTTTGATTCTTTATCTACAAAAGAACGAATACGAACTTTTTCTTTTCTAGGGTTTTTATTTTCAGGAGCAAATTTTGAACCCGTTGTTCCCCCCATCGGCATAGAAACAAGTTCTGTTTTATCACAAATTTTTTCAGAACTAATCGGGGGGATAATTAATTTTTTTGAAGGTGCCTCTGTGGAGAATGTGTTGACTAATAGTGCTGTCCCCACAACGAAAGTTCCTAATGTAATAGACCCCCAAAAAGAAAGTTTACTCGCAATATCTGATGCAATTTCTCCAAATTTCATTCGATTAATTCCCTCGGGAAAATTACCCAACCATATTTATCTTTTTTCATATATTTTCTTTCCTCCTTTGAAAAAGTTTTAAGAAGATATGGGTGGAATGAAAAACTTATTTGTTTCATTTTTTTGTAATCGTCTGTCTTTTTGGAATATTTTGGAACTATTTTTAGTTCCCCTTCTTCATTCGCAAAACAAATTGCTTCGCGAGGGAATATCTCATAATAAACAGTGGGAATACAAACAAGATTTCTTGAATTTTCTCTTATTTTTGAGGGGAGGATTTTCATTTTCCCCCAAGAAAAATTACCCTTTGTTTTAGAAATAAAATTATTTATCTCTTCAGGGGTCGATGTTTTAGAAAATAGATTTTTTACATATCTTCCATGATATAAACTTGCCAAATAAAATAAAATGGCATCTTCAGGAGAAATTATTTTATTATATCTCAAAATGGGTTTAAGGTCTTTTAATTCAACATAACAATCTTCATCATGTTTAGTTATGAAATTTCTTTTAATATTTTCAATATCTTTACTTTTCAAAATTTTTCGGGGGGAGTAGGGCTTTCATAAGTTGTAGCCCTGGATGGAGGAATGGTGGTATTTCTATAGTAAGTAGTAGTTGTAGTGGTGGCTCTCGAATTTTTAATTTTAGCCCTCCTTATTTTTTTTGGAGGGAGGGGTGAAGAAGTATTCCCCCCAGAAAAAAACTCTGAAGAAGCGCTATCCACGATAGGTTTTTCATTATTGGCTTTTTCTATTTTATGGGATGAATTTTCCAATGCAATTTTTTCTAAACAAGATGGCCTATATCCTGTTTTAAGAAGTATAGTAGAAATTAATAAACTCAATGCAAGAGTATAAATTTTAGACTTTCCCTTCATCTCTTCCCAAACAAATCTTAATATTTAAATATTACTCTACTAAAACTTTATTAATTTAGATTTCCTTAATTCGCTATGAAAAAGAGGAATAAAAAAGCAACTCTCTTAGTAGAGAACATAGTTTTTATTGTCCTAAATTTACTTTTTTTAACAATTTTAATTTTATTTATACACTCCCAAGTTTCCAACACAGCAATGATGGAAAAGGCATATTCAAAACAAATAGCTTTAATGATTGACGCAGCTCAACCAGGAATGAAAATAATTTTAGACATGGAAGATGCTTTTGATAAGGCAGAAGGAAAAAATTTTCCTGAAGTAATTATTGAAGAAAATATTGTTACAGTAAGGCTTGAGTCTGGAACAGGGAATTCTTATTCTTTTTTTAATAATGTAGATGTTATCGCTCATGAATCTATTGACTCAAATAAATACTATTTTGAAATTAAAGAAAATGAATAAAAAAGCAACAGGCAAAATAATGTCCCTATATTGGTTTGTAATTCTCTTCTTAGTAGCAGCAGCAATTGTTTATATGGTCGCAATTTTTCAAGGAGAGCCTTTAGATGTAAGAAAAATAGAAGCTCAACTTTTAACAGACCATGTTGCAAATTGTTTATCTCAAGGAGGGGATTTAGATCAACAACTTTTGGATGATGAAGGAAATTTTATATTAAGAAAAAATTTTTTAACAAAATGCAATTTAAATTTTAATTCAGAAGAGATTTATGAATGGGATAATGACCAGTATTATATTGAAGTTAAGATATATCCTTTTGGGTCTTCAAAAATTTTTAGAGAGCCTATTCAAGAAGGAAATATAGACCTCAAAGATAATTGTAATCTCGCAGATACTTTTCCTTATTGTATGAATCGGACAATGTATATTTTAGATAAAAATCTAAATGGGCAAACACCTTATAAAATAAATATTTTCACAAGTATAAGAAAAATAGAAAAAAATGCAAAATAAAAAAGCACAAATAAGCGACACAATGGTTTGGCTAGTTGCAACAATCGTGATAATTGTAATTCTTTCAATTTCTATTTTTATAACTTCTACAAAATTTGTAGGCAACAAGGAAATACAGCCTCTTGTAAGAGAAACTGTTGCTGAAAAATCAATGTTCTCTTATTTGGCGACAGAGGTAGATTCAGGAATATCTGGTGGAAGGGAAATAATTTTTAAACAACTTCAAATAAATAATATAGAAGGCGACAATGGAGATCTCGCAGCAGAAATATTTAAAGAGGATTATTGGGCAGATTATAGTGTTGGGGTTTGGATTGGGATAAATTTTAATGGGATTGGGATAAGGAAGAATTCATATTTTGGGTCTCGCCTAGTGAGTATCCTTGGAAAAAATAATGATAAAATTTCCCCTTATGTAGTGGAAAAAATAAATTTAAATAAAGATGGGAGATATCTTGAGGGGATGTTCGTGGATGTTTAAAATGAAAAACAAAAAAGCAAACATACCAATATTGATTTTAGTAATAGGGGTTGTAGCAATTTGTGTGCTTTCTATAATGGCATTTTATTTTCCAAATGATCAGGTGAAAAAAGATTTTTCAGGGATAATAATTATTTCTGAAGTTAATTCAATAATAGACCAAATAAAATTTTATGAAAATATTAAAAAAAACCCAGAAGATTTAATTAAAGAACTTAACAAAAAAATAGACGAAGGTATTTCTAATAACAGGAAATTTTATGTTGAAATGGACGGCGATAAAAAAATATTGCATGCGATTTATTATTCTAGTGAATTTTCTTTTTCAGGAGACCGAAAAGAACTTTATCATGTTCAATATGAACTTTCCTAATAATTTACAAACATTTATAAATAAATTTTTCTTTAAACAATCATGGAAAAAAGAGGTCAAGGGTTGAGCACAAGCGCAATTATATTAATAGTTTTAGGAGTTTTTGTTTTAGTTCTTTTAATTTTAGGATTTATGATGGGATGGGACACAATGGCTCCATGGTTATCTTCAGAAAATGTAGATAAAATTGCTCAGTCATGTTCTGTTGCTTGCTCTGCAGGGAACACATATAATTTTTGTTCATCAGATAAAGAGTTAATAGATAAGGCTAAAATTAAAACAACCTCAACTTGTGAGAAATTTTCAGATAAGGAAAAATATCCTGATTATAATGTAAAGCCTTGCCCTTCAATTCCTTGCCCCGGCTCATGTTCTGATTTAGGAGGCTCTTGGATGATTAATGATTGTGTACCAAATGTTCACGAAGATTTAACTTTAAAGGCAAGCGATTCCTCTGGTAGTAAAAGCTGTTGCAAGGAGATACCTTTTTGTGGAAATGGGAAAGTAGATACAGGTGAAGAATGTGATGATGGGAATAAGGATGATAAAGACGCTTGTTCGAACCTTTGTAAAAAATAAATCTCCCCAAAACTTATTTAAACTTATTTCAACATTTTAATCTATGTCAAAAGCAGATTCTGAATCACGCAATAAAAGCAAAGACAAAAAGCGTGAAAAACGAAAACATCCTTATAGAAAAGGAGGAAAATTTAGAGCTACCGAGATATTAAAATCTAAATAAATTATTAAAAAATGTTCGCAGAAATCTTCTTATTGACTTTAGCTTTAATTTGGATTTTATTTGCAACAATCCAAGACCTAAAAATAAGAGAGGTTGCAAACTGGTTGAATTTTTCTCTTATAATTTTTGCATTAGGCTTCAGATTCTTTTATTCATTCTTTGCTCAAACAAACTTCGCATTCTTCTACCAAGGACTAATAGGGTTCGTATTATTCTTTATATTCGGTAATATATTTTATTATTCAAGATTATTCGCAGGAGGAGATGCAAAGCTCTTCATGGCGCTAGGGGCAATTCTGCCGCTCCACACGACTCTAATAGAAAATATTAGACTATTCCTAAACTTCTTTTTAATTTTTCTTTTCATAGGAGCTATATATGGTCTCATCTGGAGCACAGTTCTCTTCATAAGGAATAGAAAAATATTCAGAAAAAAGTTTGATTTCCTCTTCAATAAAAATAGAAAAATGGTTTACATTGGAATGGCTTTAGGTATAATTATAATGGTTCTTAGTTTTTACCAACAACTTTTCTTTTTCTTAGGAATATTTATTTTTATATTACCTTTCTTATTCTTATATGCCAAGGCAATTGATGAATCCTGCATGGTAAGAAAAGTAAAAACAAATGACCTTAGAGAAGGGGATTGGCTTTGTAGTAATATTAAAATTGGAAAAAAATTAATAAAAGCCAAGTGGGAAGGCCTTACAGAAAAAGAAATAATTCTCCTAAAAAAGAAAAAGAAATTTGTATTAATTAAGCAAGGGATACCTTTTGTCCCAGTTTTCTTAATAACTTTTATTTTATTTATTTTATCTTATTATCTAGGGTATTCTTTTTGGTAACCAAGTATTCTTTTCATTAATTTCTTCTGTCGGTTTCTCTTCAACAACCTCGACAACCGCCTCGCCTAATTTTTTTTGCAATTCTAAAAGTTCTTCAGGAGTAGCTTGCTTTTTTGGAGAAGAAAGTGTTTCATTCCCATAAATAGGAAGAACATTAATAATTTCGTGTCCAAATAAATTAGATGTTTCTATAATAACATTCTTAGGGCCAAATTTGTTTTTAATTTTCTCAGAAATTTCATTTGCTAAATCAAAGGCTTCTTGAGGAATATTTTCTTTTGAAACATGTTCTTTTGGGATCACAATTGCATGTGATTTTGAAATAGGATTAATTTCCAAAATTGCAAGAGCTTTCTCATTTTCTCCAATTTTAGTAGAAGGAATATCCCCAAAAACAATTGAGCAAAAAACACATTTCTGCTCTTCTCCCGCGCCTTCCCCCTTAATAAGATTATTTTGTTTCAAAAATTCTTCAAGCTGCTCATCATCCATAACTTCAATTTTGGAAATTGCATCAGCTTTTTTATCCTCTGGGAAAGTAGAATTAATCTGTTCCAGCAATTGTTTCTTTATTTGTCCAGATTGTCCTTCAGGTAACATATTAAAAATAAATTTTCTAAGTTTTTATACCTATCCAAAAGCTCTTCTCATATCAATAATTTTTGAAGAACTAATATTTTCCATCTCACTCAAGCCATTCTCAATTCCATCTGAATCTCCAGAATCCTCATCTAAGGCAAAGGTGGCGATTACAGCCTTTAGTCCAAATGCAACTGGCTCTTCTTCAAAAGTAATATTTTTCCCTTCTTTGCTTTCAATGACCTTAATAGCATCTGTTTTAATTTTTTCCAAGTCAGCATCAGGAGAGGTTGGCATTAATTTGATTTTTAGTCCAATAGTTCCCATATTATTTTTTAACCTCTTTAGCAATAGAAAAGATTAAGCTTCCACCTGCTTTTTTAATTTTTTCTATAGCAGATTTTGAAGCTTCTTTACAAGTTATAATTAATTTATTTTTAACTTCCCCTACCCCAAGAATTTTATAATCTTTTAAATTAATTTCATATCCTGCAGAAGTTTTTTTACCATATTTTTCAAGACTTAATTCAATATCTCTAAGATTTATTCTTTGTCGAGTGTCTCTCTTTGTTCCAATACTTGTGAACCCTTTTTTACCAAAATAATTATGTCCATGATTTTTAATTATCAATGTTTTTTTATGGTCCGCTCTCTTACCACTCCCAGCCATTCCAACTCCACCTCGATGTCCATGTCCTTTTCTATTCTTTCTACATCCTCCGCCATGAGTTCCCATTTTTCTTCCATGCATTCTAGATTCTTTTTTTCTTTTTATGATTTTCATTATAACATCCTCTCTATTAATTCATTTATTTTAGTTTTATGATCTCCTAAAACTCCTTTCCCAACTCCAAAATGTTTTTTAGCTTCAATTCCTTTTCTAGGAGGGTGCAATCTGAAAAAAGGTTTTAATTCTCCTTTTACATTTTTTTGTCCCCTTTTTTTAACTAATTCTTTATACATTTCTTCTCCAATTTCTCCAAATGCTACAAAATTTTGAACTTTCTTAATCATCCCAAGTTGTTCTTTAGAAGGATTATCAATTACGACACAAGCATATTTTCTTCGAAGACGAAGTCTAAATAAAGTTTCAGCTACAGCCTTTCTCAATCCAATTTGTCCTTTAATTCTTATTATTGCAATTTTCATTTTTTATCTTCCCTAACATTTGTTTTTTCCAAAGCATCAACACAAGCTTTAACAAAATTAAAAGTTGTTCTCTTTCTTCCAAATGTTTTTGAATAAACATCCTTAATTCCTGCAAGTTTTAAAACCTTCTTTAATTCATTTCCTACAACTAAGCCAGTTCCTTGTGGAGCAGGGATAAGAGTTATTCTAACACTCCCAGACTTCCCTGTAACCTCAAATGGGACAGTATGAGGCTCTGAACAAGAACAATCAAATGCCGCGCAATCTCGCTTAATTTTTATTAAATTTAATTTAGCTTTTCTAACAGATTTATCTCTTGAAGGAAGAGTTTCTTTTGCCCTTCCAGTTCCAATTCCAATATGCCCATTTTCATCACCGACAACAGCAAGTGCAGAGAATGTCGGGACATTTCCTTCTTTAGTTTTTCTTTGAGTTTGTCTCCAAGCACGTCTTTTTCCGCCACCGAATTTCCCCTTAGATTGTCCAATAGAAATTAAATCAGATTTAACTGTAATAAGTGAATCTACAATTTCTGGCTCAAGAATTTTCATGTTCGCATCTAAGATTTCATCAATATTTTTTATTTTTTTATCATTAACATCTTTCCCTAATTTTGTCTTTGGTTTCCATGCTGCAAGAATCTCTTCTGTTGTAGGTCCAGTATATCTTTTCCTTTTTGTTTCTACAACTGGCGCTGCTTTCTTTTTCAATTCTTCAAGTTCCTTTAAGTCTTTTTCATTCAAAACTTCTTCAGGTTTCTCTGCATATTCGTCTTTTTTATTTTCTTCCATTTTATTTTCCTAAAATCTTCAATTTAATTTCTTCAACATTAATCTTATTTTTTAAGTGTTCTCCTCTAATTCTCTCTTCAGAAGGGAAGGCCTCTTCTTTACAATTAATTTCTAACCCTGCTTCAATTAAACCTTTCAAGAAAGCATATGGCTTTGATTTGTGAAGAGTTTTCATCATTCCTAAGTCTACAATTGGCGTGGTCAGTTTTTTATCAAGAATCTGTTTACCGATTAACACTCCAAATAAATATGCTGTAGAGATAGATTTTAAACTTCCTTTTGCAGATTCTGACAAGCCATATTTTAAAAGTTCTTTAGAGGTCATTCCAAAAACAATTTTATCTTGGGCAGATTCACTCGTTGTGTAATGAGCAATAAAATGTTTATTTGTTCTTCTCAAAACAATTCTTGGGGTTTCACTTCTAAGTAATCTAATTCTCTTAAGATAGTCTGTTTTATTTTCTTTTCTTCTTCTTTTTATTGTTTTAAGCATTTTGTTTTCCTCCGATATATTCTTTTAAATGTGCTTTGCTTCGGAATTTTTTATTTCTAATCCTTTTTCTTATTTCAGTCAAATCTTCTTTAGATACTTTTCCTTGTTCTTTCATATTTAAAGCATATTTTCTCAATTTTCTAGTCATAATAACATAATCTTTTTTTCTGGTGTTTGGTTTTTTTCTAATATTCCCTGGGCTTCTTGATTTATTTTTAACAACCTTTTTTCTGCCTGCAACATCTTTTACTTTTATTGCTCCATCTTTTTTAAGGTCTCTTATATCTTGTTTTGTAAGCGCTTCTTTAATTTCTTCTAGCCTTTCTTCAACAAAAACAATTCGAGCTTTCCCAACCTTTAATGTTCTTGCCGCAAGTTCTTTCTTTTTTAATAAATTCATTTTGTTTTTATCTCCTTTGATTTTTCTCCAACTTTTTTATTTTTTTTCAAATATATTTTTGGGTTTAAATTATAAATATCAATTTGATTTTTCTGAGCAAATTCAGCAAGTTCAATTTTTCTTTTTTTACCCACGTTCCCAATCAATGCAATTTGATTTTTGTTAAGGTTGCCCATTTCATTAACATTTTTAATCATGACTGGAATTTTTTCTTTTATTTTTCCTGAATCATTTTGATCTTTTTTATACCCGATACTAACTACAGCAGGATAACCTTTTCTTTTCTCTCTCATCTTATTATCTCTTCCTGTTGGTCTTCTCCAAATTTGTTTTTTCTTTCTTCCTTTCCCAAGTTTAGAATATTTATGCCAAGTTCTTCTTAAAAATTTTTTTACCATTTTAAATTTCAGCTCCTGCTTTATTTGTAATGAAAATTCCATCTTGGAAGACTCTTCTATCTTTGTTTCTAACTTTTGTAGCCTTCTCAAAATTTGCAGCTGCTTGCCCAGCTAATTCTTTATCCATAGCTCTAACTGTAATAAAATCTTTTTTAATATCAATATCTGTCCCCTTTGGGAATTCAACTCTTCTCGGAATTTTTTCTCCTAAAAAGTTTTTAATTATTCCATGGTCTTCTTTGGCATCAATTGTTATTGGAAAATGATTAAAGCAAATTTTAAGTTGATACTCAAATTTTTCTTCCACTCCCTTTAGCATATTTTTTATATGTGCAACAATAGTATTCATAGCCCTTTTTTCAGTTTTAGTAGATTTTTTATTTCCAATAGTAATTTTATTGTCCTTCTTATTAAATTCAAGTTTTCCTAAATTAAATTCTCTTTTTAATTCTCCTTCTTTTCCTTTTACAATTAATTCATTCCCATTAATACTAGCTTCAATTCCTTCAGGAACTTCTATTATTTGATATAATTCTTTTTTCATTTTAATAAAAATATGCAATTAAGCATCCTCCAATTTTTTGTTCTTTTGCTTCTTCGTGAGTCATTAAGCCTTTATTTGTTGAAAGAATAACCTGGCCCATATTTCTTGAAGGCAAATATCTTCTTCTATATTTTTCGATTTGATCTTGAGTAACAGTAAATCTCGGTTTAATGGATTTACAATCAACTAAATCCCCAATAACAATTGTTAAGGCCTTTTCTTTACTTTCTATTTTATATCTCTTAATCGCACCCTTGGATTTCATAATTTTCAAAACTTCTATTAAAAGATTAGAAATTATTTTAACTTTAACAGAGCTCTTTCTAGCTTTTTTCGCATTTCTTATCATGTTTAGTGCATCTGCAACTATATCGTGTGACATTTTAACTATATTTTTTGAAACCGATTTCTTCAGCTATTTCTCTGAAACAGTGTCGGCATAAATTTAATCCATATGATTTTATGTGTGCTCCAAATCTCCCACATCGCTCACATCTATTAACAGCGATTCCAATCTTCCTTTCTTTTGGTTTATTATGTTTTAAAAACTTCGCTTTAACGGCTGGCTTCGCATCTAGCTGCTTCAAGATATTTTTCCAATCACTAGCGCCCATTATATAAACTCAACCTGGAAGTTTTCTTCCATAAATTTAATTATTTCTTCTTTTGAAATTATTTGTTTTGGCGAAACTTTTCCTCTCTTAATTTTTTTTAACTTAACTCTTCTGCCAGTTCTTTTGAAAACAATTGTTATGTCAAAACCAATAATTCCTATTTCTCTTTGATATTCAATCCCAGGAATTTCAATATATTCTTTTATTCCAAATGAAAAATTATTTTCACTAACTTGTTTCTTTTTTATCTGTCTGTCTATTGTAACAAAGAATTTTTCTAACAATTCCTTATAATCTTTTCTGAGAGTAACAACAGCTCCTATTTCTAAGCCAGGCCTAACTCCAAGAGACGGAATTCTTTTTCGAGATTTTGTTTTCAAGGGTTTCTTTTTAGTTAATAACTCTAAAAGTTTAAACCCCTTTTCAAGATCTTCCCCAACCCCACCTATGTTTAAAACAATTTTCTCTATTTTAATTTTTCTCATAATATTTTCTTTCATAATATTTTTATTATTTTCAGCCATTTTTATAACACCACCATTAATTGTTTAATTAAAACATTAACTTCTTCTCCATCAATATTAAGTTTAGCGATGTGTTCTTCTCCCTTAATTTTATCCACACTTCCCATTTTACCTGTGTGCTTTCCAGCAAAAATAATAACTTTCGCTTTTTCTTCTAATGGTAAACACTTTTCAATTTTTCTATTTTTTAAATTAATTAAAAGTGAATCATTAACTTCACATTTAATATCACTTAAAATATTTCTTCCATCACTTAAGTTAAGCTGAACTTTTTTGCCCTTCAAAACCTTTTTATTTATTACCTTTGAAATTTTCTTGTCTTGATCAGGGCTTTTAATTTCTTCTAAGTCAAATTTGCCCTTTTCAGATAAAATTACTCGGTAATTCTTTTTAGAGGGGACAATTGTTAATACATCAAACAAAAGAGTACTTTGTTTCTCGTCTCTAACTGGTTTATTATTCAATAAAATATGTTTTTGGTGAATGGCTTTTTTAACTTCCCTTTTAGTTTGAGCTATTTGCATTAAATCTCTTAACAGGATAAGTATCGGAATTCCTTTTTCTTTATCTGAGCTTGGTCTAACTACAAATGTAGTACCTTTCTTTGCCACTGGCCATTGTTTTGGCATTTTATGCCTTTTTACATGTTTTGTCATTTTTTAACTTCCGCTGATTTTTTGCCCTCAGTAGGCATTTTACTTGTGCCCTTTAGGGTATTGGGAAAGTCTCGGGGTACGCCCTTGGGCGTTTTAGTTTTTTCAACTTTATTTTTTACTTTTTTTGTTCTTTCAATCATTTCAATGATCTGTAGATTTGAAGCCCTCATAGATACATTTACTTTTGAACCGTCATTTTTCTTTGTTTGTATTCCTTCAACATAAATTTTACCTGTTTTAAGTTTTACCTCTAAAATATTTCCTTGTTTATTTTTAAATTTACCTCTCATAACTTTTACTTTATCTCCTTTTTTTAATGGAAGATTTCTTTTGCCTTGCTTCTCTCTTAAATCTTTTGCAAGATTCACACTAACAAATTTTTTTCTTAGGTGAAGCGGAGCATTAGCTATATATTTCCTTTGTTTCCGAGGCTGCTTACTCGCTTTCCATGCTGTGCTAAATTTCTTTTTCATTTTAATATACAATACTGGCGATTTTCGCAACTTGCGGCCATCTCTCCATTACCTCCCTTGCAATTGGTCCTTTAATTTGAGTTCCTTTTGGGTTACCTTTATCATCCTTTAAAATTGAAACAGCGTTATCTTCGAAGGCTATTCTTTCTCCATTTAATCTTCTATAAGATTTTTTTTGTCGAATAACTACTGCATCAAAAACTTTTCCTTTCATATCTGGGATGCCTTTTCGCACACTTACTTTTACCCAGTCTGCAATTTTCGCGCAACCTTGTTTCCCTTTCCTTCCCTTTCCTCTTTTAACTGAAACTAATCTAACTATTTTAGCTCCACTATTATCTGAAGAGACCATCTTAGCACCAAGATTTAATCCTGGAGTTGTTCTTGCGCTTACTGCTTTCATTTTTTATCCACCATAGATTTAATTTTTTCAACAAATACAAAGTGAATAATTTTACTTAGAGGTCTACATTCTTGAACTTTTACTAAATCCCCAATTTGAACTAAATTTTTCATACAATCCGGAAGTCTTGCATGAATTTTAGTTTTTGATTTAGCATATCTTTCAAATTTTTTAACATAAATCATTCTTTCAAATTCAATTGTAATTCTTTTATTAAACTTTCTAATAACAATTCCCTTAAAGGTTCTTCCTCTAACTTTCAAACTTCCATGAGCAGAGCAATTTTTATCTTCGCAATTTTGCAAAGTTTCAACTGCGTTTGCTTCTTTTTCATTTTGTTTTTTCATTTTGTTTTCCATTTTTTTATTACCTCTTCTGTGTGTTTAACTTATTGAGTCTCCTTCAAATCCAAGTTTAACCAAAAGTTCTTTTATTTTTTTTGTATGGTTTCCTTGTAATTCTATTGTGTCGTCTTTGTAAGTCCCTCCGCAAGCAAGCTCATTTTTTAGAGCTTTTGCAATCTTCCTTACATCAACTTCACTTTCGAATCCCGACACGAGAGTCACGATCTTCCCGTACCGTTTTTTGTCTGTCGACACTTTTATCCTTTGAGAGCTTTTTACGATCTGCTCACACACACAGGCCTGCGTTGGCAAGCCACATTTTGCACATATTTCCATGTTATTTATTTTTCTCACTAACTTGTTTATTGTTGTGAGTATGAATTCGTGCGATTATTTTTTTAATCTGTTTAATTCTTGAGCTACCAGATTTTGAAGCCCCTACTTTAGATTTAACAAGTTCTAGTTTTAAATCTTTCAGTTTCTTATCTAAATCTTGTTTATTTATTTTTTCTATTTCTTTATATTTCATTTTTTCCGTGTCTTCTTTTTAATTTTTTTCTTTGGAGCTTCTTCAACTTCGCTTTCTGAATTTTCTTTTAATTTAGCTAATAATTTTTCATCAATATCTATTTTGTCTATCATTTTAACATAAGGAGTAAGTATACTTACATTTACCCCAACAGTTCCAGGTTTTGTTTGTGCTCTTGATTGTGCTCTATCAACTAATTTAGAGGGCTCTCCAGTTTTTTTTAAATATCCTTGGGCAAATCTCCAATTTTTAGCTCTTGAACTTGGTAGCTTCCCATTTAATTTTATTTCAACACCAAGAGCACCAGCTTTCATTATCTTTTGAAGAGTTCTATATGCAATAACTTTAAATTTAACTGGACCAAATCTTTCTAATCCCAATGCAATTTCATCTGCCATAATTTTTGCATCTAATTCCGGTTCTGTAACTTCGTCAATCTCAACCTTAGGATTTGTAAGCTTGAAATTTCTTTTTAATTCTGCTGTAAGTTCTTGGATTCTTTCTCCTTTTCTTCCGATAATTAAACCTGGCTTGTGCGTTGTTAAGTGAATTCTTTCCCCAACAGGAGTATATTCAATTCTGATTTTACTTATTTTTCCCTTCCCAAGATAATTTTGAATATGCTCTTTAATAGATAATTCTTCTTTCTTGAGTTTTACTGTGTTTCTTTCTTCCATATTATTTTTTAACCTCTGTAGTTGTTTTTTTATTTTCTTTAATATTTTTCTTAGGTGTTGCTTCTTTAATCTTTTTTGATCGAGCCTTTAATGTAATATGTGCTCTTTTTCTTTGCCATTTCCCAAATCTTCCAAAAGGTCTTTGCGCTTTGTTAACAATGGCTTCTGAGATAATTGGATTTTCCAATTCATGATTATTTGCATTCCCTTGAAGACCTTTTAATAAAGGAACAAAATTTTGTGCAGCTCGTTTTGGGTATCTCCCAGACATCATTCCTTTTCCTTTCTTATGTGGGATTTCCCCTTTCATTGGAACTGGAATTTTTTTATTAGATACCAAATCCAAATCTTCGAGAGCTTTTTTAATTGATTTATTTTTAATAAAATTACAAATATATTTTGCAGTTTTGGCTGATACCGGAACGCTGTGAGCGTTTACAACAACTACGTTCTTTTTTGAAGATGTTTTTTTAACTGGTTTTTTGTCGACTTTTTTAATCTCTTCTTTTTTAACTTTAGCTTCGGCTGGAGCTTTGTTAATTTGTTCTTTTTTTAAAGCATTCACTGGTGCTTGCTTCTTTGCTTCAGCTTTTGTTGTGGGTTTTTCTGTGTTTACCATTTTATTTCTTTGAAATAACTTTACTTCCTTTTGTTGCTCCAACACCAGATTTGCTATGCATAATCTTTGCTCTTGTTGGTGCAAATTCTCCAAATTTGTGTCCTAACATGTCTCCTGTTATATCAACAGGAACAAATTTATTTCCATTGTAAATATTAAGTCTCATCCCTACAAGTTGTGGTGTTATAACCAAATCCCTAATATGAGTTCTAATCTGTTTTTTATTTTCAATTCTTTTTTTGGCAAGGGCGATAAATTCTTCATGCTTCTGGAAATTTCGAAGGATATTTCTTCTATTCCCAGACTTAACTATTTTTGAGAATTCTCTAACATCTAGCTTTTGCAATTCTTCAATTGCTTGCCCTTTGTATTTAAATTGTTTTTTTCTTAATTCCATTTTATTTTTTCTTACCTGTTCTTCTCGGTCTTAGTAACCCAACTTTTCGTCCTGGAGGAGCATTTCTTTTAGCAATCTTACTCTTAACATTCTTTGCTCTACCCGATCCAAACGGATGATCTATTGCATTCATCTTTACCGCTGAAGTTCTTGGCCATAATTTACTTTTTGCTTTTTTAATATAAAATTGCTTACCTGCTTTAACAATTGGCTTATCTAATCTTCCAGCGCCAGCAATAATTCCAATCACAGCTCTACAATTTGGATGAAATTTCTTTTCTTTTTTTGAGGGCATTACAATAAAAATGTATCCATTAGCTTCCTTATTAACTGTCGCTTTATTCCCCGCACTCTTAACAAATTTTCCTCCATCTCCGGGTTTTGATTCAACACAATATACTTTTGTTTTAAAAGGTATGTCTTTTAATTTTAATATATTCCCTTCAGACACTTTATTTTCATCAAAATTTATTTTTTGCCCTTCAAACATTCCTTTAAACGCAGGAATATAAAAACTTCCTTCACTATTTGAAATTTTCGCCAAAGGTGAGCTATGAGCTGAAGAATTAAATATCTTTACAACTTTTGCTTCGCCTGAAAGTGATTTTGGGTATTGGATTTTATACCTAAAAGATTTTTTATTAACTTTATAAGTAGAAGTCCCTCTTCCCCGTCTTTGTGTTATTATTCTTTTTCCCATTTTACTACATCATCCCCAGCTTCGTTGCTAAATCAATAGCAAGATTCTTTTTATTTAATTTAACATAAGCATGTTTTTTATTGTCGTGGATAAGTGTTCGAATTCCATCTACTTTAACATTGAATACTTTTTCAACTTCTTCTTTAATTTCAACCTTTGTTTTTCTTTTATCTAATTCAAATGTTAAAACATTATCTCTTTCAATTAGCATAACAGCTTTTTCAGTTACTAGAGGTTTCATTTTTTCTTCTCCTTAATTTTCTTTTCCATTTTCTTTTTAGTAGATTTTTTCTTTATAATTTTTTTCTTTACTTTTCTTTCTTTCTTAATTTGAGGTTTTTTCTTAGGCGCTTTTTCTTTTTTCCCACCTAAAAATTTAATTGCTTCTTCAGTATAAATTGTTATTCTTCCAAGCCCGCCTCTAGCCAAATCATTTACTCCAAGCTCATTAACTTTTACAACTTCAATTTGTTTTGATTTTAAATTTTCTTTTTCACCTTGGATTAAAAGTAACCCTGCGTTTGATTTATATTTTCTTCCTCTCATTTTCCCAATTCCTGCTCTTTGAACTTTTTTCTTAATTAATAAGTTAAATAAATCTTTTCCTAAAATTTCTTGAATACTTTTGAGAAAGTCTTTTGCTTTAAGGGAGATTAATTTTGATTCTACCACAAGAGGAAATTTTTGATCTACTTTATTCAATGTAGCATATCTTTTTATAATAAGTTTAGAATTAGTTGTTGCGCTTAACGCAGAGAACATCGCAAGCTGAAGTTCTTTTTTGTTGATTTTTAATGTGTTAATCATAGAAATAGGTTTTGGGGGGTGTGCCCTTCGTCCACCACGAGTATTTGGCGCCACAGCAGCAACCCAGTTGAATTGCGTTCCTCTTCGAGACATAGCTTTTCGTGGAACCCTGGACATACCTCGTCCATATTGAGACTTCCAGACATGTCTTCTATGAACAAGATTCCCACTTGCAGAACGAGCTCCTGCTCGAGGACTTGATCCATAGGGTTGTTTTGTTTTTCGAGTCTCCAAAACTTTTGCAACAACATCTTCACGAGGTTTTACAGAAAAACATTTAGGTAAATCAATTTGTGATTTTTCTTTTCCGTGAATATCTAATAATTTTGCTTTCATCGTAATTCAACAACCTCATAATTTACTTTTTTAGTTCTTTTAGTTTCTCTAAGCGCACGAGTTAAAATAAGTTGTCTTTTTGCAGAACCTTGGATAGAACCCTTAACAACAATATAATCTGTTTTAACATCCCCATAATTTTTTATATTCTTAATTGGTTTCTCAGAAGCTTTTCCTAAATCAATTATTTTATTATTATAAATTACTCTTGTGAACATTCCTAATTGTCCAGCCATAGGAACTCTAAAGATTACTCTTGCCGGATGCCAAGGCCCAACATTACCTGGTCTTCTTCTTCCTTTTTCTGACTTTGTAACTTTAAGTTGAATCCCAAATCTCTTCACAGGACCTGAAAGCCCCTTCCCTTTTGTTAATCCTCTAAGGTCAACTAACTCTCCATGCTCAAAAATATCAAGGGCAGAAATTTCTTTGTTTAAATTTTCCTTAACAAAAATCATTTTTTCTTCAAGAGACTTGCCAGTTAATCCAACTTCCACTAAGTCTGGCTTTTTCTTTAACCCAGTTTTTTTAACAATAGAATAAACAATTAATCGAACATCGTCATAATCTTCCATTTTAACAGAATCTAATTTGCTTGTTTTATTTTTAGGTAATTTTACTTTTCTTCTTAATTCCTTATCTAAATTTTCAGATAAAACATCTTTTGCAACTTTCCCATATTTGTAGAATCTTATTGAAAAAATCTTCATTGGAGGGCATTCAAGAATTGTACACGGCACAGCAATATTTTTTCCCTTTGTCATAGAATCAGGAGTGTTATCTTTAACATATGCAGAAGCCATTCCAGCCTTATAACAAATAAACCCTTTCAATGATTTTGTAGAATCAATAGCATCCCAGTTCACACTAGGCAAAAACTTTCTAGCCCTTTTTCGAGGCCAGAATTGCAAACTTCCTTTTCTTGGTGATCTTTTTGTTGGCATATTTTTAATCTAGCGAAGATTAACATTTTGTTCACCCTGGAATATGATACTGAGAAAAAATGCCTATATAAAGCTTATTGTTTAGTATCGCTTTTTACATAGAATTTTCATTTAAATTAATTTCTTTAATGGGAATTTTTAGTTTATTGGCTAAAGCAAGTTCTTCTTCCATAAATCTCCCTTTCCCATAAGAAATATCTACAATAACTAAGTCAAAATGACCTTCATTCATATCTTTAGTGAATAATCTTCTTATTTCTTCTCTAGTTCCATCACTTGCATTTGGATGTTCTTTATCAAAGATATATCCTTTCCCAAATGTTTCTTCAAATTTTTTATATGTTTCATTGGGACTAGGATTATTTCTAAATTTATAGATAAAATATATTTTCTCAGTCATTTTAATAAATTCCGTATCAAAAATAATTTCTCCATAACTAATTAATAATTCTGACTTTTTTAAATTCTATTATACCCCAGTTAGAACTAGAAGTGTAGGCTTGGCACACGGATTATAATAATTAACCGAAAAGTGCACCAAGGCCTTCTGCTGCAGCTTCTTTCTTTTCTTCTTTTGGTTTTTCTTCTTTTTCTTCCTTCTTAGGTGCTTCTCCAACAGGAGCAGCAGAAACCAAACTTGCAGATTCAAGCTCTTTAGCTATATCTACACCTTTCAAACTGGCAATAAGAGACTTGATTTTTGATTCATCAGCCTCTGCGCCAGCAGCCGCAACAACACTTTTGATGTTTTCTTCATTCACTTCTTTTCCTGCTTTGTGAAGCAGAAGTGATGCATATACGTTTTCCATTTTATTTGTTTCCCTCAACATTTAGTTGTTGAATGTGATTGTTCATTTTACCCGAACAAGGCCCCCAGTCCTTCAGCAGCCGCTTCTTTTTTCTCTTCTTTCGGCTTCTCTTCTACTTTTTCTTCTACAACAGGAGCCACAGCAACAGGCTCTGGTTCTCCAGTCATTATTCTATTAATTTTAGTTCCATGAGCATGAGCTTTTCCAAGCAAATGTTTAATTGTATCTTTTGAAGCATAACCCAAATTCACTGCAAACGGCAACGCCTTCCCATGAGCATTCTTCAATTTTTCAATAGTCTCAGCTTTATCAATTTTAATATCACAATACAATTTCCCTTCCTTAACATCAAAAGAGCAAACAGGAATAAACCCAATAGAAAACGGCTTAATATCTAACTTTGCCATAACATCTGCCGCATTTTGAGAAATTTTTTTCCCTTCTTGAACAAGAACTTTATCTTTAATAATTTCAAGCTTGCCCTTTGTAACTTTTGTAGTAATCCCAACAGCACCTAATTCTGAAATTGCAGGCCCAGGAACCAATTCAGTCATTCCAGCAGAAATAATAATATCAAACGGAGCTTCTTGCCCTGGTTTAGCTTTTGCAGCACTTTTATTACGAATTAATTCTCCAGCAAGTTCATAGCTTTCAACATCTGAAAACAACAAGGCCATACTATCTGTAATTTGAGTTTTTAATTCTTGAAGATTTTTATCATTAGATTCATCGATTGCCCTAAAAATTAAATTCTTTTTTGGGAATTTAACAATTGCAGACGCTCTCAATTTCTTACAAATTTCTTGAAATTGTGAAGAGGGTAAGCTTTTAATTGAAGCAATTAAAATTGTTTGTTTAGTTTTAATTAAATCTTTTAAAGTTTCAACTAACTTAATTTTCCCCTTTGGTACAGTGTTTCCAGATTTAGTTTTCATCTTATATTTATCTTAACAGGTTTATTCATAGTGAATTTTAATTCAACATTTTTTATATTTTCTTTATCTCTTGGCATTTCTGCAATAATTGTATTATAAATTGAAAGAACATTTTCAATAATTTCTTCATCTTTCATCGATTGTTTCCCAACAATAAGTTTAATGCTAGGTTCTTTAATTTTAATCTTAACACTTGTATTAATTCTCTTTTTCAATTCATCGATAGTTTTATCGTCGGCATCAAGAATAATTCCAAGTTGAGGAGAAGGCATTTTCCCAGCAGGACCTAAAACACGTCCAAATGTGGAGGCGACTTTTGGCATAAGAGAACCTTGCGCCATAAAAAAATCATATTTTTTAACTAAATTTTTAACAAGTTTTTTATCTGTTCCATATTTTTTAAATTCGTCTTTAGTAATTGTGTCAATATTTTTATTTTGAGTTTCAAAAAATCCTGCAATTCTTTTTTCTTTAATTTTATGTGGGATACTTACAAAAAGATTAATATTATGTTTTTTAACCTCGAACTTTTGAAGATTCACAATTAAGTCTACTGACTGGTCAAACTTTCTTTCTTTACCTTGTCGAAGTTCAGCAAGAGCATTCTTTAGTTCGTCTTTTATTTCTGTCATTTTGTTTTAAGCCTCCCATATAACGCGCCGCAAGCCTAGATGCTATCTCGCAACGATATGGTACAATCGGTTAAAGATTGGAGAGGATTTTGTTTTATAAAACTTACTATATCCCTAAATCATAGATATTCTTAAAAATATACTCCTATTCATTTCATTATGGAACTCGTAGCATTACTCTCATCAGATCAACAAGCATGGGCGCAAGTCTCAGGATTAATGAAATTTGGGGATTGGGAAAAAATCATTATTATTGGAGACGACTCTGCAAAAGATTTTGCACACGAAAAGAGATTTGAATTTATCAAAATTGATTTATCCAAAAGAATTAAAGATCTAAGAGAGGAGTTTTCGCAAAAACTCAAAAACAAATTTGAAGGCCTTGAGGTTGCATTAAGCTTGGCATCTGGCGACGGGAAAGAACATATGGCCTTAATTTCCGCATTAATCAATTTGCCTGTTGGAATTCGATTCGCAGCTTTAACTAAAGAAGGCGTTATTGATTTGTAGATGATAGTTTTATAAAAGATTTTTTAGATAAGATTTTATGAAATTAGATGAAGAAATTAGATATTTTGAAGATAAGGGGCTGGAATTTTTTCCAGGAGATAAATCTGGTGAATCTAAAGATAGAGTTGGATTCCGTTCAGGGGATATTTTAACACGAGATATGATAAGAAATTATTTAGGGAATATTCAAGAAAGAAAAAAAGAGAGTCCAATACAAAATTCTGATCTTTTAAGGATGGCATTACATTATGCAGCAATAGTTATATATCGTTCGAGAATTTCTAAATCTCCTTAATCTTCAACTTCTCTTTATCTTCACCCAAAACCCACGCCCTACTTCTTTCATGAACATCTAAAATCTTCAAGCCCGTCGCTAAACTTAACTTTTTAACAAATTCCCCCATTTCTTCATAATCTGGCATCCTATCATAACCCAACCTTTCTCTTGCAAAGCCAACACTCATAAATCCTTTAATTTCAACAAACATAGGTTTAGCTTTCTTAATTAACTCAGCATATTCTTTAACATATTCGTCATTCATATTCAAATCTTTAACAAGATTCATTCTGAATATAGTACGGCATGATAAATCTCCCATTAATTCCAAACTTTCATTTAATTTTTCCCAAGCATTTTTCATAGAGCTTCTATGAAATTTTTGAAACAATTTTTCATTTGAAGTATTTACAGAAATATATAATTGTGTAGGCAAATTATTTTCCGAAACTAATTCTTTAAGTTTCTCAGGATGCAAGCCATTTGTAACTAAAAAAGAAGTCTTTCCCCTCTTCCTAAGTTCAGCAATCAATCCTCCAATATTTTGATAAATAGTTGGCTCACCACTTAAGCTAATTGCAAATTGCATTGGTTCTTGCGCTTCAGAATATTTTTCTTGGTTTGCTTTGCTCATCTGCTCTTTTTTACTTTTTGGGTCAATCTTAAATCCCTGTAATAATTTTTTCTGCGCTTCAATACATCCATCAATAATTTCAGAAGGTGAATCAACATTCCCTCCAATTTTATTTCCAAGAGTTAATTCAATTGCTCTCCAACAATGCAAACATTTGTTATCACACCACATAACAGCAGGAGTCATTTGACAACAAAGATGACTTTTAATTCCATAAAATTGTTCCTTATAACAAACTCCTTCATCTCTTAAACTTCGCTTTGTCCAACGACAAATTTGCACGGCAGAATGCTTCCCAACAATTTCATAATGTTGTTTTTTTAAAATTTTCTTAACTTTATCTGGGATCATAACATTCTAAGAAATAAGTTGGTTTTAAAGTTTTAGAAAAAATTAATAGCCCAAAAAACCATCAACAATGCCAATAAAAATAAGAAAAGCCAAGTTACAAATTTAAAACTTTTTTTAGCAACACTTTCACTTTTTGTTAAACTTAAAATAGTCAAATAAAAAAATCTCCCTCCATCAAAGATTCCAACAGGAAGCATATTAACCAAGGCAACACTAACACAAATTAAAACAAGCCACCATAATAAATTGTAAATAAACTCGCTAAAGCCATCATATTTTGGTTCATAATTCACATGCGGTTCTTTAAAGCTCGACATTAAATTATATAATCTCCCCATAAGCCCAGACCTTGTTTGATCCACAAAGCCAATTCCTAACCAAGCAGCCCCCTCTTTAACAGGATTTTCTTCAAGTTCAATATTATAATAACTTGCTCGAGCACCTTCTTCTAAGCCAACTGTAATATTAACAGCATCCCCTGGAGATAAGTCCACCATAAATAATGAAAGGTCTTCTAAATTATTAACAATAATATTATCTTCTCCATGCTCAATATAAATTATTGCACCCTTAAGCCCATTTTTAATTGCAGGAGCATTATCATACACAAAAAGCAAATCCCCTTCTTCTTGATTCTCAATTAAAGATTTAGTCAAAAAATATTTCTCTTCACCAACAAAAAGCTCATTAAGTTTATCTTCTTCAATTAAATCTGAAACATTTTGATAAGAAGGATTCTCCAAGCTAACATCGTTCACCATACTAATTCCTGCAACAGCAATTCCAGTATATGCATAATTATCAAAAGTAATCCCTGCCGGAACAAATGCTGCAGAAAAAAACAAAAACATAATTATGAAAAAGAAAATTGCAGTTAAGATATTTGCAAAAGTCCCCGCAGATAGAATAGCCATTTGTTTAAAATTACTAGCTTTTTCAAAACTCTTCTCATCTTGTTCAACAAATGCTGCTAAAAATATTGGCAAGAAAAATGGAAAAAATCCAAAACCTGTAGCTTTAACCTTAACCCCATATCTTTTCATAAATATTCCATGGAAGAATTCGTGAGGTATCGCAACTATCGCTAAAATTAAAATCCAATATGTAAAATAAAAAGGAGGCAATCCTAAATTGGGAACAACCTTATCAATATAGGGGATTAAGGGCATAATAGGAGGAATCTTAATCGCCTTAACCACCGACGGCATTAAAATATAAATATAAATTATCTTTCCAAATAAATAAATCATTGCAGCCATTAAAACATAGCCGAGTCCAATTGAAATATAACTCAAGAATTTCAAACTTTTCTTATATTTCCCTCCAACATAATCAATTAATTTCATTCCCCATCGAGCTTTATACAATAATAATAATCCTTCTTTTCGGATATTTTTCTTATTAATATAAAGGAAAAGTCCAACTAATATTGCAAATAAAACTAAGAACGTCAAATCATAAATTATAAAATTCATTTTACACCTATTTTTTCTTTAAGGGTCTAAAAGCTTTTTTCCCGCACTTTCTGCATTTAACTTTTCCTTCAAGAATTTTAAGAGGCTTTGATTTCATTTTAGACTGACAATTTTTACATACGAACATATTCTTAAATAATCTATTTTGAGCTTCAGGTATTTTCTTTGCCATAGTTAATTAACAGAAATCTTGTTTTTTAAGGTTTGTGTTCTATAATTTTCGCTTTATCATTTTTGCGCCTTTCGTTTGACATCGCTAGGGCGGACGAATGAGGTAAAAATCACAATTTTCTCTTTATCATTTTTGCCCCTTCTATATCCCAATATTCACAATTCCCACTTTCTTCTAATTCCCCAAAAAGATCATCATCTGAACAATTAATTTCCAATGTTTCAAAAGATTCTAAATCCATCACACTGACTTTTCCATCCCCTTTAGATAAAACCTGCGCCTTTCTTTTTTCAACTAATGGCACTTCAAATCTCTCGTGGCCTGGGACAACTAAAACTTTTTTATTTCCTCCTAAAAGAGGCACAGCTTCAACCCTACATTTTGCATGCCCGTGCTTTCCAGTCTTAGAAACATCCATTTTTTTCACAACGCAAGAAACTCCATCAAGAATAATATTAGCACCTGCTTTCGCCTCTGTAGCATTAATTATTTTTAAAACCATGATTTAATCAAAAAAGATATCTTTATAAATATTTTTACTGACAAAACTACATGACATTACAAAAAAAAGATTTCCTAGAAATAGAATTTACTGGAAAAATAAAAGAAACAGGAGAAGTTTTTGATTCAAATATTAAACAAGAATTAGATAAAATAAATTCAAAACAACCTGTAAAGCCATTTGTTTTCGCACTTGGGGAAGATATGTTTCTAAAAGGAATTGATGATTTTTTAATTGGAAAAGAAATTGGTAAGCATACAATCGAACTTGAAGCAAAAAAAGCATTTGGCCCAAGAGATCCATCAATGATAAAATTAATGCCAATGATTCTCTTCAGAAAACATAATTTAAATCCAGTTCAAGGGGTAACCTTAAATTTCGACGGAAAAATGGGAAAAATACTTTCTGTTTCAGGAGGAAGAGTAAGGGTGGATTTTAATAATTCTCTCGCAGGAAGAGATGTGGTTTATGAGGTAGATATAAAAAGAAAAATAGAAGATTTAAATGAAAAAGCAAAATCCCTAATTGAATTCTTCACAAGGCAAGACCTACCATTCGAAATAAAAGAAAAGAAATTAATAATAAAAACAGAAGAGCAAATAAAAAAATTCCTCGAATTATTCAAAGATAAATTTAAAGAAATTTTAGATTTAGACTTAGACTTGCAGGAATCTGAGAAGAAAGATACTAAAGAATCGCAATAATCCTTAAAAACCAATCCCACTTAAATAAAATATGGATGATATGTTTAATAAAAACGAGGAAAATTTTTCTAATGTTTCCCAAGAAGTAAAAGATATAGATAGAGAATTGGAGGCATTATTACAAAAGCAATCTGCAAAAATAAAGGTTGTGGGAATTGGTGGTGGAGGGAATAATTCTTTATCAAGAATGAGGGAAATTGGAATAAAAGGCGGAGAATTAATCGCAATGAATACCGACGCTCAAGATTTATTATATACTAATGCAGACCAAAAAATTCTAATTGGTAGAGAAATAACTCAAGGATTGGGGGCAGGAAGTAATCCAAGAGTGGGAGAAGAAGCTGCAAAAGAATCTATGACTGAAATAAAGAAAAAATTAGCAGGCGCAGATATGGTTTTCATAACTTGCGGGCTTGGAGGAGGAACAGGAACAGGCGCTGCACCAGTTGTTGCAGGCTTAGCAAAAAAGCAAGGAGCATTAACAATAGGCGTTGTAACATTACCATTTACCATTGAAGGTCAAAAAAGAATCGAAAACGCAACACTTGGATTAGAAAAAATGGAAGCAAATGTAGATACATTAATTGTAATCCCCAACGATAAACTTTTAGATTTGGCCCCAGATTTACCTTTACACACAGCATTCAAAATCGCAGACGAAATTTTAACAAACGCAGTCAAAGGAACAACAGAACTTGTAACAACTTCTGGCTTAGTAAATCTAGACTTCGCAGATATTAAAGCAGTTATGGTAAACGGGGGCGTTTCATTAATTGGGCTCGGAGAATCAGACACAGAAAAAAGATCCCAAGACGCTGTAGAAAAAGCACTAGACAATCCACTATTAGATGTCGATATTTCTGGAGCAAAGGGAGCATTAGTAAATATAATCGGAGGACCGGACATGAGCTTAGATGAATGTAAAATAATTATCGAGGAAATTGGAAATAAATTGGCCCCAGATGCAAAGTTAATTTGGGGAGCAAAGATTTCTCCAGACATGGAAAAATCAATAAGAGTTTTATTAATTGTTACTGGGGTAAAGAGCACACAAATCCTTGGAGATTCACATTCAATAGAAAGCCTAAAACATCAAGAAATTGAAGACGAATTAGGAATCGAGTTTTATGAATAAAACTTAAAAACCCTACAACCCACTTTATTCTATGGAATTATGGACTTCAACAAAATCATTTTTAGTAAAATGTAAAAGAGTTTGGCACGTTCTAAAAAAGCCATCTCGAATGGAATTTGAACAAGTTTCAAAAGTTTCAGCAATCGGAATTGTAATTCTCGGGCTACTTGGATTCATAGTTTCAATAATCATGAAAACCATTTTTTAATCAAACCGAATATTTTATAAACACAAATTATCACTTAATTATATCTTTCTAAGAGTTTAAATCTTAGACAGGTCCAAAGGTAAAATGATATTTATTATAAAAGTAATAACAAACAAAGAAGAAAGAGCAGCAGACATGATTGCAGAGAGAGCTGGGAAAAAAGGACTAAATGTTTTTTCAGTTGCAGTGCCAGCAGGACTAAGAGGATATATTATTCTCGAAGCTGAAGATAGAGAGTCAGCAGAAGAAGCTGTTTTCAATTTACCTTATATTAAAGGAATTATTGGGAAAACTCTCGAATTCGTAGAAATAGAAAATATGCTTCAACCCTCTATGGAAAAAATTTCAATCCAAGAAGGAGACATTGTGGAAATGATTTCAGAAC